>CAVWXQ010000039.1:0-111326 GCA_963759005.1 uncultured Gammaproteobacteria bacterium
CAATAGTCGTTGAGTCCGTAAAATGACGATTATAGTCCATTCATTGGTGAAGAACTCTCGCATATTCTGGCTCATTTCGATCTACGCTGCTCCTTTTTTAATGAGAGCACGACATGCCAATAGAGAGACTATCAACGCGAAAGATTAAACAGATACTACAACTCCATCATGAGTCCAGTTTAAGCCGACGAGAAGAAGTTCCACCTCTCTCAGTAACCAGAAACTGGCTTATGAATATCAAGTCCGTAGGGTGCGTTGTGTGCACCATGCTCACTGAGCTATGATCTAATAGGCTTTTATTTGCGTCTTTCGCGTTATTCGCGGACAATTTTGTATTTTTTTTGAACTAGCATTAATGGCCGACTTTACCTTGTTAGTCAATTTTCACGAGCGGCCGCTTAAGGGGTTTAAGTCGTGATATTAAGTCTGAACGCATTTTGTTATCTGACACGCTAAAGGGCGCAAAGCCCATATAATACTGACATAGTATAGCAGCATAGCGACTTACTCATGATGCTCAGGCAGATCCTAACCAGCACTTGTTTTTCTCTGGAACAATTATTTTATGTGGCGCCGGGTATCCTGTCGACCGTGCAAAACACGAACAATTTCTACTTGATATTGCTGTAATCGGTAGAATACTAAAACCGTACTAAAACCGGGGTCAGAACACAGTATTTGCTAATATAGCCGGTGTGCTAAAATCAGGTGTTATTTAAATATTCAAAATCAATTTTATTGTCACATGGAGGTGATGTATGTCACGTAAAACACGTTTCGTAATACCCGGTGTACCACAGCATGTTATTCAACGAGGTCACAATCGTGAACCTTGTTTTTATTCTGAGAAAGATTATATTCGGTACCTGGAAAACTTGCACGAAGCGGCAATAAAAAATGGTGCGGCTCTTCATGCCTATGTTTTGATGACAAACCATGTGCATATATTGGTTACGCCGGGACACGCTCATAGTATTATGCATATGATGCAAGACCTGGGGAGAAAGTATGTGCGTTATATTAACCATACCTATAAACGCAGTGGAACCCTCTGGGAAGGGCGTTACAAGGCGGGGCTGGTTGACAGCGAAGCCTATTTGCTAACCTGTATGAGATATATTGAATTAAACCCTGTAAGAGCATCTATGGTAAATCATCCCGGTGAATATCGTTGGTCAAGTTATGGTATAAATGCAAATGGTGCAACTAATCTGTTGATACAACACCATCCAATATACTCGGCGTTAGGGGAGAACGTCGTGCATCAGCAGCATGCTTATCGTGAATTATTTCGAAACAGTATTGATAGTGACTCCATTCATAGTATCCGAGAAACGCTGAATCAGGAGTTGGTTCTTGGTAGGGATGACTTTAAAGATCGAATTGAACAAATGTGTAAAAGGCAAGTAAGGCCTGGACAACCTGGTCGACCAGGTGTTGAAGAACAGCAAATTATATATTATGTGATTTAGTATATTAGTGAATACTGTGTTCTGACCCCGATGGGTTCGCGATGGATTCATGCAACACATAATATGTGCTACACTTATTATGTGTCGCTACAGGAGCAATCATTATGACTAATGTAACAATATCCATTGAAGAGGAAGATCTCAAGCGAGCGCGTGTAATCGCGCTGCAAGAAGGTTCTTCATTAAATGCTGTTATTCGTGAATTTGTAAAAGGTTATATTGGTAATAACAGTCACTATCAGGAAATTACACAGCGGATATTACAGCAAGCCAATGATTCCCGGTTTAATAGCGATGGTCGCAACTGGACACGGGAAGAATTGTATGATGACCGATAAGACTTTTTTTGATACCAATGTACTGGTTTATGCTTTTGATAAAAGCGAATCTAAAAAAGGAGCGATAGCAAAACAGCTTATCGGTAAATTTGGTGCTGAAGGTAATCTGATCCTAAGCACACAGGTTCTACAGGAGTTTTATGTTTGCGTTACCAGGGTAGGGAAATCAAAATTGTCCCTTGAAGAAGCTGAAAGTATCGTTAATGACTTTGCTGAGTTTCCGCTGATTCAAGTTAACAAAAATATTATTTCACAGGCAATGAAACGTCACCAAAGTCAGTTTTTTTCCTTCTGGGGTAGCCTGATTGTAGAAGCTGCTTTACACTCAGGCTGTTCACAACTACTGAGTGAGGATATGCAAGATGGACTGATGGTTGATTCATTAACTATATGTAATCCTTTTGCATAAAATCTTAGGGCATGCAGGGCTCGAACTTACGAATTAGCTTTAAGATATGTAAGGTAGCTATGCGTACTACAATAAATATTGACGAGCATCTCCTGCTGCTTTAAACCGTACAAATTCATTAATTAACTGGCATTGGGGCAGCGGATGCGAACAGAGAGCTTGTCTTTCGTAGCCAATTCGTCAATGGCATATTAAGCTGTATTAAGCTAAAATCTATCCATGCGTCAGATAGATATCGTAAAACAAACAATAGCTTACCTGAAATTCTGGTTGGTTATTATAGTAATTAAAGCGTTATAACAAAGGGTATATTGTTTACTAAATGAAGTTTGAATGGGATGGAGAAAAAGAAATAATCAATGTTCAGAAACATGGGGTGTCGTTTGAACAAGCGTCTTATGTTTTTGCTGATCCTTTTGCTCTTAATAAATACGATGATGAACATTCTCATAAGGAAGACAGGTGGGTGCTTTTGGGGAAATCATTAAATGAAGTTGTTACTGTTGTTGTTCATACGTTCGTAGACGATGATGGCATAGAGTGTGTGAGAATTATTAGTGCCAGAAAGGCCACAAAGAAAGAACAGCAAGTATATCAAAAGAGGTGCCAAAGATGAAAGACGAATATGACTTTACTGATGCTGAGCAGGGGAGGTTCTATCGGCCAATAGAAGAACTTGATATTCCAATATACCTGGATAAAGAGGTAAAAGAGTATTTTATTCAAAAACTACGCAGTAAAAGCCACCAATTTTCTCTAAATGAAATTATCAATTCTCTGCTCAAGAAAGATATTGAAATTTCCAATAAATTATCAAAATAGAGGGAAGGCGATTTGATCCATAGTCATAAGGGAAACCGTGATCGGAACCCGGAACTGTAAACTGTGTAAAGGGGTCTGTAAAGGGGTCAAAGCCTTTATTATATTGACACAATGATGATGTAAATGTATGCTAGAAAATGAGTTTTAAGATAATGTGAGGTAGCTATGCGTACTACAGTAAATATTGATGACCGTCTTCTTTCAGAAGCAAAAAAACAGGCGTTAGAATCTGGCTCTACATTAAATCGTGTTATAGAAGATGCTTTACGTAGAACTTTATCTACTAATAGAAAGATTGAAAAAAATAAAGTTACTCTTGTTACCGTACGTGGGTCTGGTTTAAGGCATGGTGTCAATCTGGATGATAATCAATCACTGTTAGATATCATGGATGAATAATCATGTTATTAATGGGAGATCTGGGGACAGAGATCTGGGGACGCATTATTTAATTAATCAATTCAACTTTAGAATCTTTATCGTTCCGAAACAAGCTATAGACTTTCAGTCAATAGTCGTTGAGTCCGTAAAATGACGATTATAGTCCATTCATTGGTGAAGAACTCTCGCATATTCTGGCTCATTTCGATCTACGCTGCTCCTTTTATAATGAGAGCACGACATGCCAATAGAGAGACTATCAACGCGAAAGATTAAACAGATACTACAACTCCATCATGAGTCCAGTTTAAGCCGACGAGGAGAAGTTCCACCTCTCTCAGTAACCAGAAACTGGCTTATGAATATCAAGTCCGTAGGGTGCGTTGTGTGCACCATGCTCCCTGAGCTATGATCTAATAGGCTTTTATTTGCGTCTTTCGCGTTATTCGCGGACAATTTTGTATTTTTTTTGAACTAGCATAAATGGCCGACTTTACCCTGTTAGTCAATTTTCACGAGCGGCCGCTTAAGGGGTTTAAGTCGTGATATTAAGTCTGAACGCATTTTGTTATCTGACACGCTAAAGGGCGCAAAGCCCATATAATACTGACATAGTATAGCAGCATAGCGACTTACTCATGATTCTCAGGCAAATCCTAACTAAAACCGGGGTCAGAACACAGTATTTGCTAATATAGCCGGTGTGCTAAAATCAGGTGTTATTTAAATATTCAAAATCAATTTTATTGTCACATGGAGGTGGTGTATGTCACGTAAAACACGTTTCGTAATACCCGGTGTACCACAGCATGTTATTCAACGAGGTCACAATCGTGAACCTTGTTTTTATTCTGAGAAAGATTATATTCGGTACCTGGAAAACTTGCACGAAGCGGCAATAAAAAATGGTGCGGCTCTTCATGCCTATGTTTTGATGACAAACCATGTGCATATATTGGTTACGCCGGGACACGCTCATAGTATTATGCATATGATGCAAGACCTGGGGAGAAAGTATGTGCGTTATATTAACCATACCTATAAACGCAGTGGAACCCTCTGGGAAGGGCGTTACAAGGCGGGGCTGGTTGACAGCGAAGCCTATTTGCTAACCTGTATGAGATATATTGAATTAAACCCTGTAAGAGCATCTATGGTAAATCATCCCGGTGAATATCGTTGGTCAAGTTATGGTATAAATGCAAATGGTGCAACTAATCTGTTGATACAACACCATCCAATATACTCAGTAATTCTGGGGACACAATACTTATCTTAAACCATCAAAAATAACAAAGGGGTGTCTATGATTATCATTTTTTTAATGCCGTGTACCCGGCATTTGCCTCAAGGCTGGCACTATGACCCGCAATGATTTCTACTAACTTATAATTGACAGTTGACCGTAATTAGGTCTATATTTAAGTCTATATAAGCAAGTGAGATCCGATTATGAAATTGAGCAGTCAAATCAAACCTATTAGCTATCTTAAAGCACACGTTTCCGAGATTATCCGACAGCTTGGTGAGCATCATGAGCCATTAATTATTACACAGAATGGTGAAGCAAAGGCCATCTTGCAGGATATACAAAGTTATGAGCAACAACAGGAGGCAATGGCTTTATTAAAAATTCTGGCTCTTGGTAATCGTCAGATTGAAGAAGGCAAAGTGCAAGTTGCTACCGAAGCATTTAAGTCTATCCGTCAACGTAGAAAAAATAGCTGATGAAATATACAGTCTCGCTCACGGATGATGCGGTACGTGATCTTAAAGATATTTATGATTATATCTCTGAGTCTGACTTACCGGAAAAAGCTGATTATGTATTGGGTAAAATTGAAGAGATGGTGCTTAATCTAACTGAATTGCCAGAGCGTGGTAGTTATCCTAAAGAATTGTCAGACCTGGGCTTAAGGGAATATCGTGAAGTTTATTTCAAACCTTACCGTGTCATTTATCGTGTGCTAGATAAGAGTATCTATGTTTATGTGATTGCTGATGGCAGACGGGATATGCAGACCTTGCTAGGTCGACGGTTGCTGGGTACTTAGGAATTAAAAAAAGGCAAATCAATGGGCAGCAGTCTTCAAGTTAAGTTATTGCGCTAAGATATATACATGACATATGTCAATGGTTTTGTATAATATAGTTTTTACCAATGTGCCGGGAGAATAAAGTACTACTGGATCTTATTAATACCAGTTCTCTATTTGTAGCTTTTTTATACGCTCAAATTCTGAAGTGTTCCGTGAAACCAGTATTGCTTGATGCGCCATTGCTGTTCCAGCAATTAGCAAATCATATGGGCCAATAGGTGTTCCCTGTTTTTCTAATTTTACTCGAATTTCAGCAGATAGCTTCGCTTCTTTTTCAGCAAAAGGGATGATGTTGACCAATGACAATAATTCATGTAATTGCTTTGTTCTTTTGCCAGGTGATGTTGATTTAGCTATACCAACTTCTAGTTCAAAAATTACAATTGAAGGAATGCTTATATTTTGGGGAGGTTGGGATAATAAATTATGGCTAACATTGCCCATCCCTTTAAAATAATAAATTAAAGTGTTTGTATCTAAAAGATACATTACAACACCTCACGTTCAGTGTCTTCTTTCCGGGAGCTTCTAATCTCCTCTAATGTAGGGAAGTTACTCCAGGCACCGGCCAGGTTTTTAACGGATTCAGACCACTCTTTATTTACTTTTTTCTCAATTAAGCCTGCTATCCATTTGCTTTGTGACAAATTCATGGATTTTGCCGCTGAGCGCATTTTTGTTTCGAGTTCATCATCTAAATAAATTGTAACTTGCCCCATATCAAACTCCACGTTATATTTATATGTGGAATTATATGTGTTAGCTATAGAAAGTCAAATTCAATGTGAGCATCAATTAGTGATCAATAAAAATAGAGGACTAGGGGAAATAAAGGGTCAAGAAATCAAATATAGGGTCAAAGCTCTTATAATATTGATATCATTATGAAAATAAAGGGTCAAAGCCCTTATAATATTGATATCATTATGCAGAAAATGTATGCTAAACCTATTAAGCTAACAAAGAGGTGACTATGCGTACTACAATAAATATTGACGAACATCTTCTTTTAGCGGCAAAAAACGTGCTTTAGAATCTGCTTCTACATTAAATCGTGTTATTGAAGATGCTTTACGTAGAACTTTGTCCGGTAAAGTAAATATAAAAAGAAATATAACGGTACTGGAAACAGTGAATGGATCCGGTTTAAGGCATGGTGTCAATCTTGATGATAATCAATCGCTATTAGATATCATGGATGAATAATAATGTTGTTATTTGTCTTTTATAAATCAGCTTAGGTTACAGCCCAAAACCGGGGTCAGAACACAGTATTTGCTAATATAGCCGGTGTGCTAAAATCAGGCGCTATTTAAATATTCAAAATCAATTTTTACTGTCACATGGAGGTGGTGTATGTCACGTAAAACACGTTTCGTAATACCCGGTGTACCACAGCATGTTATTCAACGAGGTCACAATCGCGAACCTTGTTTTTATTCTGTGAATACTGTGTTCCGGCCCCGATGGATTGAGGTTGTTGACATGGTTTATCGATAAGAACAAAGTAAGGCGAGTATCGAATCGATGAGGAATAAATATGAGATCAGTAACCGTTTCTCCAAAATTTCAGGTAGTTATCCCAAAAGAAGTTAGAGAGTCAATGGGGATAGTATCAGGACAAAAAATACAAATGCTGGCTTACCATAATCGAATAGAGCTGGTTCCTATCAAACCAATGAAAAAAATGAAAGGCTTCCTAAAGGGAATTGATACTGAAGTAAAGCGTGATAAAGACCGTATATGAATGTTATCGACTCCTCAGCATGGCTATCTTATTTTGCTGGTGATGCTAATGCAGAAGTATTCTCACGCCCTATAGAAAACATTGACAAATTAATTGTTCCCAGTATTACCATCACTGAAGTTTTTAAATGTGTTTTTCATCAACGCGGTGAAGGTATGGCGCTAGAAGCTATCGCTCATATGGGAGCAAGGAAGGGTTATTGCGTTAGATGCTGCTTTGGCTATTGATGCTGCCCAGTGTGGACTCGAGCACAAGTTGCCATTTGCGGACAGTATAATTTATGCAACAGCACAAAAATTTGATGCCACAATATGGACGCAAGACATCGACTTTAGATCACTGCAAAGTGTTAAATATTATTCAAAGAAAAAAGTCACATAATAGCAACAAAGGGGTCACCTAAGTTGAATGGCACTTACTTAAGCATTAGTGCTACGCGGTATTCAATCCGAGGGCCGCCGTGAATCCATCCCTGGAAGCTCGACTGCAGCATCCATGCTGCAGACGCCCACGGATCGAATACCGCGTAGCCCCTGAATATGAGGTAAATTTTCGTTAAGTAAGTGCAATTCGGGTCAAAGTTCTTATTAAATAGACATAATGATGTTACAAATATATGCTAAACAATGAACTATAAGACATGTGAGGTAGTTATGCCTACTACAGTGAATATTGATGACCTCCTTCTTTCAGAAGCAAAAAAACAGGCGTTAGAATCTGGCAGTACACAAAATAGTGTTATTGAAGATGCATTACGAAAAACGTTGTCCTGTAAGGACAATAAAAAATGACATAAAACAGTACTGGAAACAGTGAGTGGGTGACAACGGATAAGGGCTTCAAAAGATTTAAAGGGTTGAATTTTTTTCATCCGTTACAATAATTTCATTCGATGCCGCGTAAACCCAGATTTTATTTGCCTGGAATTTATCGTTTGTTTCGTCTAAAATGTATGAATCGAACGATATATGAAGGTGATACTTATGAAAACACTAACAGCCAATGATGCCAAAACCCAATTTGGCGATTTGTTATTAAAGGTGCAGCGTGCGCCCATTCAAATCAATAAGAATGGTAAAGCAGTTGCTAGTCGTTATCTCCGTGGATGAATATAAAAGCATTGAAGCTCTAAAGTTACGCTTATTGCAGTCCAAAGCGGCTAAAGCTAAAGATGACATCTTTAGTGGTAAAACCGTGGACGGTGAGTCATTTTTTGATGAGCTAGAATCTGGGCAATATGATTAGTGTATCAGCATATCGATTTACGCCAGATGCTCAAGTAGATCTCATCGAAATTCGTCGTTATACACTTAATCAATGGGGGAAAGACCAATCACAAAAATATCTATCTGAACTGCGGCAAACCATCAAACTTATATCAGAAACACCGACAATTGGAAAACAGCGCCACGAGGCTGGAGTAGATGTTTATAGTTTTCCTTACGCCAGTCATGTGATTTATTACACGTTATATGAACAACAGGTAGTGGTGTTTGGTGTGCTCCATAAAAGTATGGTGCCGCTCATTCATTTAGGTGACCGGAGTACAATCTAGCTTAAAAGTGATATATGTATACATAAGATTTAATAACAACAACTGGGATAAGTTGTTCCGTCATCATTACAGTATGTACAGGATCTACGGTATCAGGGTAATGCATATGCCCATGGATGGACGATAGTAGGTCGGGGTGCTAGAGATTGCCGTGCTACCGCAATGATGCAGCTTTGCTCTTTTAATAGTCAAGTATCCAGGTACAAATTTCATTGTAGGCATTTTCTTACGTTATTTTGTCTTTATTGCTGATAGCTAAATTTTTGTAGTGTACCCATAATAGCTATACGAACTTAAGGAACAAGTTCTACAGGGACTAAGGATATTAATCGGTAGCTAATGGAGTGACATGGAAATGGACGAAAGGAAGCTTGAAGTTTACAGGGATATGTAACAGCCAAAGGAAATAGCTGTAGCGCAATGCTTTTCACCAAGCAAGCACCTGGAACCCCAACTTAAGGTTGGGGTTTTTTTGTTTGCTCGGCGAAGCCGGCAAACAAAAAAACGGCTCCCGAAGGAGCCGCATTTGCCTATCTTTTAACTGCTATGCTTTTTAACTGCTATGCTTTCTTGCGCCTGGCTAGAGTTATTAAACCTATAAAACCAGAAGCGAATAACCAGACAGCGGCAGGAAGGGGGACTCTTGCTCTGTATGTAATATTATCAATTGCACCTGAGCCAGCCATATTCAGTTCAATCCGTTTTACGCCGTCAACATTGAACAAAAGTTGATCCCATGTGTTGTCACCACCAGTGCCTGGTATGTAGAACGTGTCAGGCATGATCTCGTTATCAGCCGCATCGAACAACTTGATCACATTATAGGGGGTCTGACCATTTTCCGTTGCTTCAATATCAAAGAAATCAATACTCTCAAGTGTGATTATCGAGGCGAAATCTAAGTAGAAAATACCACCAGAAGCTTCATCGTCTGGATTGTCACAAGTGTTAGCATCACAGTTGTTAGTTTCATGAATAATGAGGACATTGCCCGGATTATAATCAAAAGGCACAAGATCTATATCGCCGCCTGTCGGGTTTGTGGTGTCGAAGATGACAGCCGCGTCAGGTCCGCTGCCGAGATTAACAGCGCTCACGGTTGGCTCACCAGCGTACTCGGTATCAATAATCGTTCCTGCACTGTAGCCTTCAAAATCAATGACGGTAGTAGCATGGGCAGCCGTAAAGAAACAGCTCACGATCGCTGACACTGAGAATAGTGTAAGAGATATAGCTTTTTTTACATTTATCATTTTTTTCTCACAAGTTAAGTATTTTTTAAATTAGTTATTAATGTCCGGTTATCAGACCCCGATTCCTCGGAGAGGTTTTCCTGCATTTCTATTGCGCCAGAAGTTACCTGCCCTTAAACAGCCATATCCCGATTGTCATTACTACTGCTATGTTGAATTCCTTATTCATTCCTTTCCCTCTCTCAGTATAAATTGCTTCGTTAGCTGAAGCAGTACCGTTTAGCCGGTAAATGTCCAGTTATTTATTTTCAAAAACTGCGCTAAACACGAATTAATGTTAAAAAGAATAAACGTCCTTTTAGCAAAAGTCCAGCTAAACATTCCCACCTACAAAGCAACCATCTGCTGCACTTTTTTCGTCATGATTTATGATTTATTCCATAAATCTTCACTATTTAAAATTTCATATATAAATCCACCTCATCAGGGCGGAAGTTGATGTCAATATTGATGCATCTTTCATGCCATAAGCAGAAATTGTTTGTATTCAGTAACTTACGGAGTGTATATAGCGCGCATCACAGAAAGTGTAAAGTTTTCCTACTCATCTAAATGGGAGCTATCACAGATAATGTATAGCTAATCAATGACTTACCCCTGATCAGGGTGTATTTCATGCTTAAATTTATGTAAAGTTTTACGACGCCTGGCTCAAGCGCAGCATTTCCGCTATGTGCCGATGTTAGCACCACATTTAAGGATAAAAATGCTGCTTTAAGAACAACCGGGTTAGTCAGGCTCGAAAATTATTTTTCATGGATTTCTTGAATAAAGGCCGTACTTGTAGTAACGTATCTACATACGTTGATAGAGGTGATTCTATGTCTATTACAATAAGCAGTCGCAAATTTAATCAAGATACGAGTGGTGCTAAAAAAGCCACGAATAAAGGGCCTGTTTTTATAACTGACCGTGGCCATACCGCGCATGTCCTTTTATCTATTGAAGACTATGAGAAATTAGCGGGCGGACTTTCTTTGTTAGACGCTATTGCTCAAACGGGTGATGCTGATTTTGAATTTGAGCCACCTAAGCTAGCGGGTACTCTGCATAATCCGGTCGATTTTACTTAATGTATTTGCTCGACACGAATGTTATTTCAGCTTTACGTCGTCCAGACAAAGCTGATCCTCTTTTAAGAGAATGGGCAGCAGGCATACCCGTTAGCCGGTTTTATTTGTCGGTAATAAGTGTTCTTGAGATCGAACACGGCGTGTTGCTAAAACTGCGCAAAGATAAAAAACAAGGCAACTTACTCCGTGCCTGGGTCGATAACGAGGTGCTGCCTCGTTTTGAGGGTCGGATTTTGTCTATTGATGTTGATATTGCGTTGCAATGTGCAAAGTTGCATGTTCCTGATCCGCAGCCAGAACGTGACGCCTTACTTGCTGCTACAGCGTTAGTGCATAAATTAACGGTGGTAACGAGAAATGAAAATGATTTTGTGCCCACATGTGTTCAGGTGATAAATCCCTGGTTTAAAATAAATGAAGGATTTTAGTTAAATAAGGCTTAAACACCCGATTTTACGGATAAAAACGCTGCTTTAATGAGAAGAAACCATGCCCGTTCAAACGGTTATTTTCTACGTTTTCGTGTCTGGCGTAACAAACGGATGTCGGCACACAGTTTAGATAATATTGACATCTTTATTTTGTGGCATTATATGCTTTAATACCTAATAATTGACATACATATAAAAGGTAATGTGATGAGAACTTCATTAAATATTGATGATGCTATGCTGAATGAAGTGATGAAAATAACTGGTGTAGAGAACCGCTCAGAAGCTATAAGAATTGCTTTAGCCTCTTATTTAAAACAACAGAGAAAGAATAAAATATTAGCCTTGCGTGGCAATGTTGATATTGAAGATAATTGGCAGCAACTGCGTGAGTTGGAGAAGTCAGAGTGACCGCAGCTGTATTATTTGATACCTGTGCATGGATTGATTTTCTTCGTTATCCAGACGGAATATTAGGTGATTTAATGGCAACAGCCATTGAGAATGACAAAGCATTATTATGTGGTGTAGTCATGTCCGAGTTATTACAAGGTGCGAAAGGTAAGAAGGAGAACAGGCAATTAGATTTGATATTTTCAACGATAAAATCATTGCCTTGTGAGGAAGTTGTATAGCAAGAAGCAGGTTTGATATTGCATGATTTAAAATACAAAGGTATCACGGTACCGCTTACCGATGCGTTAATTGCGGTTATTGCAAAGCGGCATCGTGTTGATGTGGTGACACTGTAAGCATTTTAAACATTTACCTGTTGTGGTTATAAATCCACTCGCCTAGCTCATTAACCAGGGTCGGAACCAATGCCAGTAAGTTAAGCTTAAGTAAGTGCTATTCTGTTCAGATCCCAGTACTACAGTTAACAAAATCGACACAAATAAGTGCAATTCACCTTGACATTTGTCAATATACTTTACACATTGCTAAATAAGGTCAGATCCTTAATGTTTTGTTATTAGCTATCCCCCTGATATTTATATCTTTTAAATTATTTGGCACGAAAAATGCTGCATTGTTAATAAATTAATCTATTATCACTAATGTTAAATAAATAAATAAAAGAAATAAGTCGGGGTTTTTAGTAATGGGGACAGATGATAATAAATATAATGCTCCTGAAAGACGGGTGACTGATCGAAGGGAATTTATAGATCGAAGAGTAATGGCAGATCGTCGTGATACTACACGATTTAGTGATGTGCTAGGGCGTCGTTCTGGTGTTGAACGTCGTTTGCCAATGAAATAAAAGCAGTAAGACAACTGATAGTGGTCTATAAATCTTAGTCTTTTGTTTTCTCGACCGGGTTTATTTGTATCAGCATACCTACTAACGGGTGATCAATGTAGTGCAGTTCTTTACTGCGCATACGAGCATGGCTGTTTAACGGGTATAAACCATTACTGGGTACCATATCATTGTTAGGTGCTCCTGATTGTTTTTCATTTTCGGCAGAGCCTGTGGTAGCGGTTATTTTTCGCTGATAATTTAATGGTTGTATATATGTAAGTATCTGGCGAGGACAAGTTTGAACGTGCCTGTCAGGGTATTTTCTGACTTGTCTGTATGCCTGCTTTTCAGTTTATTAATATTTATTTCAAACGCTTTGCTTTTATCGAGACCGGCTTGTCGCCAGGCGCCGTAAAATAAAACATTGTATTCTGAGGATGCATTTATTCTATTGTACTGCTTTTTGAGTATTGCAGGTTTTATGGATTTGAAGCCGGTTGTATTGATTTTATTTGATTTTGTGATGGCTGATTGTTGTTCTGTCGTTTTTGTCTTCTGGTTCCAGGTTTCGCTTCTTAGGTAACGTGCATGTGCGTCTTCAAATATGATGATTTCGACATCGTATTCTTTTAAGTCTTTTTGTGCCGTTCTATCATCGGCATGTGTTTGGCTGACGATTAAAAACAGCAGGATTATTGTAATTAGTCTTTTCATTGTTTATTGATCTTCTTTGTATTTATAACTTTGTCATCCTGAATGTAAGTGAAGGATCTTGCTATGGGAGTAATATAGCTGTATTTGTGTATAAGATCCTTCGGCAACTGCTCATGCGTTGTCCTGGTACCGTCCATCCATGGACATATGCGTTGCTCTAATCATCTACGTCCATGTAGGGATCGATTACGCTTTGCTCCGCTCAGGATGACAATAAAACGCCCATATTTCACTTCTACTTCGATCAGGATAATAATAAAACTATCAGATTTCATTTCGACTACGTTCAGGATGACAACAAGAAACCAGGTCTGTCATCCTGAACGGTATTGAAGGATCTTACGCTATATTGTGCAAATAACGTAATACATGTTTGTGAATTATATCAGCCGATCTCCTAAGTCTTTCCATTCCGGATTAATAGTTGTTACCAGGCTATTTTTCTTTGTTCTAATCCAGCCTTTTAATTGTTTTTCTCTCTCTATTGCTGATCGAATATCTTCAGTTGCTTCATAGTACACCAGTTTGTTTACATTATATTTTTTAGTGAATCCCTCAATGAGTTTGCTTTTATGTTGGTACATTCGTTTATGCAAGTTGTTTGTTACGCCAATGTACATTACCTTGTGATTCCAGTTGGTAAGTATGTAAACGAAGTACATTCTCTGTTGTATCATTTTAATTCCTTTTTGGTTGTAAGATCCTTCGACTACGCTCAGGATGACAAAAAAAGCTGTCAGATTTATCTTCGACTACGCTCAGGATGACAAAAAAAGCTGTCAGATTTATCTTCGACTACGCTTTGCTCAGTTCAGGGTGGCAACAAGAAGCCAGGTCTGTCATCCTGAACGATAGTGAAGGATCTTGCTATTTGTGCATCAAAGTCGTATTGGTGTATAAGATCCTTCCGCTTCGGTCAGGATGACAAAAAAACTGTCAGATTTTACTTCCGCTTCGGTCAGGATGACAAAAAAACTGTCAGATTTTACTTCCGCTTCGGTCAGGATGACAAAAAAACTGTCAGATTTTACTTCCGCTTCGGTCAGGATGACAAAAAAACTGTCAGATTTTACTTCCGCTTCGGTCAGGATGACAAAAAAACTGTCAGATTTTACTTCCGCTTCGGTCAGGATGACAAAAAAACTGTCAGATTTTACTTCCGCTTCGGTCAGGATGACAAAAAAACTGTCAGATTTTACTTCCGCTTCGGTCAGGATGACAAAAAAACTGTCAGATTTTACTCCCGCTTTGCTCAGGATGACAAAAAAGCTGTCAGATTTATCTTCGACTACGCTTTGCTCAGTTCAGGGTGGCAACAAGAAACCAGGTCTGTCATCCTGAACGATAGTGAAGGATCTTGCTATTTGTGCATCAAAGTCGTATTGGTGTATAAGATCCTTCCGCTTCGGTCAGGATGACAAAAAAACTGTCAGATTTTACTTCCGCTTCGGTCAGGATGACAAAAAAACTGTCAGATTTTACTTCCGCTTCGTTCAGGATGACAGCAAAGATTGAGTTTCACATAATTACGCTGCTTCCTGCATATAAAGTGTATTAATTACATGATAAATCTGTTTTGCACGTTCTTCGATATTATCGAATGATTTCAGTATGCGAAAGGTTTGTTTGCCATCAAAATGATAAAGGCTGGATTGGGTTTGTATCATCTCGATTAATTTAACATGGTTAATATTGGGTTGTTCACTAAATTTAAGCTTGGTTCCACTGTCTGTAGCCTGAATATTGGTGATACCTATATTCTGTGCAGCAAGTTTTATTTCTGTTACTGAGAACAGGTTTTTAAGGTAATCCGGTAATAAACCAAAACGGTCGATTAGTTCGACACGAATATCATCAAGGACTTCCTGGCCATTTTTATCAGCAGCAGCGGCATTGGCAATACGTTTGTATAACATCAGGCGCTGGTGGATATCGTAGACATAATCATCAGGAATTAAGGCGGGTAGACCCAGGTCAATTTCTATGCCTGAGTGTAACGGTGCATCCGGGTCGGGCACTTTGCCCTGTTTTAATGCTTTTACTGCACGTTCCAGTAACTCGCTGTACAGGGTGAAACCCACTTCGGATATCTGGCCGCTTTGATTTTCACCCAGTAGTTCGCCTGCACCACGAATTTCCAGATCGTGTGTTGCCAGGGTAAAGCCAACGCCCAGGTCTTCAAGGGACTCGATAGCAGCAAGGCGTTTTTTAGCGTCGTCTGTCATCATGGATTCGGGCGGTGTTAACAGGTAGGCATAAGCGCGATGATGTGAGCGGCCAACTCGTCCCCGTATTTGATGTAACTGTGCCAGACCTAAACGGTCCGCTTTATTGATGATAATGGTGTTGGCGGTAGGCACATCAATACCACTTTCGATAATGGTTGTGGCCACTAAAATATTAAAACGCTGATGATAAAAATCCAGCATTACCTGTTCCAGTTGTTTCTCCGGCATCTGGCCGTGGGCAAATTCTACCCGGGCTTCGGATACCAGCTCTCTTATATCGTGGGTGATTTTCTCTATGGTTTTTACTTCGTTATGCAGGATATAAATTTGTCCACCACGTTTCAATTCACGCTGGCAGGCTTCCTTAATAAGTGTATCGTTCCATTGGGTAACAAAGGTATTGATGGAATGCCTTTGCATGGGCGGTGTTGAGATGATGGAGAGATCTCTAATGCCTGCCAGTGACATATTTAATGTTCGTGGAATAGGGGTGGCGGTTAAGGTTAATATATCAATTTCGGCGCGCAGTGATTTGACGTGTTCTTTGTGTCTGACGCCAAAACGGTGTTCTTCATCAACAATGATTAAACCTAAATCATGAAATTTAACCGATTTCTGTAATAGTTTGTGTGTGCCAACAACGATATCAACTTTACCATTGGCTAAATTATCCATTACTTCTTTTTGTTTTTTGGCGGTATTAAATCGTGACAGGCTGGCCACTTTTATTGGCCAGTCAGCAAAGCGATCGGTAAAGTTTTGATAATGCTGCTGTGCTAATAAGGTGGTTGGCACCAGGATGGCAACCTGTTTGCCGGTACTAGCCACAGCAAATGCGGCGCGCATGGCAACTTCGGTTTTGCCAAATCCAACATCACCGCAAACCACACGATCCATTGGTTGTGGGCTGCGTAAGTCTTCTAATACGGCATTAATTGTGGTTTCCTGGTCAGGGGTTTCTTCAAACGGGAAACTATTGCAGAAGCTGGCATATTCGTTTTCATCAATGGGGTATGAACGTCCCTGTACGGCAGCACGGCGTGCATGGATGTCGAGTAATTCGGCGGCAACATCACGAGCCTGTTTTGCTGCTTTTTTACGTGCTTTTGCCCATTGCTCGGAACCCAGCCTGTGTAACGGTGCGTTTTCTGCTGATGCGCCGGTGTAACGACTGATTAAATGCAGTGAGGAGACGGGCACATATAATTTATCGTTGCCGGCATATTCCAGTAAAAGAAATTCTGCGTCATAACCGTCACCGCTGAGTTTTTCCAGACCGAGATAGCGACCAACACCGTGATCAATATGCACAACCGGTGCGCCTATGGTTAAGTCGGTAAGGTTTTGTACGATGTTTTCACTGTCTGCACCGCGTTTTTTTCTGCGCCGTTTTTGAATCGCACGCTGGCCATAAATCTGTGATTCGGTAATGACGGCAATATCGGTTTTAACTGTATCAGAGGCAAGCAGTACAAGCCCCTGAGAAATTTCTGAAACAGTAATGCAAATTTTATCGTCGCAGGAAATAAACTCAAACCACGATTCACATATTTTAGTGTGCCACGACTTGTATGGTTCGGGATGGCTACGTAGTAGTTCGATTAATACTTCGCGTCGGCCACTGGTTTCAGCAACAAATAAAAGTCGGCCATTATGTGAACGGGTGAAATTACTAATATAGCTATTCAGTGCCTGCGCTGGTTCTTCCAGCCGGGTTTGTAAAATCAGGTCAGGTGGTGTTTTTACATTTGCGTTGTACTGTTCATCGATGTTTTTATTTTTCGATGTGTAGATGACACTGCTCTGATCTAATACCCTGGTTATTTCAGACGTTGTTTGATACAGGTATTCGGGCGATAGAATAGGGCGTTCAATATCGTGACGGCGTTGCTCATAACGTTCGTTAACCTCGGCTTCAAAAACCGCCAGTTGTTGTTTTAATTCATACGGTGCAATGTAAAGTGATGAATTAGGCAAATAGTCAAACAGTGTATTGAGTTCATGGTCGTCATAAAATACCGGCAAATAATATTCAATACCCGATGGCATAATACCGTCACTGACACTTTTATAAATAATGCTGTTTAACGGGTCGCCGGATAACATCTCTCGGTAACGTTCACGAAATTTCTTTATTCCCGCTTCATCACTTGGGAATTCTCGTGCCGGTAATAATTCAACACTGTTTACTTTGTTGTCTGAACGCTGGCTTTGTGGATCAAAGCAGCGAATGGTTTCTATTTCGTCATCGAATAAATCGATACGGAAGGGGACAGTGGAACTTGCTGGCCATAAATCGATAATCGAGCCGCGTATGGCAAACTCACCGTGTTCCATCACTTCGCTGACATTGATGTAACCAGTTGCTTGCAGGTTACGACGAAAATCTTCGATATTTAATGGCTGATTTATTTTTAAACTTAAAACATTGCCCTGAATATAGCTTTTTGGCGCCAGGCGTTGCGCCAGTGTATTTAACGGGATGATTAAAATATCACCACCACGAATTTTCTGTAGCGCATATAAGGTGGTTAGTCTTTCGGCAATAATATCCTGATGTGGTGAAAAAATATCGTAGGGCAGTGTTTCCCAGTCGGGCAGATGAAATATGGTTTGTTTTTCATCTTTATAAAACTCGATCTCTTTTGTTAACACATCGGCGTGGATAACGTCTTCTACAATGATAACCAGTGGGCCATTGTTGTGGCGGCGTGATGTTTCTACGATGGATAAGGCTAGTGAACTGCCGTATAACCTGTTCCAGTAGGTCTGCTTGTGTTTTTCAGGGATTTGAAGCTGTAACAATGGGATTTCGACTATATGTTGGGGTAAATATTTCCAGTGGGCGAATTATCCTGCTCCGAGTACGTCAATACAAGATGTAATGCAATTAAATTGTTATTTTTATTGGTTAAGAATGAATAAGGATGGCTGTCCAACCTAAGTGCTAAAGCTGTATGATTCCAGAATATAATAATATCAGTCACTTAATGTAAACGCTTCCAAGTTAAGTACTAAAGTTTTCTTATTTCTTTCATAGTGCGCCTTTTTATAATTCGGTCCAAGCTAACTGCTAAAGTCGTCAACCACAATGTGAACGCATAGTTGAAATATGTGTTTCGAATATTGCGAATATACAAGTGGAGAGCTGCACTTAATACAAGTTGACAAGGCTGAGACAGACATCAAAGTGCCCGTCAAAGCCATTCATGTGCTGGCTGAAACAGTTTAAAGCCCTGCGAGTCGGAAAGTTACGCTAAGCGGAAGTGTTAACATCATTCATGCTCGAGTGGTTGTGACCAACTTCCAATATTAAATGATGCTTAACATTATAAAACGCTTTGTCGTTGGTGACCAGAACGCCACCAGCAGCAACAGAGTGAGCGGCAATCAACATGTCCATATTGCCCAAAGGCCTACCTCCATTCTCACACGCTGTTCGCAGTTGTGCATAAGCATCCGCTGCATCAGAATCCCAGGGTAAAATCTCGACTCGAAGTAAAAACTCTTTGACTGCAAAAGGATAAAAGGGGATGCCTACCCTATGTTCAGACTTCCAGGATGGGAAGTGAAACTAGATTCAAGAGAAGTAAGACTATTCTGACTAACGATAAAAAGCCTATCTTGTCGGCGGTGGCATTGGTTCCTTATCAGCGTTGTATATTACCTTTGGTTTGATGTCTTAGTTGATTTAACTGGTGTCCAGAATCAATTCGACAAAAGCCTTTATTCTGCGCCGTAACCACTGGTGCGATGGATCTATGTGGTCCCTTTTGTGCCAGGCCATATACATCGTGAGGTTTTTAGTTTTGAAGGGTACAGGGGCCGAACTAAAGCCTTTTAGATTTATTTTACCCATCAGGCTGGGCAACAGCCTCGTAGTGGTAAAGTAGAATCACCAATTTCTATAGACAATGGTTTTACGCTTACCAATATAACGCCTGATTTGAAGTTGCAAACTATGGAGGTTGAAAAAGACCTTGCTGTAGATATGCATAATCTACCAAATCCATTGATATTCACTGAAATTAGTATAGTGGAGTCTGCACATGATGCTAAAAGACCCTATATGCATAAAATCAGAGCTAAATCTTTAACCCAAAACTATGCTACATGGGAACTTTACTCTGATGATAGTCGTGGATATGAAGGGTTAGATAAAGCGCCATCATCGTGGGATTATTTTACTGTAGGTACTTCTTTTTGCTTAATGAGTCAACTTACTCCAAACCAGATGTATTTCCAAAAACAGGGGGTCAATATCGATGATTACCGAGTTGAACACCAATTTAATTATCAACAAGATAATTTTATGACACCAACAATGACAGGTCATCTTGATGATGTAATAACAAGAGTCATCGTAAAAAGTGAAGCAGCAAAAGAAGCGGTAAATAATTTTGCAAAACAATCTCTTCGTACTTGTTTTGCTGGAGAAGGTGTTCAAAATGAAACTGAAATGGAATCAAATATTTATCTGAACGGGAACATCATCAAATAACGATTAACACAAAGAAATTAAGCGAAAGGAAAAAGTAACATAACCCATTAGGAGAGACTAATTATGAGCGACATTCCATTAAATTACGAAACAGCCTACACCTGGACAGGTGACGGTGAAAAAGGTGAAATCCGGATTGGTGATTTACCGGTACTGCCTATCGGTTCACCACACAATGCAGATCGTTATAGCCCGGAGCACATTCTGGTTGTAGCTGCGGAAGCATGCCTTGCAAATTATGTACTGCTGATCTCCCGGATGTCCGGGCTCGATATAAAAGGCTATCGGTCTACCGCTGAAGGGGAGTTAGTGAAAGAAGGCAGCGCTGGATATCGATTCAAACGTATTGTGATACGCCCTGTTTTGACGGTTGAATCCGGTAAAGAAAGCACAGCCGAACGAATCGTACAAAAAGCACATGACCTCTGCATGGTAGCAAGATCCCTCAACTGTCCGGTTGATGTTGAACCAGGCATTGATGTTTTTGAAAATTAAATTGTCTGAAAGAATGAGTTTGGACACTAACTTAATGGAGACAGACATGACTCACCCAGTT
This sequence comes from uncultured Gammaproteobacteria bacterium, assembly GCA_963759005.1. Classification (GTDB taxonomy): domain Bacteria; phylum Pseudomonadota; class Gammaproteobacteria; order SZUA-229; family SZUA-229. Next base: position 20,826 of record CAVWXQ010000039.1, read on the forward strand.
ATCGAAGATCTTAACCGCTCCATCATCTCGACAGCGCTTTTGGGCTGCGCAAGCAATGAGAAACTTCAGGTCTACGCGGCGAATGAAGCGCTTGTAAAGACCTATCTCGAAAATTTTAATGCCGGCCGTGATGATGCTCCATCTTGTCTTCGATGAACTCTCTCAGTTCAGCGCGTTGTGTGTCATCCAGGCTGTCGTAGAAGTTACCGATTGCATCGATGATGGCAGGTGAACGAGAATGGATTGTTTCGATGTGCTGATTGACGATTGAGTTGGCCTTGTTGCGGTCCAGCGTAGGTTGTTTCAGCAAAGCCTGTATATCAGTTTTTGTTTGTTCCCGGTTTGATTGCATTGTTTTGCGCATATCGAGGAACTCATTTTTTACTTCTGACAATCTGTCCTGTTGTGTAGCCGTCAGTTCCAGCTCTTCAGTGACTTTCTCAACCATTCTTTCACCACGTTCTGCTGGTGTGCTACGATTGCATGCAACAATACTTGTAGTAAGCAGGGCTATACCGGTCATATAGATAATTGTTCGTTTTGTGAGTTTCATTATTTGTCTCCAGTGTTAGTTCACGGTTATAGGTTAACCAACAGCAAAGCGTATTGCTTTTCAGGCGGGTAACGGTTTGTAACAGTTTGTAACGAAGCAATGAGAATGTATAAAGTGGGAATGGCTTTTGAAGCTATCAGTTATGATATTCTTACGATGCCTGACCACACGTCGAGAAATGTCATGATTGATTTAAAAAAGCCGATTGTTTTATTGCTCTTTGTATTGGGGCTTTCGGCTTGCGGTGTGGAAAAGACCACATCTGCGCCGCCGCCGAAAGACGTCTTTGCCGTCGAAGCCATGTCGACCGAGTTCGCCTCCAGTGCCACTCTCTCAGGCACTGTGAATGCGCGGATTGAATCACAGCTTTCTTTTCGTGTATCTGGGCGAATCATAGAACGAAACGTTGAATTAGGCAGCCATGTTCATGCTGGTGAGGTGTTAGCGAAGATTGATCCGACTCAGCAGAAAGCCGATGTGAAAGTGGCGAAAGCGGTCCTGGAAGCGGCCGAAGCACAACTGCGGCAGGCGACATCGGCACTCGATCGTCAGAAGAAACTGATTGCCAAGCAGATATCGACAAAGGCCGATTACGACCAGGCCGAAGAGGAGCTGCGCACTGCTGAGGGTACGCTTGATGCGGCGCGGGCAGTTCTTGCCAGTGCAAAGGATGCATTGAGTTTTACCAAACTTAAGGCCGATGCTGACGGCATTATTACTACTCGCGACGCCGAAGTCGGGCAGGTTCCCCAGGCGGCTCAGACGGTGTTTACGCTGGCGCATGACGGCAAACGCGATGCTGTCTTCAATGTTTTTGAATCGTTGTTCCTAAAAAATAAGCCGGACGCAAACATCGAGGTATCCCTGCTGTCCGATCCTTCTGTAAAAGTTAGTGCCAGCGTGCGGGAAGTGTCTCCGACGATTGATGCTTCGACGGGAACGATCCGGGTGAAGGTAGACCTGGGTGAACGTGGCGATATCATGCCGCTAGGCGCTATCGTCTCCGGCCGCTTCTCCTACAAATCAAAACAGGTCATCATTCTTCCATGGAGTGCAATGGCTTCTGTCGATGGCAAACCTGCTGTCTGGCTGATCGACCCGCAAAGCAAGAAGGTGTCACTGCAACCGGTTCAAGTCTCCGACTATGAAACCGGCCAGTTTACTGTGACAGACGGATTGAACGATGGAGACCTCGTAGTCAGCGAGGGTGGCAAGCTAATACGGACCGGTCAGCTGGTCTCTGTCCTTGAAAAGGAGGCAAAATGAACGGGTCTGGATTTTTATTCCTGTTACTCGCCGTACCCGCCATTCTAGTCGGTTGCGAGCAACAAAGTACCGAGGCACCTGTGGCTATACGGCCTCTACTCTCTGTCGTGATCTCTCCTCAGGCAGCGAATCGATTGCACTTTGCAGGCTCCATCGAGCCACGCACAAAAGCCGAGCTGGGATTTCGAGTGTTTGGCCGTGTTATCAAACGCGACGTAGGCATCGGTGATATCGTGAAAAAAGGTCAGGTGATAGCGATGCTCGATCCGCTTGATCTGGAGCTGTCAGTGCGCAGCGCGAAGGCTGATCTTTCCAGTGCCGAAGCACAGTTGAGGAATGCCACTATGGCTGAGCGCCGCCAGTTCAAGTTGTTGCAAGTCAACTCCGCCAGTCAGTCAGTCTATGATAATGCCTTGCTTGCCAGGGAGAGAGCAGAGGCTTCAGTTGCCAAGGCCCAGGCAAACCTCGCCAAAGCCATGGAGCAGCTGGGTTATGCAGAGTTGCGCGCCGAATTTGACGGAGTGATTACTATGGTATCTGCGGAAGTTGGCCAGGTACTTTCCGCTGGCGAAACCGCCTTCATCGAAGCGCGGCCGGAGCTGCGTGATGTGGTGATCGATGTGCCCGAAGACGAGATCTTCGCCATCACAGAAGGTGCGGGGTTTGATATATCGTTGCAGCTTGATCCTTCTATCCGCGCCTCTGGCACGGTTCGCGAAATCGCACCGCAGTCTGATGCGAAAACGCATACCCGCCGGATTAAGATTTCTCTGACTGATCCGCCCCCATTTTTTCGTCTGGGCACGATCGTGACCGCTACAGCCACGACAGATGCCAAGCCACAGATTGTGTTGCCGCAATCGGCAATCCTGCGCGAAGGTGAAACAACCAATGTATGGGTGGTTGATCCAAACACAAAGTCAGTGTTACGACGCGTGGTGACCATCAATAATAAAGATAAGACCGCAGCAAAAGTGGTCATCCTTTCCGGACTTCAAACAGGTGAAAGGGTCGCTATCGCGGGTGTCCACAGTTTGCAGGATGGACAGCAGGTCAGGATAGACGAGGAGGGCTCGCTGTGAAGAAATTCAACCTTTCAGACTGGGCGCTCGATCATCGCTCTTTGGTCTGGTACTTTATGATCATATTCCTGCTTGCCGGTTTCATGTCCTACATGAACCTGGGGCGAGAGGAAGATCCAAACTTTACCATCAAAACGATGGTGGTCCAGGCGCAATGGCCCGGTGCCTCTGCCGAGGAAGTAACAGAGCAGGTAACCGACCGGATAGAGAAGAAGCTCGAAGAACTGGAATCATTAGACTTCACCAAGAGCATTACGACATCAGGCCAGACGATTATTTTCGTCAACTTGTTACCGACCACCAAAGCCGTGGACGTGACCCCGACGTGGGTGCGGGTACGCAACATGGTAAATGACATCAAGGGGTCTTTCCCCACCGGTGTTATCGGTCCATTTTTCAATGACCGATTTGGCGATGTCTACGGCAATATATTTGCCTTCACCAGCGACGGTCTAAGTCAGCGGCAATTGCGTGACCGCGTCGAAGGTGCACGTGCTGAAGTTCTGCATGTACCAAATGTTGGCAAGGTGGACATAATTGGCGCTCAGGAAGAAGTGATCTACCTCGAGTTCTCTACTCGCAAGATTGCTGCTCTCGGCATTGATAAGCTAGCTGTTTTATCCACTCTGAAGGCGCAAAATGCGGTCACAGCATCTGGCTTCTCACAGGCTGGTCCAGAGCGAATTGCGCTGCGCGTCAGCGGCCAGTTCACTTCCGAAGACAGCTTGCGCAGTATTAATCTGCGCGTCAACAATCGTTTTTTCCCGTTGACGGATATCACAACTATTCGGCGCGGATATGCCAATCCACCAAGCTCATTGTTCCGTTTCAATGGCAAGGATGCTATTGGGCTTGCAATAGGCATGAAGGCCGGTGCAAACCTGCTGGATTTCGGGGCTGCACTTGATAAGCAGATGGAAAGTATCATTGCCAATATGCCGATTGGTGTCGACATAGGGCGCGTAGCCGATCAACCGGCGGTGGTTGATGATGCTGTGTCCCGTTTCACCAAGGCCCTGTTTGAAGCTGTGGCCATCGTGCTAGCGATCAGCTTTATCAGTCTTGGCCTGCGTGCCGGCCTGGTGGTGGCAATTTCTATTCCACTGGTTTTGGCGATTACCTTCCTGGTGATGGAATATAGCGGCATCTCATTGCAGCGCATTTCTTTGGGCGCACTCATTATTGCGCTGGGTCTTCTTGTCGATGATGCAATGATTGCGGTTGAAATGATGGTGGCACGGTTGGAAATGGGCGATAATCTTCGTAAGGCTGCTACCCATGTTTACACCTCGACAGCATTTCCGATGCTGACTGGTACTCTGGTCACGGTGGCCGGCTTCATTCCAGTCGGACTCAACAGCAGCGCGGCGGGTGAATTTACCTTCACCCTGTTTGTGGTCATCGCAGTTTCGCTTACAGTTTCATGGGTCGTGGCCGTTCTGTTCACGCCATTGCTTGGCGTCACCTTGATGCCAAAAAGCATGAAGCAGCATCACGAGAAGAGGGGGCGACTGGCGTCGATGTTCTCATCGCTGCTCCATTTATGTATGCGTTTTCGCTGGATTACGATCTTGCTTACAGTGGCTGCATTTGCAGCGTCTCTGGGAGGTATGGGATTTGTCCAGCAGCAGTTCTTTCCCTCGTCGGATCGTGTAGAGCTGATCGTGGACTGGCATCTCCCCCAGAACTCGTCAATTTCAGAGACAAACAGGCAGATGGCTCAGTTCGAAAATGACATGCTTGTTGGCAATCGGGATATAGATCATTGGTCATCCTATGTTGGCCAGGGCTCTCCACGTTTTGTGCTGTCCTATGATATTCAGCCAGCTGACGTATCATTTGGTCAGACAGTCATGGTCACTAAAAGCATCGAAGCTCGCAACAGGCTGCGTGATCAGTTCAAGGATTACCTGAAGCGGGCGTTTCCGGGTACTGAAGCATACGTCAAACTGCTGGATATTGGTCCACCGGTGGGCAAACCTGTTCAGTATCGTATCAGTGGCCCCGATGTGCAGATGGTTCGTAACCTTGCTCAGAAGGTCGCCGGTATCGTTGGTAACAATGTCAATTTGTCTGGTCTTACCTTCGACTGGAACGAGCCGGCGCGTGTGGTCAAAATTGATGTTCTTCAGGACAAGGCACGTCAGCTAGGCGTGACCTCAGAAGATATTGCTTCTTCCCTGAACGGTATTGTCGCTGGTGCTCAGGTCACACAGGTGCGTGACGATATCTACCTGGTAGATGTTGTAAGCCGTGCCCAAAACTCAGAACGTGGCTCTATCGAAACATTGCAGAACCTGCAGTTGCCTACGTCAAATGGCAAATCGGTTCCACTATCTGCGGTAGTCAGATTTCACTATGAACTGGAGCAGCCAACTATCTGGCGACGTTCCCGTCTGCCTACCATTACTCTCAAGGCCAGTGTCGAAGGCAATTTACAGCCTGCGACGGTAGTGACCCAGTTAGCACCGAAAATGATGGATTTTAACAAAACATTGCCGCAGGGATATTCCGTGGTTGCTGGTGGCGCTGTCGAGGAAAGTGCCAAAGCGCAGGGGCCAATTGCTGCGGTTGCGCCTCTGATGCTGTTTATCATGGCGACAATCCTGATGATCCAGCTGCAAAGTTTTAACCGACTGATCCTGGTGTTTACAGTTGCCCCCCTGGCTTTGATCGGTGTGGTTATTGCGCTGCTTTCGAGCAATTCACCAATGGGTTTTGTGGCAATCCTGGGTATTCTGGCATTGATTGGTATCCTGATTAGAAACTCGGTCATCCTGATTGTACAAATAGAGACCCTGAGGAAGGAGGGAATGGATCCGTGGAAAGCAGTGATCGAGGCGACAGAACATCGGATGCGGCCGATTATGTTGACAGCTGCAGCAGCAACATTGGCACTTATACCAATTTCAAGTGAGATTTTCTGGGGACCAATGGCTTATGCCATGATGGGAGGCATTGTCGTTGGTACAGTCCTGACATTGTTGTTCCTGCCTGCGCTTTATGTAACGTGGTTTCGTATCAAACAGCCAACCGAAGATAGCGTTTAAGGGAGTTTAGGGCCAGAGTAAAAACTAATGGCAGTCTCCGTTATTAGTTGCGATAATTTATAGCATTGCTCAACCAAAATAATAACTAAAAAACCATATATATTATGTAATTACAATAACTTATACGATTATTTTATTCCTCAACTTTTGTGTATAAGTTGGGGAGAGGTAAAAAGTTGAACTGATTCAAAAACGATATTAATTGTGTCGCATGTAGTAATCTCATCAGCTACTGATTCATTAATTAAAATAACCTATATGCCAGCACAAAAATTACTTTATGTAGATATGGACGATGTCTTGTGTAATTACACTAGCGCATACAACACCATAAAAGCACAACGACCAGATATTGAGTTCCCGCAGAGTCTTCCTGGCTTTTTTGAAAATTTGGAGCCTATGGATAACGCGGTGCTTTCATTTCTAGATCTTGCTAAGCGTTTTGATATACACATACTTTCAGCACCATCTGTGTTTAATCCATTATGTTACACAGAGAACGAATTTGGGTCGAGAAACACTTAGGATTCGAATTTGTTCATAACCTAATTCTAGCCACTAATAAGGGGCTGCTGAAAGGTGATTATTTAATTGATGACTTATTGTCTGGACGTTGACAAGAGTATTTTGAAGGCGAGACTCGTTAAAACGCCTATATCTGTACCGTACACACGTTTTACATTATTACTTGGAAATTTACATCATTTCTTGGAAATTACTTTACGACTAACACTTGGACGCCCACAGACGCCCACGGAGCGCCATATGCTTACCTGTATAAGTCCGCATAATGTATATTATGTTAAATAGCATGCATTGTTCTAAATGTTCATATATCAAGTCATTTGATCGCCATGATTTCACCTTATGTTATTTGTGTACATGTCCTCCTGTTGGTTAATCGTTCAATGCCAATGTCGCCCTTTAGAACTACTTAAATTACTACTAAACTTTTTTTATTACGGGTTTCCTGCGTTACAAATCATTTTGGCAATTTGCCGTCAATATACTATTAATTGCTATTCAATTATTTTTTGCTACAAATCTAGTCACCCTATGGGTTTACTCGCTCATTTAAAATCATTATTGTTCTAATACCTGCCATTGTGGCAGCTACAGGCAGTCGTAACATATAAGTATATGATTGTGTGCTTATTGCCAAGTTGTTTTTTAAATAAGTGCGTGAAATGACATATTTATTCCCCGTCTACCCTTGTATAAAGACACTATTAAAAGTAGGATACGCGCGGTTAATGCATGACCCAGGTCAAGAAAAGTTTATATTTTAATTTTGACAATCGTCAGTCTTAACAAAGATTTCTAAATACTAAATTACAAAATTTGTCAGGAGAAAACATGAGTGCAGCAATCCGTGTTGCCAGCTTTATCGGTCTGATGCTTATTAGCATGCAGTCCTGGGCTGAGTATCAGCTGGACCTTCGTCCAGGAGTCACTACAGTTAGTCAGGGTGCATATGAAATACATACTCTGGTTATGTGGATCTGTGTTGTTATCGGTATCATCGTATTTGGTGCAATGATTTATTCAATCATTATGCATCGTAAATCACGCGGTCATAAAGCTGCTAAATTTGACGATAATTTGACCGTTGAAATTGTCTGGACCGTTGTTCCATTTATTATCCTGGGTTTCATGGCTGTACCTGCTACCAAGGTACTGCTTGCTATGGAAGATGTATCAAATTCTGATATGTCTATTAAAGTGACCGGTTATCAGTGGAAATGGCAATATGATTACCTTGGCGAAGATATCAGTTTCTTCAGTAATCTGTCGACACCCATTGAAGCGATTCAGAACAAGGCAACCAAAGAAAAAAATTACCTGTTAGAAGTTGATAATCGTATTGTTGTTCCTGTCAATAAAAAGATTCGTTTACTGTTTACCTCTAACGACGTAATTCACTCCTGGTGGGTACCTGCATTTGCCGTGAAAAAAGACGCGATTCCAGGTTATATTAATGAAAGCTGGTTCAAAACAGACAAAATCGGCACTTACCGCGGCCAGTGTGCTGAATTATGTGGAACGAATCATGGTTTTATGCCGATTGTAGTTGATGTAGTCTCTGAAGCTGATTACGCTACATGGGTTGCAGACCAAAAAGAAGGTGCCGCAGCTGCAGCGGCAAGCTCCAGTAGAACCTGGACAAAAGCTGAGTTAATGGAGCATGGTAAAACGGTGTATACAACAAGCTGTCTAGCCTGTCATCAGGCTGGCGGTGAAGGCCTCCCTCCTATGTTTCCTGCTCTTAAGGGCGGTGCCATTACTACTGGCGATATTGCTAAACATATTGATATTGTGGTAAACGGTAAGTCAGGTACAGCGATGCAGGCATTTGGCCCGCAGTTAAATGATGCGGATATCGCCGCACTGGTTACTTATGAGCGAAATGCCTGGGGTAATGATACCGGTGATGTTGTACAACCTGTAGACATTAAAGCCGCTCGCTAGCAGCTTTAATAAAAGACATTAATAACAAAACTTAACTTATTGAATAATAAAAGATAAACGAGGCATTTATGAGCGCTGTTATCGAAGAACATCATGAAGAACATCATGACCACAAACCAACCGGTATAGGTCGTTGGTTATTTAGTACTAACCATAAAGACATTGGAACCATGTACCTGTGGTTCAGTTTCATTATGTTATTTATTGGTGGATCACTGGCACTGGTTATCCGTGCTGAGCTATTTCAACCGGGTCTGCAATTTATAGAACCTGAGCTTTTCAATCAGATGACTACCCTGCACGGCCTTATTATGGTGTTCGGGGTAATTATGCCGGCATTCGTTGGTTTAGCTAACTGGATGGTGCCAATGATGATTGGTGCGCCAGATATGGCTTTGCCTCGTATGAATAACTGGAGCTTCTGGTTACTACCAGGCGCATTTGGTTTGCTGATTGCAAGTTTGGTCATGAGCCTGATGGGTATGGGTTCTGCGCCAAACTTTGGCTGGACATTCTATGCCCCGCTGTCTACCACTTACGGTCCAGACAGTACTGATTACTTCATCTTATCAGTACACATGATGGGTATCTCATCAATCATGGGAGCGATCAACATTATCGCCACTATTATCAACATGCGTGCACCTGGCATGACCTACATGAAAATGCCTATTTTCGTATGGACATGGTTTATTACTGCCTACCTGTTGATTGCGGTTATGCCTGTATTGGCTGGCGCAGTAACCATGATGTTTACTGACCGTAACTTCGGCACCAGCTTCTTTAGTGCTGCAGGTGGCGGTGACCCGGTATTGTTCCAGCATGTTTTCTGGTTCTTTGGTCATCCTGAAGTGTATATTATGATTCTGCCATCTTTCGGCATTATTTCTCAGGTCGTTCCTACGTTCTCACGTAAAAAGATCTTTGGTTACTCTTCAATGGTCTATGCAACCTCCTCTATTGCATTCCTGTCATTCATCGTCTGGGCTCACCATATGTTTACTACAGGCATGCCTGTTGCGACTGAGTTGTTCTTTATGTATGCAACCATGTTGATTGCTGTGCCAACAGGTGTGAAAGTATTTAACTGGGTAAGCACTATGTGGCAGGGTTCATTAACCTTTGAAACCCCCATGTTGTTTGCTATTGCATTCATCTTTCTGTTCACCATTGGTGGTTTTACCGGTTTGATGCTGAGTATTGTGCCAGCTGATTTCCAGTATCATGATACTTATTTTGTGGTGGCGCATTTCCATTACGTATTAGTGACAGGTGCTTTGTATGGTATTTTTGCAGCAGTATATTTCTGGTTACCTAAGTGGACCGGTAATATGTATGACGAAGGCCTGGGTAAACTGCATTTCTGGGTATCAACTATCTCAGTCAATGTATTGTTCTTCCCTATGCACTTTGTTGGTTTAGCGGGTATGCCACGTCGTATTCCTGACTACAACATGCAGTTTGCTGAATTTAATGCGATTGCTTCAATTGGCGCATTTGTCTTCGGCTTTGCACAGTTAATTTTACTGTACAACGTGATTAAGACGATTCGTGGTAAGAGTACAGAAAAAGCCACTGACCAGGTTTGGGAAGGCGCGGAAGGTTTAGAGTGGACATTACCATCTCCCGCTCCATTCCATAGCTTTACTACGCCACCAACTGTAAAGTAAGCAGGAGTATGCAGGAGGAGCAGAACAGATTTCTGTTCTTGCTCCTGCCGTAAAGTAATAACGAATGACAGCCCGAGCGAATAAAAACATGGCTAATAAGAACGAAGGCAATAAAAAAGTGGTACAAAACTTGTTATTTGCTACCCTCGGTATGTTTTGTTTCGGCTTTGCCTTAGTGCCTTTGTACGATGTTTTTTGTGAGTACACAGGACTAAACGGTAAAACAGGTGTGCAATATGTATCAGAAGAACAGATGCAGATTGACACCACCAGAGAAATAAAAGTGGAATTTCTGGCAAATCTAAATGATGGAATGCCCTGGGAATTTAAACCTTTAACTTATTCAGTAAAGGTGCACCCTGGTGAAGCAACACGGATAGAGTACATTGTCAAAAATAATACAGATAGAGATATCATCGGTCGGGCAACGCCCAGTGTTACACCGGGGCTAGCTGCTGGCTACTTTCAGAAAACAGAATGTTTCTGTTTTACTGAACAGCTATTAAAAGCCGGCGAAGAAAAGCTAATGCCAGTGGTGTTTATTGTTGATCCTGCTATAGATGAGGATGTTCATGAAATAACACTGTCGTATACATTTTTTATAAAACCAGGATCAGAGGACACGAAAGCAGTTACCGAGAGTAAAAGTAACGTTGCACTTAGTACACCTTTGACACTATATTAAAAAACAGGAAATAGAACTATGTCTTCAAGCACAAATCAGGATACGTATTTCATACCAGAGCCGAGCAAATGGCCTATTGTTGGTACTATTGCGCTGACCACAACGGTTATTGGTGCAGTTACTTCAGTTCATGCTGGATCCATTAATTTAATTTTACCGGTCGGCTTCTTAATGATCGCTTATCTGTTCTTTGGATGGTTCGGTGCCGTCATAAAAGAATCAATGGCTGGTAATTACAATGCCCAGGTGGATAAATCTTTCCGCATTGGCATGTTATGGTTTATCTTTTCTGAAGTGATGTTCTTTGCCGCTTTCTTCGGTGCCCTGTTCTACGCACGTGTCATTGCAATTGAATGGTTAGGCGGTGCAAGCAATAACGCAATGACACATGAGTTGTTATGGCCTGCGTTTGATGCGGTTTGGCCGGTAATGACCAATCCGGATAACACAAAGTTTGTTGGACCGACTGAAATCATTCCAGCTACTGGATTACCAGCATGGAACACCGCGATACTGTTGGCGTCTTCTGTAACGGTAACTATTGCGCATCACGCATTACGTGCTGGCCACAGAAAACCATTAATTTTATGGTTAGCTGCAACTGTATTGTTAGGTTGTATTTTCCTTGTGTTACAGGCGGAAGAATATATTCATGCCTATACTGAATTAGGTTTGACCATGGGATCAGGTATCTATGGCAGCACCTTCTTTTTGTTGACCGGTTTTCACGGTTTCCACGTCACCATGGGCACCATCATGTTATTCGTTATGCTGATACGTTCAATCAAAGGTCACTTTACAGCAGACAAACATTTTGCATTCGAGGCGGTTGCCTGGTATTGGCACTTTGTAGATGTGGTCTGGTTGGGTCTATTTATATTTGTGTACTGGTTATAAAAACACAGCTATAGAAACAGTGAATAGAAAATAGTGAATAGCAAAACTGATTTTTTCACTCTTAGCTAAAATACGACTCACTGAACTTAAGACAGGCCATGTGGTGTAATAAACCCCATGGCCTGTCCTATTAACAGCAGAATAAAAATACACACAGATAAACCGATACGCCAGGTTAAGGACTTTAGCATTTTGTCAGACTTATCGCCTTTAGCCATGGCGACAAGCGCGGAGACAAGGCTTATAAGAACAACAAGCAGTAAGCTCAGAATAACGATTTTAAATATCATGTTGTGTTACCTGTTCATTAAGTTAAAAGTATGATTCCACGATTAAATCTTTGTAATAGTAGATAGAATAAGCAAGTGAGTATTATCGGCGACATAAGGCAGTATCGATTAATTTCGTTTCACATTGCGTCTTATCATTTTAACCCAGGTGTGCTCAGTAGTCTTATAACCGCTGGTTTTTTATATGTAATGGTTTCGCTGGGATTCTGGCAATTAGATCGCGCTGTTTTTAAAGATACTTTACAACAAAATATTACTGAGCGTAAAAATTTAATGCCAGTAAGTCTTGATGTCTTACCACAATCAATAGAAAATCGGCGTTATCAGCCGGTAGTCTTTATTGGTGAGTATGATACTGAACATAGCCTTTTACTTGATAATAAAATTTTTAATGGGCGCGTTGGTTATCATGTTTTTACGCCAGTAAAAATTAACCAGACTAAAAGAATTCTGGTAAATAGAGGGTTTGTCTCTCAGGGAAAAACACGTGAACAATTGCCTGAAATAAAAACACCTGATGGTAAAATACAATTTCAGGGGTTGCTGGATTTAACACCACCACAAGCACTGGTTTTGGCTAATAATGTACAGGAAACAGACCGATGGCCAGTGGTATTACAGTACATTGATTTAAACGAAATTAATCAGTTATTAGGTATTGAGCTGTATGATATGGTGTTATGGCTGAACCCAGAAGAAGTCGGGGGATTTGAGTATGATCTTCCGGTACTAAATTTAAGCGCTGCAAAAAATAATGGTTATGCCTTTCAATGGTTTGCCATGTCTGTTGCGCTGTTAATAATTTATATTGTGGTAAATACAAAACGCCTAACTGAATAATTTACAAAGCTGTCATCCTGAGCGACAGTGAAGGACCTTGAATGCTAGTGTTAAGATTTTTCACTGTTGCTCAGGATGACAGAATAGTAGAGAAACGTAATAGTACAAATATTAAATATGAATAATATAGATTCACAAGTTGATGACAGACCCGTTAACAACCCGATAGCCGGTAAGAAAAGAAATCCATATACCGTCTGGTTTGTTGTTCTGGCTTTTATTGCGCCTGTCGCTTTAGCTTATCTTATATTCTTTTTTGTTGATGTTAAGTCGTTTGTAAATCATGGTGAGATTTTAAATCCCATCGTTCATATAGCCAGTTTTGAATTAAAAAACAAACACGACGAAATTATTCCGGAAAAAGAACTGACTTATAAATGGCGCTTAATTTCATTTCTGGGTAAAGATTGCGATCAACAGTGTGAAAAACGTCTATTTGATACGCGACAAATTCATACTTCTTTAGCTAAAGACCAGCATCGTCTGAGCCGTATGTTTGTCCACCTTGAGCCAGCAGGTGACGCTTTATCTAAATTAATAACTGAAACACACCCTGGCGTTATACAGGTTAATGGTAATGCAAATATTATTATTAAGGCACTGGGTGATAATATTCGTGCAGATGTCAGCATTCGCAATAATGAAACCTATATTATGGACCCAATGGGTAATGTCATGATGCGTTTCACCCAGGAGCAGCCAGAAAAAGAGTTTTTATACGATTTGAAAAAATTACTAAAGGCTTCGCAAATTGGATAATTCAACTACACAACATCGTAGCTTGAGTTATAAGCTAAGCCTGGTCGCGGTTGTTTTAGCCTTTACCGTGGTATTGCTTGGTGCCTATACAAGATTAGTTGATGCTGGCCTGGGTTGTCCTGACTGGCCGGGCTGTTATGGTTTTATCACCGTGCCGGATGAACAGCATGAACTGGATGCTGCCATTGAAGCCTTTCCACATGCGCCGGTAGAAGCAGATAAAGCCTGGCCGGAAATGATACATCGTTATTTTGCAGGCAGTTTAGGTTTGCTGGTTGCTGCTTTAGCGTTAACTGGTTTTATTAATCGTAGCAAAAAAGAGCAGCCCTTAATTTTAACTTATGCCCTGCTTGGCATTATAATATTACAGGCCGCGTTAGGTATGTGGACGGTTACCATGGGTTTATTGCCCATTATCGTTATGGGGCATTTGTTAGGTGGTTTTATAACGCTGACATTATTGCTGGTTCTGTTTTTAAACATTCGTCATCATAACCCGGTTGCCTGGGCTAATCCAGTTCGGTCACTGGCATTAGTCGGTGTTGTAATCGTATTTGTTCAGATTGTATTAGGTGGTTGGACCAGTGCTAATTATGCTGCCATTATTTGTAGCGACTTTCCTGCCTGTCAGGGGAAGATGATTCCACCACTGGATTTCTCTGGCGCTTTCACTATTAGCACTGAAGGGGTGAGCAGTTATCTTGGTGGGCATTTGGGCAACGATGCCCGTGTCACTATTCATTGGATGCATCGTTTAGGCGCGTTAATCACAACAGTTTATCTGTTATTCTTAATTTTCAAAATGTTTATAGCAGGCTGGAGTAAATTTGCACTGTGGATATTACTGGTATTAATTACTCAGCTATTGTTGGGTATTTCCAATGTTTTATTTTCTTTACCTTTGTCTGTTGCTGTTGCACATAATGGTGTAGCTGTTTTATTGCTAATGAGTTTAGCGGCATTGGTGCATTATTCTGGCTTAAAAAGATAGAGCTGTAATCTTCCTACGGACTATTACCAATAAAATATTACAATGAATACTGAAACAATAGATGATACGAAAAAAAATGCTACATGGCATGATTATTTTGATTTATGTAAACCAAAAGTTGTTGCTCTGTTGCTCCTTACCTCAGTCGTTGGTGTTGTCCTGGCCAGTCCGCCGGGTGAGATTTCTTTATTTATACTATTTTTTTCAACCCTTGGTATAGGCCTGGGGGCTGCTGCAGGCGCTGCCATCAACCAGATCGTAGAAAGGGATAGCGATGCACGAATGGCGAGGACAGAGAACCGGCCTTTGCCTCAGGGTCGTGTAAGCCAGCAAAATGCTTTCATTTTTGCTGTCTTAATGGCGGCTGCTTCTGTTTTTGTTTTGACCGCATGGATTAATATCTTAACGGCAGTGTTAACTTTTGCCAGTATGATTGGTTATGCCGTTATTTATACTATGTACCTTAAAAAAGCTACACCACAGAATATTGTTATTGGTGGTCTGGCGGGTGCAACACCACCATTGCTGGGCTGGACCTCGGTGACAGGATCAATAGATCCGCATGGTCTATTACTTGTGTTAATTATATATACCTGGACGCCGCCTCATTTCTGGGCGTTAGCGATACACCGTCGCGATGACTATGCCAAAGTTAATCTGCCTATGTTGCCGGTAACGCACGGTATTGAGTTTACCAAATATTCAATTTTAGGTTATACCATCTTAATGTTTATGGTTACCTTACTTCCTTACCTTGCTTATATGCGTGGTGAAATATATTTAATTTCTGCGGTATTACTGGGTTTATATTTCTTTTATAAAGTATTTATGCTGATGTTTAGCAAAAGAAAAAATGCAGCAATTTCCACTTTTGTGTATTCAATTAATTATTTGATGCTGCTGTTTATTGCGATGGTGGTTGATCACTACTTTGCAGATTCTGTTAGCCAGTACTTCCATTAATGATATGACAATAAAAACAAAAGGTATTTTAGTTATAGCGGCAATTGCCGCGATGTCTGCCGGTTTCTGGCTGTCTTTGTTACAGCAAGGCAGTAATGAAAAAATATATGAAGATACTTTAGAAAAGGCCCATGAAAAAGAAGTGGCTGAAGCTCGAAAAAACTTTTCACCGATTCAGGGAACGATTCTCTCCCCTGCACGTAAAATTGCAGTTCCTGCGTTAGTTAAAGATGATGGTCGTGTTTTCTCACTCGACGATTTAACGGGACACTGGAGTCTCTTGTTTTTTGGTTATACACACTGCCCTGATGTTTGTCCGACAACGATGGCGGTGCTGGCACAGGCCAGTAAAATAGCTCAGGCGAATAATCACATGTTTCCACAGGTTATTTTTATCTCAGTTGATCCTGAGCGCGATCAGGTAGAAATGTTGACTGAGTATGTTCAGTATTTTGACAAAGATTTTATTGCTGTTACTGGAAATGAAAAACTAATAAAAGCATTAACCTTGCAGATGAGTGTCGTCTACATGAAGATGCCAGTGGATAATAATTCAGCAGCCGGTTCGGCTGACAGCGGTTATCTTATTGACCACAGTGCTGCGCTTTTACTGCTGAACCCTGAAGGTAAGCTCGTTGCATTCTTAAATCCACCGCATGATCCGAAAACTATTGTTAATGACTTTCAGACGGTAGTGAATAGAAGTAACGAGTTGTAAGTTATAAGTAGCAAGTGAAGTTCAAAAAACTTAAAACTTAAAATTTACTACTTTTTACTATCTTCTTTCTAAGGTGCGTCGTCTACCAGCACTTCCTTGGCTTCAACCAGAAAATCCTGTTTATGAATATTCAATATCATCAGGGTGCTGCTTGCAATATAAATAGATGAGTAAGTACCAACAATTACACCTATTATTAATGCCAGTGCAAAACCATGAATAATTTCACCGCCAAAAATGAACAGGGAGAATAACACTAATAAAGTGGTGAACGATGTGATTAATGTGCGCGTTAGCGTCTGGTTAATAGAGATATTTAAGATGTCTTCTGCAGACGTCTTGCGGATATTTCGGAAGGTTTCACGAATACGGTCGAGAACGACAACGGTGTCATTTAGCGAATAACCAATCACCGCCAGAATGGATGCCAGTATAGTAAGATCAAACTCTATTTGTAATATTGCGAAAATGCCAATAGTAATAATGACATCATGAACCAAAGCAAGGATTGCGCCAACAGCCGATTTTAACTGGAAACGCAGGCTAATATAAATAAGAATGCCACCGAGAGCGACTAATAATGCAATGCCACCGTCATCTCGTAATTCATCACCTACCTGCGGGCCGACAAATTCAACACGGCGCATGTTTACTTCCTGTTGCGATGTTGTTTTCAGGACGGTTAATATGCTATCGCCAATAGCGGCTTTATTTATATCTGCACGTGGTGCAATGCGCACAATAATGTCTTTTGATGAACCAAAGTGCTGCACCTGTGCATCTTTAAATTTTGCATCGGCTAAAGCAGTTCTTACCTCATCAAGATTTACATCATCCTGGTAACCGGCCTCAATTAAATAACCGCCGGTAAAATCGATGCCCAGGTTTAGCCCGTTTACGACTATACCTCCCAGTGAGGCAATGATTAACAATGCTGAAAAAATCATTGCCTGTTTTCTTTTGTTCATGAAGTTAATCAATACTTTATTGCTTGTCTGTGTTTGTGACATATTACTTACCTGAAGCTGTTAAATTATTTTTTATTGATTGTTTTATGGGTATCTCAATTTAAAAGAGGTGCCCTTATATAGACAGTTTTTTAATATCGTGATTACCGTATAACAGATTAACCACTGCACGTGTGCCAACGATAGCAGTAAACATCGAGGTTACAATACCAATGCATAAGGTGATGGCAAAACCTTTAACCGGCCCGGTACCCAGGGTGAATAATACAATGGCTGCAAGTAAAGTGGTGACGTTGGCGTCGGTAATCGTGCTGAACGCTTTTTCATAACCTGCATGAATGCTGGCCTGCGGTGAGTTTCCGTTTTTAATTTCTTCTTTTATCCGTTCAAAAATAAGTACATTAGCATCTACCGCCATACCCACGGTTAATACAATTCCGGCAATGCCCGGCAGGGTTAATGTTGCCTGCAATAGTGAAAGCACAGCAATAATGATGATCAGGTTTGCGGTTAATGCAATATTGGCGATGAGGCCAAAACCTTTGTAATAAACTGTCATAAATACCAGCACCAGGCAGAAGCCGATAACAACAGACATAAAACCTTTATTAATATTGTCTTTACCCAGGCTTGGACCGACGGTGCGTTCCTCTATTATTTCAACCGGTGCACGTAAGGAACCCGCGCGTAGCAATAAAGCCAGGTCGCGGGCTTCCTGTGATTCCAGTCCGGTAATCTGGAAGCGGTTGCTGAACTGGCCCTGGATGGTTGCAACGTTGATAACTTCTTTTGTTGTTGTACGATGTTTTGTAGTGATGTCGTCAACTTTTTTGGTTTCAATTTTGTTTTCGATATACACCACACCCATAGGATTACCGATATTGTCACGCGTGGTATCTCCCATCTTGTTGGCACCTTTGCCGTTTAGCCTGACTGATACTGCGGGCGTGCCCTTCTGACTATCAAAAGTAGAGGCGGCATCAATAATCTGGTCACCGGTAACGATGACGCGACGATTTAACAAGACCGGACTACCATCACGTTCATGGTAAAGAATTGCGTTAAGCGGCGTACGCCCGCTTTTTTCTGCTTCAAGCCAGTCGGCACGTGTGCCTTCAGCCAGTCTGAACTCAAGTGTTGCGGTTGCACCAAGAATTTTTTTCGCACCGGCAGTATCCTGTATGCCAGGCAATTGAACAACGATGCGTGAGCTGCCCTCTTGCTGGATTACAGGCTCAGCAACACCCAGTTCGTTAACACGATTGCGCAGGGTAATAATGTTTTGCTGAAGGGCTGATTTCTTTTCATTTCTTATCGCGACTTCAAGCAGTGTCGCATTAATGGTTAAGGTTCCTTCATTTTCAGTAAATTCCAGATCACGAAATTGTCGAGGTAATACCTCAGCCGCCTGCTGAAGGTTGGCTAGTTCACGGAAACTGATGTGTAAGCCAGTATCATCACGACGTACACCCCGGTAGCGAATTTTTTCATCTCGCAAATAGCTGCGAATATCCGATAACAGGCTTTCTTCCAGACGTTTAATAGCGGCCACCATGTCCACTTCCATAAGAAAATGAACACCACCGCGTAAATCCAGTCCTAAATACATGGGGTCAGCACTTAAGGCGCGTAACCAGTCAGGCGTTGCCGGTGCCAGGTTAAGTGCGATTAAATATTGTTTGTCCAGTGCCTGTTTCAATGCTTCCGCAGCAACCAGCTGTGTTTCTGTATCATTGAAACGAACCAGGATGCGACCCTGTTCGACCTCGCTTGACTTAATGGTTATCTGTTTATTACTGATGGCCTGATCTACAGCCAGTTTGTCTTCTTCAGTTAACGATTTTGTACGATGGCTAATTTGAACCGCCGGGTCCTCACCGTACAGGTTAGGTAAGGCATAGATACTGGCAAAAAGCAGTACCACAACGAGTAATATATATTTCCACAATGGATATTGATTCAGCATGGCTGAGTGTTCCCGATTATTTTTTTATAGTGAATAATTAATGGTTGACGTTTTCGCTTCAAAAAGATTTAACGGTCTTTATATTAACGTTAACTTTGCTCTTTAATAGTACCTTTAGGCATTATTGTTTGTACTGCACTTTTCTGTATTTTTAATGAAACATCTTTGGCAATTTCCAGTGTAATAAAATCATCATTGATGTTGGTGACTTTACCCAGAATCCCACCAGAGGTTAAAATTTCTTCGCCTTTTTGCAGCTCACTTACCATTTTTTTATGTTCTTTCTGGCGTTTGCTTTGAGGGCGAATCAGGAAAAAATAAAATAATACTACAAGTCCAATCGGCAATATTAATGAAGCCAATGGATCTGCTGATTGTGCAGCAGCTGCGCCGGCATCAGCCATTGCGTCAGAAATGAAAAAACTCATGTTTAACCTCTTAAATAAATAATTAGACGCTTATCAACGTTCTTTAATGGCGCGGTATTATGCCATAAATGAGGGTGTTTCTGTGGTTTTTATTGGTAATTATAAATAATGCGTCCATGATAAGCATACAGCCAGCATGTGCTGTTCTGAAAGGCTGAGTTCGACACTTTATGCCCGTTGGGAAAAAAGAAAAAACTTTTTGATTCTTCCGCAAATACACGCAAATACACGCAAATTAAAAACTATTTTAAGTACACAGATAAACACAGATAAGAGTGTTTTTCAGCCTTTAAACATCTAAGTTTATCTGTGGATAATAAATTCTTTGCTTTTAAAAACTTGCGTGTATTTGCGTGTATTTGCGTTCATTTGCGGAAGAAAATTGTTTTTTGAACCTGCTCTAATGGCCGAAATTGCTCACCTATTTTCTGACAGGTTTGCATAAAACCCATTTACATAAGCATCAAAACGATCTTCTTCGATGGCTGAACGAATATCAGACATTAACTGCTGATAATAATACAGATTGTGAATAGTGTTTAAGCGTGAGCCTAATATTTCACTGCATTTATCCAGATGGCGTAGATAAGAACGAGAATAATTCTGGCAGGTGTAACACTGACAGTTTTCGTCGACTGGACGGGTATCATCCTGGTAACGGCTGTTTCTGATTTTCAAAATCCCCGTAGAGGTATAAAGAAAACCGGTACGAGCGTGGCGTGTTGGAATGACACAGTCAAACATATCGATACCGCGTTTAACGGCTTCAATAATATCCTCAGGTCGACCCACCCCCATCAGGTATCGTGGTTTATCTGCGGGTAATTCTGGTATGGTGAAATCAAGTACCTGGTTGCGTTCTTCCATGGGTTCGCCAACGGACAGGCCGCCTATAGCGTAACCGTCGAAATCCAGTTTCGTCAGGCCATGTGCAGACTCATGGCGTAAAGATTCGTACATACCACCCTGGACAATGCCAAATAATGCGGAGGCATTACCCTGATGGGCTATTTTACAACGATCGGCCCAGCGTAGAGATAACTGCATCGATTCCATGGCTTCCCGTTCAGTTGCCGGGTATGGTGTGCATTCATCGAAAATCATGACGATGTCAGAACCCAGTTCCTTCTGGATCTGCATCGAATATTCAGGAGTTAGTTCTATTTTGCGTCCATCTACCGGGGAATTAAATAATACACCCTGCTCGGTAATTTTTCGCATTTTTGCCAGACTGTAAACCTGAAATCCACCTGAATCTGTCAGAATCGGCTTTTCCCAATGCATAAAATCATGCAGGTCACCGTGTTTACGAATAATTTCAGTACCGGGGCGCAACATTAAATGAAAGGTATTGCCGAGAATAATCTCTGTGCCAATGCCAGTCAGCTCCTCAGGCGTCATCGCTTTAACCGTGCCATAAGTACCGACTGGCATAAACGCCGGTGTTTCAATGCTGCCACGCTCAAAACATAGCTGGCCTCTGCGGGCAGCATTATTTTGTTTAGATAATTTAAATAACATCAATGCCTTACAATATAGTTTTAAGTTATAAGTTTAAAGTGATAAGTATTCAGGCTGCAACAACTTTTAACTTAAAACTTGTAACTTATAACTAGCTTATAAACATCGCATCGCCATAACTGAAAAACCGATACGCTTCGTCCACTGCTTCTGTATAACAGCGCATCATCTCATCTTTACCTGCAAATGCGCTAATTAGCATTAATAATGTTGATTCCGGTAAATGAAAATTAGTGATCAAAACATCAACACTTTTTAACTGATACCCGGGATAGATAAATATATTGGTTTCACCAGCATATGTTTTCAATTGACCGTTTTGTGAGGCGGCTTCCAGTGAACGCACCGTTGTTGTGCCTACAGCAATAATTCGGCCGCCATTTTGCCGTGTCTGCTGGCATTTATCGACCGTTTGTTGTGGTACAACGAGATATTCAAAATGCATTTCATGGTCTTCAATCTGTTCACTTCGTACAGGTTGAAAAGTCCCTGCGCCGACGTGAAGTGTGACAAATGCAGACTCCACCCCTTTATCTTTAAGCTTATTGAGTAACATCTCATCAAAATGTAAACCAGCTGTAGGTGCGGCTACGGCACCTGGATTGTCTGCATAAACAGTCTGATATCGAGAAAAATCATCTATGGTGTCTACACGGCTAATATAGGGTGGTAATGGCATATGACCGATGTTTTCCATAATCTCAGCCATGGTAGTGCCTGTCTTCGAGCTGAGTACAAATAAATCCCCTTCACGGCCTTCAACTGAAACAATAAATTGTTGCTGATTATCCTGATTTTTTTTTTCTGGATCGCATAGTGTTAGTTTGCTACCGGGTTTTGGTGTTTTACTGGCTTTTACATGGGCGAGGCATCGAAACTCGGAAGTTAGTCGTTCGATCAATATTTCAACTTTGCCGCCGGTGTCTTTGTAGCCATAAATGCGTGCAGGAATGACACGAGTATTGTTAAAAACCAGTAAATCGCCTGGATTTACCAGATCGACGATATTGCTAAATTGAAGATGTTTTATAATTTGAGTTGCACGCGAGTAATGTAATAAACGACTCTGTGAACGTACTTCACTGGGTTTTTGTGCGATTAGCTGCTGAGGAAGTTTGTAATGGAATTCGCGAGTTTTCATGAAAAGAAAGTTGGCTGAAAAGAAGTTAGCAGTTATCAGTTGTCAGTTGGTCAGTAATTTTAAAAAGTTACGGCTGCTTTTAAAGCTGTCTTTTCGCTTTTAACTGATAACTGCTAACTGATAACTTCTTTTCAGCCAACTGCCAACTTTCTTTTAATTAAGGAAGCGCAGATTAAGAGCTCATTTTACCCACAGCGCAACTAACAAATGATTTAGCTTTGGCTTTAGCTGCTTTCAGGCCGTCTGCTGTGCCGCACTCAGGATAACCCAGTTTTAGTAATAATTGAGTGACTTGGGCTCTATTAGCTTCAGCATTAGACTCATCACCCGTTATGCTAACAACGCCACGTTCGACATCAACCTGACAGTCGCTGACTGCTTCCAGTTCATTTAAGCGTCTGGTAATGGTGCCCGCACAACCACCACATTTTATATTTTCTACTGAAATTTCGTAAGTCATTTTCATCGCTTTTGTCTTGAGTCTATTGGATTTAGCAATCCATAAATTGTCGAATTCCGCCAATGTTATGAACCTGATCAAAGCCGAGCCGATCCAGATAGTTTTTAACCATACCAGAGCGAGCGCCCGTGCGGCAATACAGTAACACAGGTTTTGAGCTATCAATATCGTCTTTCAGGTGTTGAAAGTTACCAATCGGCATATTAACTGCGCCACGTAAAGCACCATGGCTGAACTCTATAGCTGAGCGCACATCAATAAGCTGCCCGCCTTCACTTAATATTTTCTGAACAACATTACAACAGTATTTTTCGAATATCATAAAACAAATAGCGGTAGGAATATTAACGCTTTATAATACAGGAAAAACATTGCACTATCAATATGTTATGAATAGTCGCTAATTTACAGCTATTAACCCTGATATTTCATAGAATTGGCAGAGTTACCTGGCATTGATGAAGCGTAAGGCAAAAGCGCCGATTTTCTCGATATTTTTACGCTGAAATAATCCTTTGCCGGTTTTAGCGCTAATGGGCACAGCAATACGAAGTGAGCTGCTCGTCGTAAGATATCAAGTAAATAGTCTAATGAATGAATAGTTAGTAACACTATATAATGAATGAATCGTTAGTAACACTTTATTATGTACATGATCCTATGTGCAGCTGGTGCTGGGGTTTTCGTCCGGTATGGGCTAAGGTGCAGGATGAGTTACAGGATAAAGTTCATATCCAATATGTTTTAGGCGGATTGGCTCCGGATACAGATCAGCCAATGTCTGAGAACATGCGGATCAGTATTCGTGATAACTGGCAACGAATTCAGCGAGAAATTCCTGGTATTGAATTCAACTATGATTTCTGGACAATTTGCCAGCCACGCCGTTCAACATACCCTTCCTGTAGAGCAGTTATCGCCTGTAAAATACAACAGCCACTGTTAGAAAAAGACATGATATTGGCCATTCAACAGGCATATTATCTTGATGCGAGAAACCCTTCTGATGAAGATATATTAATACAGTTGGCTGATGACATAGGGCTTAACACTGATTCATTTGTACGCGATTTTAAAAGCAAAACATGCACTAAAGAGTTAGAAAGAGAGTTGTTACTGGCTAGAAGGTTGTATGTGAGCAGTTTTCCAGCTCTGGTTTTATCTCAAGGTAGTGCAAATAGTGCAATACATATTGATTACAACAGTAGTGATAATATAATTAATCAAATATTTAAAAAGTTAAATGCGTCATAGATTGTGCTTGAAGACTAAAAATCATTTTCGTTATAATTTTTTGCCAACTGCCAACTAAATTAAGCTGCAAGCGCGCTCATTACATTAGCTAACGCATGATCAAAAGTAGAATGATCTGCTAATATGCGGGAACGATTTTCCTCAAGTTCTTTAGCAAATTCTTCCGCGTCTTTTTCAATAACTTTAACGCCTTTCCTATCAACAAATATTAACTGTGCAGCATCCGTTAATATAACTGAGAGTTTAAGACGTCTTACCGCTTTATTTTCACCATTATATATTTCATACCAGACACCAGGTTTAGTGCTGCTGGTCAGTTGTGCGAGTTTTTGTTTGGCAATTTCTGTTTGCTGTTGGACATGTTTTAATTCATCTTCAGTGGTATCCGTTGATGTTTCATTTAGTGCTTCTTCAGACATTTTATTATCGTTTCCATCAACAACTTAAAGCCATAGTCATCAATCATTTGCAAAATATATGATTTAAGTTCAGCCATTTGATTTGCAATATCATTTTTATCCTGCTGTGTATCATATAACTCATCGTTGACAGCCTGTAATAGTGCCATATGATTTTCTCTCACCAGATTGTATTGCGAAGAGTATTTAATTGGTTGTATACATTTTAGCAATAATTTAAGCAATAGAACTGACTGTACCCATTGTTCACTATTCCGGCCATGACGGATGTAGCGATTAAGCATTAATGTTGACCAATGTTTTAAAACAAGTGGCCTGACATTGTTAGGTATTTGTTTTTCACAGGACACCATCTTTAACTGGCTAATAACGATGTTACGTGCATGCTCCTGAAAAATTTGTCTTTGTTGTTGTCTTTCCGTTTCTGTTGTTAACTGTTCTTCCTTTTTGATGATGTTTTTTAATTCATCAACTGCTTTCTCAAACGTTACAATGTCTATATCGAACTTATCTAAAATACTGTCAACTATGTCTTCCAGCTCATCATAAATACGATCTTCTTTGATATTTATTCCCATTCCTGCAGTCGTTAGTAAATCTACAGTTGCTCTTGCCGGATGAGTTTCTGACTCGAATAAGGCTCTATCTATCATCGCAACTTTCATTACGGGTATTTGCAACTGATAAATAAGATTAGTCATTATTTCTGAGACGGTATCATCACCAGCGATTGCGCTAAACATCATACCAACAAAATCAATACTTCTTTCATCAAGAAGATTAACCTGTTTGTTAATAACGCCTCCGTACTCTTTACTAATATCAGTAACTAATTCCTGTTTAATTTGTTCTGTAGTAAGACTAAGACTTTCAGTGTCTTTTTGTGATGATGTGATTTTACGTTGAAGTTTAGACAGTGCTTTTAATACTTCCTTACGTTCATAACAGTTTTTGCCATCAAGATCCTGTTGCGTTGGTTTGCGTAAAAAAGATTCTGGAAGCTGAAGCTCTTCGCCAGTAATTGTCATTTCTCCACTCATGAAATCATTGACAATGTGGCTGAAGTCTTTATTTGATCTGGGAATAAAGTTAGTTGCTACCTTTTTTGCTGGATCGTAATAACTTGCCACCTGCGTTGAAACTTGAACGTCATCTTGTTCAATTTCTTCCTGTTTCATTGTCTTCAGAAGAATTTCTGGTAAAACGCCATTATCAATAAAAATTTGATTAATTGTTTTATACATTACGCCCAGTTTTGAACAGACTTCCTGGTCGAATAATTTATAGAAAACTAATTTAACCTCAATGGCTATCTCTACATTTTCAATTGTTTTCTGAAAGACTTCGCAAATGTGTTTTGGATCGAGCGATTCTTTGTCAATACTTTTATCGCACATCAGTTCAAGGTATTCAAGACGTGCCTCAAGATGACTAACCTCTTCACCAAATAAATTCATTGCTTTTGCGTGCATGGTGGTGATTGCAACCATCTCTTCCATTTCATCCTGGTCAACCAGGCGTAACTCTTCATCATCACTGGATATCGAATTTGCTTTTGATGCCGTTAGTGAATGGTTTAAATTTTCAAAGAAGTGATGACTAATATCATTTTTTTCAGTTTGAAATATGCGCGTGCAGTCCATGAATTTCATTTGTTCTTCATCGGTTGCGGCTTTTTGAGCAAGGTCAAACAATTTTTTATCTGCACTATTTAACATTTGACTGATTAATATCATCAAATGTTCATTAACACAGGAAAATGCCTTATCAGCGATTCTCGAATATTTTGATGATGGGCTGTTGTCTGATGAAGTAACGTGTTGATTTAAGGGCATCGTAATGATCCAAATAAACTATAAGTGGTTAAAAAAACATCAATTTATATGTGCTTGAATAGCACAAATATGTCATTTTACTTATTGATTTGAACGCATTTATTGCAACGGGTACCGTTTAAAAACTGATAGTCTAAGCAGTCTCGTTGATGTGCTACTCCCTTTTATTAATAGTTAACTTATTGAATTTGTTGATATATATATCATTTGATTACAAAATACTAATTACTGGAACAACTATAGTCAGTTATGACATTTTTTCAACACATATTTGTCACAAACTGACAATTATGTGCATGTTTTCCGACAAGCGGTATAATTGTGTAAAAAAAACCGAAATTCGTGTCGGT
Organism: uncultured Gammaproteobacteria bacterium; assembly: GCA_963759005.1. Classification (GTDB taxonomy): domain Bacteria; phylum Pseudomonadota; class Gammaproteobacteria; order SZUA-229; family SZUA-229. The sequence continues at coordinate 47,401 of CAVWXQ010000039.1, forward strand.
ATTCCAGAGTAGCGCTGATCAAGTCCAGTTCTTTAGGCAAATTTAAAAGTCAGATGTGCGGTTTATGCAGTAAGGTCTGGTTTATTTGCCAGCGACAGGTAATCATGAATAAGCTGTAACTTGTTGTCATCAACAATGAGGAAATGTGGCGTGCCGTTCAAATGTCTGTTATGTGACCGCATCCAGTGATACATGGCAATACCATCACCTTCAAAATAATCAAATAATTGGTGATACATATTGATAAACAGTACTGCCTGAGACCAGGCTTCAGAGTCTTTCTTTATGCAGCTTTTTCCTGATGTTAACTGTCCTACATCAGCACATTGTTGACCTAGAATACGAGCAAGTTCAGCATCATACATACCAAGCAATTCGATTACCTGAATAACTGATTGAGATATTTTGCGTTCACTTTCGTAAGGCTTGTTTATTTTGAACATCATTAGCATACAAAATATAATTGTTTATACACTGCTGTCCCGTTACATGTCAGAGACGTGAATCGGACACATTTATCAACGACCATCACCCGCACGGATGCGGGTGTTGAGTCGCCAGGATGGCTTTACGGCGTGTCGATGGTTGATGCGTCTGGTTCATGTCTCGGATTATTGCAACCTTTATCCAAACCTGCTACATCAGCCTGTTTAGATAATTATTTTTTGTTAGCGGGACAGCAGTGCTGTTTATATATAAATTGCAGTACTTCCTGCTTTCCATACATCGTGTTTCTGGAATATATCTTGAAATAATGCTGAGTTTACTAAATTGTCTAACCAGATCTGTACTTTTGGAAAAGGTGCCTGGTCAAACCAGTCCTTATCGACCAGTGAAAATTGTCTTACAAATGGAAACACACTGATATCAGCTAAAGTTAGTCGCTCTGCCAGCAGATATTTGTTTTCTGTAAGCATGTCTTCGAGTTCTTCGATGAATTCTTCACACGCCATGCGATAGGTCTGTTCGGACTGTTCAGGATAGCGGTCTGCGTATTTATAGTGATCAAGATCAGCTTTGAATGAAAAGTCATTTGTTTCGGTTAGCATTTCTGCAGCGAGTAAATAGTCATTAGCATCATCCAGCCAGTTGTCAGGATCATTCTGGGTAAGAGCCCATTTCAAAATGTCCCAGCTTTCATCAATGAAAGTGCCGTTTGCTAAAACTAAAACAGGAACGGTAGCTTTTGCCGATATTTTTAATGCTTCAGCCGGCATATTATTTAAATCAACTTCACGCAGTTCCACTTTTAAGCCTGAGTATTTCAGCGCCATATGCGCACGCATGCAATAAGGGCAGCGTCTAAAGCTATAAAGCACAGGATTATCCACGGGATTATTTTGTATCGTATTTATATTTGAAAATAATCAGCATGATACTCATTATGCTGATAAAACTGCCGCCAACTAACAAGGGAATATTTTGGGTAATCGAAGCGTGCGCGACCCAAAAAGTATTACCTGAGACTGACAATATAAGCATAAGCATGGAGACATCATCGGTATGACGTGTTTTCAGTGCTTTAAAGATTTGCGGCACCAGAATCAGTGTGCAAAGAAATGATGCCGCCCATCCAAATAGAACTTCTAATGGCATAAAATACTCCTTAGCGATGCCTTACGCTTTGGCGCCTGTTGTTTTCGCGCTGTACGTCTTTCAACTGTTTTCGTTGCAGACTGATTTCAGTAACATCGGAGCCGATATGCTGTTCACCTCGTGATTTGGCTAGTTGCACCTGCCGTTCACGTTCTGCAAAACGGTTTTTTTGCTGTTCAGATTTTTTATCATAACAGGCGGGACAGCTCACACCCTGTACATATTTAATACTGCCTTTATCTTCTTCCGTGATAGGTAGTCTGCAGGCATGGCATTGATCATAACTGCCCTTCTCTAACTGGTGATTTATACTCACGCGGTTATCAAAAACAAAACATTCACCTTCCCACATCGAATCAGCTTCTGCAACGGTTTCCAGATATTTTAAAATACCGCCTTGCAGATGATATACCTCTTCAAAGCCCTGCTCTTTCAGATATGCTGTCGATTTTTCACAGCGAATGCCGCCGGTACAAAACATCGCCACTTTTTTATGCTTGCCTGGATCCAGGTTGCTCTTCACATAGTCTGGAAACTGGCGGAATGTATCTGTTTTAGGATTTATTGCATTCCTGAAAGTGCCAATGGCAACTTCATAGTCATTACGCGTATCAACAAGTATCATCTCCGGGTCAGATATCAAATCATTCCAGTCCTCGGGTTTTACATAACTGCCAACCACGTGGTTGGGGTCGATGTCCTGTATGCCCATGGTAACAATTTCTTTTTTTAGTTTTACCCGGGTTCGGTAAAATGGCATGGTGTTATCAAAAGACTCCTTTGTTTTGAGATCCTTAAGACGTTGGTCAGAGCGTAACCAGTCATGAAGTTTATCGATAGCATTTTTAGAACCGGCAACGGTACCATTTATGCCTTCGCTTGCCAGTAATAGGGTGCCTCTGATTTTATGCTTGGTCATGAAGTCATACAGTGGTTGGCGCAGTGACCGATAATCATCGATTCTAACAAAATGATACAGGGCAGATACAACGACCTGCGAAATAGCTGGAGACATCTAATAATTCCTAATTAACCGGCAGTTGCGCCTTATTTACTGCCTGAGCAGAGCCAAAAACACATCTTACCTTATTTTAGCCAGATGAAAAAACACATTGGAAGCTGTTAATATGTCGATGTTTTCAAATTCAAATAAAGATAAAAATAACATGCAATTTTTAAATGATCTAATTTCCTCCATTAATGGTCTTGTATGGGGACCTTTTATGCTGCTACTTATCCTGGGTACAGGTCTGTATTTAATGGTTGGACTGTCCTTCATGCCGTTAAGGCGCATCCGTTACAGTTTCAAGTTACTCTGGCAAGGCAGGCAGAAAAGAGGTGAAGGGGATATCGCGCCTTTTAATGCCTTGATGACTTCATTATCGGCGACCATCGGTACCGGTAATATTGCCGGCGTCGCGACAGCAATATTTCTTGGTGGTCCAGGCGCATTATTCTGGATGTGGTGTACCGCTCTGGTCGGTATGGCAACCAAATACGCTGAAGCATTTTTAGCGGTAAAATATCGTGAAGTAGATAACTCTGGCCACCATATCGGTGGACCTATGTTTTATATCAAAAATGGATTGAAATCTCACTGGGCCTGGTTAGGCACCTGCTTTGCTCTGTTCGGTGCATTTGCCGGTTTTGGAATTGGCAATACTATTCAGGCGAATTCTGTTGCCGATGTGATGGACGATACTTTTGCGGTACCGCATATCGTTACGGGTTTGATCATGGCGGTATTAGCAGCAATGGTATTAATTGGCGGCATTGAACGAATCGCCAGTGTAGCAGGTAAACTCGTTCCATTAATGGCAATAACTTATGTGTTTTCCGGTTTGTTTATTTTGCTTATCAATATAGAAACACTGCCGCATACCTTTTCGCTGATTTTCACCCATGCCTTTACCCCGGTGGCGGCAACGGGAGGTTTTGCCGGTGCTGCCGTATGGGCTGCAATTCGTTTTGGCGTGGCGCGTGGTATTTTTTCAAATGAAGCAGGTTTGGGCAGCGCACCCATTGCGCATGCAGCGGCCAGTACCAGTAGCCCGGTGCAACAGGGAAACATTGCAATGCTGGGCACCTTTATTGATACCATTATTATCTGCTCCATTACCGGTCTGGTTATTATTTCTAGCGGTGTCTGGACACAGGGTGAAACCGGGGCAAGTTTATCTTCAGCGGCCTTTGAATCGGCATTACCAGGTCTTGGTAGCTATATAGTGACCATCGGTCTAAGTGTTTTTGCTTTTACGACTATTCTTGGCTGGAGCTTTTATAGCGAGAAGTGTGTTGAGTATTTAATCGGTGAACGCGGCATAAAACCGTTTAGAATTTTATGGATTTTGGCGGTACCTGTCGGTGCCACTGCAAGCCTGGATTTTATATGGTTAATTGCAGACACGTTAAATGCACTGATGGCCATTCCAAACTTGATTGCGTTGACCTTATTAAGCCCTGTTGTCTTTAAATTAACCAAAGAACATTTTAATAACAAAGGAGCCTCTGATTGATTCATGAAATTGTATCTTGCGCCCAGAATAATCTACTTCACTCAGTATTAATCAGATGCTACTTAATAAAGTTATTTATCGCCATAGATGCAGCTGCAGATAACCGTTCCATGTAAATTATAAGTGTTTCTCGACTTCTCAACTCTACAAATAATTTTTACAGGCCTGCTGTTCATGTGGGCAGGGTTTGTTCGCAGTGGACTTGGTTTTGGTGGTGCGGCTTTGGGCCTGCCTTTCATGCTGTTTATCTATGATAAACCAGTTTACTGGTTACCGATTATTGGGACACATTTATTATTTTTTTCAGCTTTAACATTACGTACACGTTTGCATAATGTTAACTGGGCTTATCTCAGGTTTTCACTTTTGTATATTATCCCGCCAGCGTTAATCGGTGTTTTTGGATTAGTGAATTTGCCTAATCTGTGGATTGTTACTTTTATTTATAGCATTACCCTGTTTTATGCCCTGATGTGGTTGCTCAATAAGAGCATCCATAGTGATAGTAAGTTGCTTGATAAATTATTGCTAATATTTGGTGGTTATGTTGCGGGTACGTCATTAACGGGTGCGCCATTAATGGTGGCGGTATATATACGAAATATTATTCAATCACAATTACGCAATACACTTTTTGTGCTTTGGTTTATTTTAGTCAGCATAAAAATGACAACCTTTGCAGCACTAGGGGTTGATTTAAATATTCTGACCGCGATTGTATTGTTACCAGTAGCGGCTGTCGGACATTTTATTGGTTTGAGAACTCATGAGATGATTTTACGCAATGATGTTGTGTTTAAGCAGGTTATTGGCGGGATGCTGGTGATTGTTAGTGGGCTGGCCTTGTGGAATTTGTATTGATGTTTTTGTAATGTTGGGCTGGTGTTCAGTATTTACTGGTGTGATTTTAGTTAGGCATTGCGGGTCTCGCCCCGCTGGCGAGTTACTCTTTTGTCTACAGCCACAAAAGAGTAACCAGAAAAAGCCTCCACAACAGCTACGCCCCTGTAAAAAACACAGGGGTGCCCATTTAGCCAGTCTCATTATCATGCTGTGCCAGAACTCGCAAAAAACGCTCAGACATGCTGGCACAGAAAGCCCATGATAACGAGACTGGCTAAATGGCTTGCTGAGGTGGACAAGGTCAAAGTCAACAACAGTAGAACACTCTAAAAGCTAGTGTTTAAAAGCATCTTTTTAATGTCTACAGGTTTTTGTTTACTTTGTCTTTATCCCTTTTTAGCTTGCCATTTCGCTGGTATTGTTATCAGGGCTCAGTGCGCACATGCATGGCGAATTTAGTCCTGTGCGCCCGGACGGCGCATCAGGACGTGCTCGTAGGCAATACCGGCGAATTCAGGCACCCCGGTGTCTTTTACGGGGCAAACGAGTTGGGCGGCCTTTTCTGGTTACTCTTTTGTGGCTGTAGACAAAAGAGTAACTCGCCAGCGGGGCGAGACCCGCAATGCCCAAGAATGAATGTGCAGAAAATAATTACTGCAATAATATATGTTCACACCTCATACCCAATAACAACTATACGAAAACATATCATTCTGACATAAAATATCACCAATAATATCGAACAATAAAAACAAAATCATGGTTAACTTTCTCCCCGGACAACGCTGCATTAGCGATGCCGAACTACAAATGGGACTGGGCACTATTCTGTCAGTAGAAGAACGCACCTTAACGGTGTTGTTTATGGCTACCGGGGAAACCCGCACTTATGCAAAACAAAGCGCCCCCCTAACACGTGTTTTATTCTCTATTGGCGACAATATCAGTAGCCATGAAGGTTTAACAATATGCGTCAGGGAGATTAAAGAAAATCACGGTCTTATTAGCTACTCGGGGGCAGACAGCTTCGGTAACTATCATCAAATTGATGAGGCTGAACTGGATAATTTTATTCAGTTAAATCGCCCTTCTGAGCGTTTATTTAATGGTCAGATTGATAAAGATAACTGGTTTGAATTGCGCTATCAGACGCTCTACCACAAAAATCGCCTGGCAAAATCAGATTTATATGGATTGACTGGTAGCCGCACCAGTTTAATTTCGCATCAATTATATATTGCACATGAAGTTGCCAACCGTTATGCGCCGCGCGTACTGCTGGCAGATGAAGTGGGTCTGGGTAAAACCATTGAAGCCGGTTTGATTTTACATCATCAAATTTTAACGGAACGTGCCCAGCGCATTTTAATTGTTGTGCCGGAAACATTAATCCATCAGTGGTTAGTGGAGATGTTACGTCGCTTTAACCTTCACTTTAAAATTTTTGATCAAAATCGTTGTGATGATCTGTTCGCTGAAGAGAACTTTGAAAATATTTTTTTTGCAGAACAGCTAGTTTTGTGCAGCATCGATTTTTTAGTCAGTAATACCCATGTTTTTGAACAGTGTGTGATGGCTGAATGGGACCTTATGGTAGTGGATGAAGCTCACCATTTGCAATGGTCAGCTGAAGAACCCAGCATTGAATATATGGTTGTGGAGCAACTTAGTTACCATACTAAGGGCGTGTTGCTACTGACAGCAACACCTGAACAGCTGGGTAAGGAAAGCCATTTTGCTCGACTACGATTACTTGATCCAAATCGTTTTCCTGATTTTCAGCAATTTATTGATGAAGAAGAAAACTACGAACCTTATGCACAGGTCATTGAAGATTTATTAAACAATAAATCACTTAGCGCTGACGATATAACGTTAATCGAAACAACGATTGCTGAAGGTGATAATTTACCATTACTGCATTTGCTTGAAAATAATAATCAGGATGCAGAGGCCACCCATCAGGCTCGTATACAGCTGGTTGAGCATCTGCTCGATCGACATGGTACCGGCCGTGTTTTGTTCAGAAATACGCGCTCAGCGGTAAAAGGTTTTCCCGATAGAGAACTTTATGCTTATCCATTGAACTCACCAGCACAGTATCAACAATTAAATAATAATGAAACTGATGAATTATCATGCTCTCAATTACAGCCAGAGGTTTTATACCAGCAGCAGGAGCACAATAAGCACTGGACACAGATTGACCCGCGTATTAACTGGTTAAGTAAAAAATGTGCCGAATTACATCCGCAAAAGATTTTAGTTATTGCGGCTAATGCAAACACGGCGCTGGAGATCACGCAATACTTTAAAATGCAAACTGGTTTACATGCCACTGCTTTCCATGAAGGGCTGAGTATTGTCGAACGTGATCGCGCAGCCGCTTTTTTTGCTGATTTTGAAACCGGTAGTCAGATACTGGTTTGTTCAGAGATTGGCAGCGAAGGGCGTAATTTTCAGTTTGCCCATCATCTGGTTTTGTTCGACCTGCCCATTAATCCGGATTTATTAGAACAACGTATTGGTCGGCTGGACAGAATTGGACAGAAAAATACGATTAGTATTCATGTCCCCTACCTAAAAAATACCGCACAGGAGGCCTGTTATCGCTGGTATAACGAAGCACTACAGGCTTTTGAGCATACCTGCCCTGCGGGACACTCGGTTTATAAACGTGTTCAGCATGAATTATATAATGTACTCAAAGGATCGTTTCCAGATGAAAATACAAACGAATTACTCGAATCATTAATAACGCAGTCAACAACACATTACCAGGAATTAAGCCAGTCGCTGCAGCGTGGTCGTGACCGTTTGCTTGAATACAATTCGTGCCGCCCGGTTATTGCACAGGACATAAAACAACGTGCAAAGCATGAAGATACTATATCGCAACTTGCCGATTATATGGAAAATGTATATGACTGTTTTGGCATCGATACTGAATTACACAGCGAAGGCTGTTTTATTATCACACCGACCGAACACATGATCACGAAATTCCCGGGACTTAGCGACGATGGTTTGACCATCACCTATGATCGAAATATCGCGCTGAGTTTTGAAGATGCGCATTACATCACCTGGGAGCACCCATTAACAAACAATGCCATCGACATGGTACTTAGCAACGAAATGGGCAATACCTCGGTTACTGCAACAGACTATAAAGCGGTGGTGGCAGGCAGTGTTTTACTTGAGTGCCTGTTTTCTATAGAGAGTGCACCCATTGAAGAACTGCAAAGTAACCGTTATTTGCCGCCAACAATGATCCGAGTAGTATGTGATGAACGCGGTGGCGATCATAATATCAAGCTGTCACATGAAATGATAAATAGTAACCGTCAGTTTGTTGATAGCGGTGTTGGTAATAAAATTGTCAAAGCAAAGAAAAAGATCCTCAAAGCCATGTTGCAGCGCAGTGAAAAATACGCAGAGTTGAAATCAGAAAAGGTTTTAAAACAGGCTCAGCAACACGCTACAGAGATTTTGTCAAAAGAAATCAATAGATTAAAGGCGTTATCTAAAGTAAATCCTAATGTTCGTGCAGATGAGATCAGCCATTTTGATAAACAATTATCGATGCTGACAGAGGTTATTGATGCAGCGAACTTACGACTGGACGCCGTTCGTGTCATTGTTGCTACATAAACGACGGCCATATCGCCACAGTTGTCTACCAGGATAAAAAACCTTGCCGCGAAGGACGCAAATAGCGCAAAGGAAAAACTCAAAGAATGCTTTGATATTGATGCGCTGATATCATGCGTGTATACATAAATAGGTATGATGACTTTGCGAACTTCGCGTCCTTTGCGGCAATTTTGTTTTTCATGACTTCTACATTTACAAACTTATATAACTAAAACCCTGCTCCTGTAACTGCATTATGTCGTCAACGCCTATTGCTACCACCACGGCTTCTTCAATTAAATCTATTTCAGTCCAATGCATGCTAATCATGGTATTGCCGCATGCATGAAAGCGTACACCATAGGTAGCGAGTGATTTAACACGTTGTTGTTGCAGAGGCAAAATCTGGCGTTTTGGACGTTTTGCAAGAAGATTCAACCCTGGACCAAAAGCTGCTACAACCAGCTCTATATCATCACCATATTTACGTAGCATTTCACCGCAGGAAAAAAGCAAATGGTCGATATAATCATGATCGGCTTTGTTACATTGATAAACCAGCCTGTGTGTTGCTTTGTCTTCAAAATGTGTATCCGTATGATGAGCCCGCACTTTGACCGTGGTCAGGCTCATCGCGCCCAAACTTGCGCCCCCCAATCCTAATAATGATAAAAACTGGCGTCGTTTAGTTGTCTTTTTTGCTGTTTTCATCGCCATGGCTCCTGATGTAGTAATTATTTGTTGTATGGTTGTCTTATAAGATGTCCGTTAAGCCTCCGGGATCGGCGTCACAAGATAAAGAATTTTTTTCAATCACAAATGTTTGTTGTGACTCGGACCATTAACGGTTAAAGAGAGCCGCCCTATCGTTAAGCAGATAGCTTATAATTAAGTTTTCAACTTACCGACTGTAACACAGGTATCGCTTTGTTTTCTGAACTATTACTTGATGAACCACTACTGGATGCGCTTGAATTTCTCGGCTTTGAGAAAATGACAGAGGTTCAGTCCGCCGCTATTCCGCAGGCACTTGCAGGAAAAGATCTAATTGTTAATGCAAAAACAGGTAGTGGTAAAACGCTGGCGTATGTTTTACCCATACTGCAACAAATTCTGGATAACCCGCAAAGTGTGACACAGGCTTTGATTTTGGCGCCAACGCGTGAATTATGCCGCCAGATCAATAAACAATGTAGCTTACTTTCGCAATATACAGAAATTAAAACCGCTATAATTATCGGCGGAGAAGACCCTAAACACCAGTTAAAAGCATTACAAAAATACCCGGATATCATCGTCGCAACGCCTGGTCGTTTGTTAGAACACGTTAAACGTGAAGTTATCGACCTTGATGCAATCAGCATATTAGTTTTAGATGAAGCCGACCGAATGCTGGATATGGGCTTTAGTGAAGAAGTGATAAGCATCGCAGGTCAGTGCAATGAAGCATGTCAAACGCTATTATTTTCCGCCAGTTTTAATGAAAATAAATTTAAAGCGCTGACAGATATTGTTTTAGTCGAAGCTGAAAAAATTCTGATTGATAGTGCCAGGGAAAACAATCAGAACATCATTCAACACAAAATGCTTGCAGATAATGATGAACATAAGCTTGATATCTGTCACCATCTTCTTGATAAAGAAGAACAGCATATTAACTATACTAAAGCCATCGTCTTTGCCAATAAAAAAGAAACGGTAAACAGAATAAGTGGCTGGTTACAGTCAAAAAACATAATATCAGCGGTTCTACATAGTGATGTCGAGCAGGATAGACGCAATAATATGTTGAGGAAATTCAGAAATAATGACATCAATATTATTGTTGCAACAGATGTTGCTTCACGTGGCCTTGATATTAATGACCTCGACTTAATTATTAATTTTGACGTGCCGCGTAATGGTGAAGATTATATGCACCGCATTGGCCGTACAGGAAGAATGTTTGATACCGGTTCTTCGATTACACTTGTCAATTCTCAGGAATGGAACAGGATGGTTGGTATTGAAAATTTTTTACAGGTTGAATGCACTGAGCTTAAAATTAAATCACTTGCTGGAAAATTTAAAGGACCTGAAAACAAAAAGACTTCAGGTAAGGCTTATGGTACAAAAAGCAGGAAAGGTGAACCTGTAAAAAAAGAAAAAACCAAAATAAAAAAACGATTACGAGATAAAAAAAATATTGGTAAGCGAAGAAAACCTTCTGAAAATGACCAGTCAAAGCATCATAGCTGATTATCTGTAATGGTTCATGCAAATTAAACATCCCGGCTAGTCATGAATAAAAGTAGCATAATAATCCCTGTTCTTTTTTTGTTAATTGGTTTTATTTCTGCTTATGTTATTTTTGGGGAACCAATATATAACAATAATTCTGTTGCAACAAAAAATAATGAAAAAAAAATTAATGAACTATATTCTAAGGTTAATCCTTTTGTAGGCAAAAAAGAAGATCCTGAGTTTGATACTCCTGTTCTTAGTAATCATATAGACCGTAATCGTCTTGATTATATTGAGGATGAAATATCTCAAATTAAATATCAGCTAAAAAATATTGAGCAGACTTTGCAGGCTTTTGCGAATCTGCCAGACACGGCGCCCAGTTCGACAAATCCAGTCAGTATAACCAGGAACCGCTTATCATCTGTTATGCCGCAACATCTGTATAGCCTTGAAAATTTGATAAGAGGTGGTATTGACTCTGTGATAGCTGAAGATATTGTGCGTAGAAAAAATAGTATCGAATTAAAAAGACTTGAATTACAGAATCGAGCCGAAAGAGATAACTACATAAACACACAACGATATTTTGATGAACTGGATGATATTAATAAGCAGGATATCAATCTAAGAGAAGAATTAGGCGATGAAAGCTATGATGAATACCTGTACAACAGCAAACAGAATAATCGTATTAGAATTACATCCGTTATGCTGGGTTCTGCTGCAGAACAATCAGGCATACAAAAAGGTGATGTAGTTTTAAGTTACGATAATAAACGTATGTTTAGCTGGCAGGAACTTAAAGCTGCGACCACGGAAGGCCAGCTAGGTGAATTTGTTTCTATCAGCATAGTTAGAAATGGTGAAATATTTAGCTTTACCGTACCACGTGGTCCTCTGGGAACGCAGTTGGGTGCGACTCGATTAGAGCCATAGTATGTCAAAAATCGTAGAGCAAATATCCGCGAGCGCTATTATTTTTTTCGTGTCGTTATTCTAAGCAGATAATCACCATAGGCTTTTTCGGATGAATTTTTTATAAGTTGTTTAATGCTTTCGATTGAACCCGGTGACTGCTTTATAGTTATTGACTTATCACTGGCAAACACCCAGATGGACTCGTTGCCAAAGGGTTCACTTATAGTAAAACGATAAAGATTTTCATATTCAGGAATTGTCAGAAAATAGCCGGCTGTATAAAAGTTAGTTTGCTGATTTTCATTGGGTAATATCTGGCTTATGTTGTTAACGGCATCGACATAATACATATAAATATAGGCGTCCTGGCCAAGACTCAATAAAAATTGTATTTCGTCACCGCCAACAAACTGCTGCTGATCTCCCAGATGTGTTGTTAACTCAAGAGGGATTAATTCCAGTTCTACACTATCTGCCAGGTTTGTACTATCTAATGGCGTGGTGCTTTTATTATTAGCACTACAGCCAATAATCAGTAACGTGAGCAGACACAACTTTATTATTTTAACCATCAAGGGTCACTATTTATAAACGAAAGCTGTAGTTATAGCCAATAAATACAGCATTGATATGGTAGTCCTGTTTGCTAGAATCCAGATATTCAAAACGGTAGTTTCTTGTTTTTATACCCGCATTTACAAAATTTCGCTCGTTGATGCTGTAAACAGTACCTACTTCTAACGCCCAGCTAGTACCGTCACCAACTTTATTGTCATTATTGTCTTTTATTTTTCCGCCGCCAATAAAGCCAAGTGAACCAAATAATGTCCATCTGTCATTTAGAGGAATGTAACCCGATGCGCCCAGACCCAGACCTAAAAAGTTCTGCTTATAAGGTTCGTCTAACCAGTTATTAGTTACGCTTTTAATATCAACAAATAAAGACACCTGAGACCAGAAGTAATAACCAAATAGTAAATCCAGATCAGACTGTTGAATTTTTACATTTGAACTTGCAATACGACCGGCTAATGTGAATTTGTCAGGTGCATCATTTTTAAAATTGTAATTACCACGCTGTAAATTTAACCCGGTATAAAAGTTTCCTGTTTTATAGGACACATTTAATCCGAATTGGCCGCCTTCATCACTTTCAAAGTCAGTTTCACCTGCCCCATTATCACCATTCCAGCCGGCAGCCAGTAATTTTGCACCAAAAGTCAGGCGTTGATCAGCGTATGAGTTGTTAATACTTAACGCGACAAAGAACAATATTAAAAATAACTTTTTTACTAACATAACATCATCCTTCTACAATGTTGGGATAGGTACAACCTTTTGCTGTTTGGCTGGTTTTTTATTAACTTGTATTACGCCGTTTGCTTTATCAGCGGGTATCACGTTTACTTCTACTTTCACTTTGTCTGGGTCAATGCCCTCGACGGCAACATCCAGCTTAATAAATATGAATTCACCCAGTTCATCCCCTGCTCCCTGTAAAATACCGCTTTCAGGTACCTGATCAACATTATTTGCCACGGCACGTTCAACGTTGCCAGATAGTTGACTAACCGTGAGCATCGGACTGTTATTCGTTTTTAATTCATTTACCAGGAAATAGGTAAATGGTGAATGGCCTGATTCACGATAATCATCATCGACAAATTCAAAACCACCTGCGGCCATTATTTGTACGCTTTTCTTATTTGATACTTTTTCAAAATATTTTTCGGTGTAATCATATTTTGAAATACCGCGAGACGCGGTTCTTAACAAAGAGCCACTGAAACATGAATCAGAAATCAATAATGTGTGCTGAACACGTGAGGCTATACTTGATACTTCATCACGGATCGTTGAATTGCGTAAGAAGGTCGTATGGTCGCTGCCGTCAGCATCAACGGGTACCCAGAAGCCTTTATTGGTTTCGTCATCTAAAAATCCATGGCCTGCATAATAGATTAAAACGTTGTCATTTTTTAATGACTTGTTAGCCAGATCTTCCAGTGCAAATAGAACGTCACGCCGGGTCGCATTTTCCAGTAATTTAATGTCAGTAAAACCATATTGTTGCTTTAGTAACCTGGCTACTTCACGCGCATCGGTAACAGCGGTACTTAATGCGTCCCATCTTCCCTGTTTGTCCTGATATTCATTATTACCAATGACCAGGGCGCGATATACACCTTTATTAATGGCTGAGCTTTGTGTACTTGCTGTTTTTTCTATTGAAATACCACGAGATTCTGCTGCATAAACATTTAATGTCAGCAAGCCAAAAAAACTGAACATGATTAGAGCAATGCCTGCTGTATGTTTACTGTAAAAATTATGCATATCTATCACCATGAATCATAATCCGTGTCATCTTCCGCCCTGGTTTTGCTGATAACAAAACCGCCTGAAGCATAAAACATTCGGTCATCTGTTGTGTTGCCATATAACACCCATTCATAACGCCTGTTATGATTGATTAGCTGAGGCTCACCTTCCATCTGAAATGTTGCCTGGTTGGTTTGAGTCGCACTTTCTTTTAATACGGTTTTCTTACCCTGATTAAAGACCTGTATACGCATTTTGTAAAGCTCAGCACCATCAACTTCTGGCCAGGATATTTTCACCGTATTCATAGAAACCAGTTCGATACGAATATCTTCAAACGGTTTTGAAGTATTGCCAGATTGTGAAAAAAAGCCAATACCGGGTAATTTGTTTTTAGCAGTAAACTGAATTGTCGGGTTGTCCTGGTATGCAGCTATCACGGTTTGGTTTCGTTGTAGTGCTGGTGACAAAGCTAAAAAAAAGACGGCTGTAAATAAAGCCACTGTTGCTGTTATGGTGTAAACCATAGGTAAACGTATGCTAAAAAACTGGCTGGCATATGACAATAAATTAGTAAAAAAAGTGCCTTGTGCGTGTCGAGTTGAATGATCTGCCTGATGCGTACCCTGTTTTCTGGATACTTTTCTGGATAAATGGGCCCCCATCGAATCAACATGACTCTGGTAATGTAAAGCCGCTTTCATTGCATCAGGCTGATTATTGATTAACACTTTCGCTTTCTCTGCTTCGTCAGTCTGTAATAAGCCGTCTAAATAATCACAGATCATCTGTTGTTGATCTTCTGTCAGGCTGGATTGATGACTAAGTTGTGACCACTCATTTTGTAGTGTGGTAATGATTGTTACCTGATCCCTGCACTTCTCACAGCTGGCAAGATGATCAAGTATTTCATCATATAATGCACTGCTCAACCTGCTGGAACCGGCAGTAGAAGCATCAGAGCAAGACCTTGTTTTTACAAACAGGTCAAGAGTGTCATTATCAATATGTTGTTGCGTCATAATTTTGCCTTTATTGCCTATGATGATAAAGAGACAATCACATTTGTTTTATTTGAAAATATACGCATAAATAATGGCTATCCTTTTATTCCGTTTCAGTAGTAACTCATCATTATTTCAGCTTCCTGCTTTTTCCGTGCGGAGCAGATAAGCTTGCCGGTATGATGGTGTTTTTGCATGCTTTTTTACGTCTGTAACAAGGTATGTAGCTTTGCCAGTGTTTTTCGCCTGAAATAATACAGTTGCTGACGATCCAGATCTTCCGCCGTGACATTCGCTTTAAAACTTATATCCAGCTTTTTCAGTGAATTGAGGACAATGTCAGCATCCTGTTCTTCTATCACCAGCGCTTCAATAACAAACTGCTCAACCGGGTTTAATTTTTTCCATGCTTTTGATAACAATAAATTTTCTTCATGGGTTTCAATTGGCTCATCATAGGTAGCTGTTTCAGCTTCGACAGTTGATAAAGTCTTAGTATCATCGTCATGCGTTAAAGATACATTTTGCGAAGAGCTAAGCAAAAATAATCTATTTTTTTGCGTAAGCAGTTTTATAATCTCACGGCTAAGTTTTTTAGTCTGATCGACAGATTGAGAAGTTTGCTGGCTTATCTGCTCAAGTGACTGTTGTGAGCGTAAAGCATAAAAAACAGTTACTGCTTTCTTACCTAGCGCTTGAATGTAGGTAGGAATATAGACCTTTCGACCAAATCGCCAGTCTTTCCAGCGTTCATAAAATGGCAATGAATTAGCGATAACATAACAATAATCAAATAAAGTAGCGTTATTGTTCGCCCGATATTTTTTTAAACGATGGGCGCTGCTTAAGTCGTTTAACATCCAGGCATAACTGCCATTACCCCACTCACACAAAATTGCATCAGCTGGTGGTGAACCAGTCGGTGATTTTAAAGTGCATTTAAATCGCGATCGATTCTCTTTGCAAAAGCGTTTACAGAAGCGATTAGTCTGGTAATGGATTATCGGTGCAATTAAGTCATTTACTTTTTTTCTGGCAGCCGCATCATTTTCAGCCGCATCTTGTGCAAGTTGGATATTCTCCTTATTTCGCTCAGATGGGCTGGCAGACTGGGACAAAATGTTACCTGTAAGATTCTAGTTGGTGATTTCACCATGTTTGTCACCGGAATCCATGCTACTAGCGGTTGATTCAGGCGACAAACATGGTGAAATGACGAATGTACTTCACAATTGTAGTGAATTTTTTATGAGATACATCAATGTGTGTCATATAAAAACCACCCTTTTACCTGTTCATTACTTATTCGAACGGCAAGACCGTAATCATCATAGGCCAGATATTCTCCTGATGTCATGTTTAAGCGACGGTCTGGGATACCAAGTATTTTGAATGGACGGTCGGCAGAATCGCCAACACTCAACTTATTATTAATGTGAGATGTTTGCTACTATTGGCTCTTACTATCGATCTTACTATTGGTTTTACTGTCTGTTTGCCAGGCGCTGATCAGTATTCCATTGTTTTGTGCTATGTAGCGTGAACCGTTGTCTATGATTACCTGATAACGGTCACCGTCAACCCACAAATCAGATTTATTTAGTTCCTCTGAAACGCGCATAGTGTCGCCTAATCTGTTGCCATTTATGGAGGGAGCCTGCTTTAATTTCTGCGTTATTATCGCCTCTTTTTTCTGGCTGATATGTGTTAATGCCAGCCTGAATAATAAGGTGTCGCCTTCATTCTTCGAAAATTGCGCCAGATCCAGCCAGACATTTTTAGCTTCTGCTGCTTTATCAATAGATTTATAGAGTTCAGCAAGGTTGTAAAACACGCTGTAGCGCAATATGTTTTCAGCTATCGGTGAGACCGTATTGCTGTTTTTCAAGGTATCAACCAAACTTTGCAGCTCCTTTATCGATTGCTTAGTATCCCCTTCTATCTGCATGGTAAGTGCGAGCAACAACTCTACCGCCGCGTCATTGCCAAACCTGGGAATATATTGCCCCTGAAGTACACCTCTAACACGGTAAGAATTATTGGCCAGGAGATGGGCACAAGCCAGTAATAAATAGCTTTGTTGATGATCCGGGGCCAGTCGTATAGGCTTTTTCAAACTGACTGATACTTTTATTTATTACTCACTGATTTTTGTTTTTGTAACGTACGTTATCAGGCTCTTTATATTTGCACGCTTGTTATCTGACGACTGGTTTGCATCAATATTACTCACATGCGCATCAAGAATTACCGGGTAATAAAAATTTTCCGGCTGCTTCACGCCGGCCGGCTTTATACCAGCACTGGCACTCAATTCGATCAACTGCTTTTGCATAGCTTGCGCCTGTGCAAAATAGCTTAAACCAATCGCCGAAATAATTGCCCTGCCTGGATATTCACGGCCATAGATGGTGAAATATTCTCTGGCCTGCTGATAATTTCCAGCAACAAATTCCTGTACGCCCAACTCATAAAGCATGGATTGTGTTGCCACAGTCTCAAGCTGTATCTGTGCTCTTAAAGCACGTGCCTGTGCCTGTTTACAGGCATTATAATTACTCTTGTCTGTTTGATTATCGGCACAGTTTTGCTGCCAGATATTTTCAACCCACAAGGTAAAAAAATCTTTGTCATTAATAATCTGGTAAGCATCAAAGCCAACGCTGGACATTAAAACCAGACCATCATGATCAGCCTGTGCTTCTTTTTGCTCCAGTTGAGCCAGCAGTTCGGTATCTAACTCAAGTCCTGACATCATTTTTTGTTGGGATTCGGCTGATTGTGTACCAATCATGCGAAAAAACCGCTGATGCCATAAGTCATCAGCACGCTGATGTGCCAGTTCATGTGCCAGTACAAAGGCTAAAAGATGCTCGCCGCGTTGTTTGCCAAAAGAAAAACAGGTTTTGATGGCCTGTTTGCTTAATAAAATATTGCCATCTGCAAGAGATGCTGCCCAGGCGCCTGAGTCAGACTCAACCACATATAAACCGGGCTCAATACGCGACTGGTCCCATGCCCGAAGCAGCACCGTAAATACCTGCTGAGACAGCTGGACCAGCTCGCTATCGTCATCAAGTGCGTATTTTTTCCAGTATGTAATGGACTGCATGGGGTCTGCCGGAGGAATTAATGACCTGGATCCACTCTCGGCATAAGCCGTGTTATTACATAAAAGAGCAATACTCATGAGCACAGCACAGGTGCTTTTAAAGTAGTTAACTATTTGTTTTACAGCTTGTTTTATGCGGAACTTCATATACTTGATAGTCTTTCATGTAATCGTAACTCTTAAGAGACACTGATATTCTTATCATTTGAACAAATTAAATAATAAATAATAAAATTCTGCTACAAAGAAGATGAAGATCGCAAAGTCACCGTTGCTCACGTTCTTTGTGGCAAACGTTTATCTTCATTGTCACTGCTGTAAACAAAAGTTTTAAATAATTTTTTCAAATCCTGGTCGATTGCCGGTCTCTTTAATATCGAACATCAGAAATAGCTTAACAGCGTCATGTTAAGCATAAGTCAGATTAACGGAGAAACAAGATGAAGCTCAACAATAAAAGGTTTAATACTCAATTGATACCAAATTTTAGAACCAGCATTGCTGTCTCAACATTAGTGTTAAGCAGTTTATTAGTTGCCTGTGGAGAAGAACAAAGCAGCGCTACACCGTTAAACACAAGCAATCCAAGTTTAGACCTTGGTATACCTGCAAGTTTGACTGGTGGCAGTACCTCGACACAACCGAGCCTGGCGAGAACCACTGAAACAATGGTGAATGTTAGCAGCTCTATACAGGCAGCAAAAGCCGGTACCGGTCAACCTTGCGCATATCTCGGCACTGAAAACCAGGATGACCCCTTTCATAATGGATATGAAACCAGCAAATTTATGGTTTCAATCATGGCAACCTGGACATGTATCGCCGACCTGTTAATTGATGTTTCACCATTTGTGCCGCACAACGGTGAAATCATCGAAACTGAAAACGACAATAACTCAGCAGATTTTGAAGCGGATGAACCAACACATTATAGTGTGACCGATGATTCTGAAACACAGGTGACTGTTCGCCTGTATTACAACTACAGCCGTTCTCAACCACCTGTTATTGGTGAGGCGGCACAATTCTATATTTCCTGGAATGAAACAGAAAACGGTAATGTTGAAGGTCGTATGATTATTGATGGGGTCGGTGTTGACTGGGAGAACCAGGATAGTGATGACCCATCAATGATGCGAATGGATTTTAATTATACCGATACACAGCAAACAGCCGATATGTTTCTTCAGTTTGACGATTATAACGTATGGGCAGACGGTTTTAGAATCACCATGGTAAAAGATCTTGAAACAAATCCTTTGTTGAAAGTCTTTGAAGCGCGTGGACTAATAAAGTTGAAAGCGCAATTCGCACCGGCTAATAATGTCTCAGAAATTCCTGATGTACATTTATATACCGTTTCAGATGCTTTAGGTAATGGGGCATCAATTGCTGAATTTCAGAACCTTTCTTTACCCCTGGAATTAAATGCAAATTCGGGAAATCATCTGGGTAATTATTTATTCACTAAAAAAGATGTCTATTATTTTGAACATGATATGGACTGGGAATACATCAATAAAACGGTACTTTTCGCAGAGTATCGCGGTGACCGCACAACGCCCGCAACAGGCGGCACATGGCTTCCATTTGATCCATCTCTTGATTTAATCATTACGGCATTAAGTCTTGATAGCGATTATTTTACTGGAACAAAATGTGCACTCATTGGTGATGACTGTATCGACCTGCTTAGCGCAGTGTTCGAGTTTACCGGTGGATTTGCCGGTCAGGAGCAAAATCAGGGCGCTGATCCACTTGACTGGCGCTCAACTGAAATCAACAATGCTGATTATCTGACAACAGTCTATCCCAATGGCTTAAACTGGACTGATGCATTTGATCACAGTTTCACTCCAACAATCCAACAATAACGCCATAAGTAACAACTTAGTTGTGTTATATACAAGCCCGATGCATTTATAATGTATCGGGCTTTTTATGGTTGCATAATAATAAATTTAATTTAGTAGTAAAAACCTATATCATAGCTAGTCCAAATATTATCTAACCCAAATATTACCTAACCTATGAAATATTTGGTTTAAATTCATTTAATGGTCAAGATCATGGTTACCTATTTATACTGGATTACAATTATCGCTGTAGCTTTTGGCCTGCTTTATTTTCTTGGTTATAAAGCAGAAGAATGGAAAATTGCTGCAATTGCCTGTATTAGCGTGTTAATAATAGGATTTTTTGCTTATCATTTTCATTTTCAGCAGGTGTTTGTTAAACGTTACGGTGGTGTCATGAGCATAAAAGTTCCAGAGGGTGAATTACACCTCGCAGCCACATGGAAAGATGATAACTTATGGATTGAAAATTTCGATCCGGTCAGCAATACCTGTCATTTCAGAGAATATTCTCGTGGTAACTTATTACAGGGTCAGGTAAGCATTAAAAATTGTAATCCATTATTGCGGAAAACTACCGTAATTCCTGCTATTCAACCTTAGAAATGACTTATTTATATGAACTGTTATGTAACTTTATTTGATACGCGATTTAAAAAAATAGTTACTGTCTATTTATTATTCAGCTGTATGGTTTTTTCTCAGCTGGCGTTTGCTCAAACTAATCAGCAGGACTTTTTGCCCCAGGACTTCTCACACTGGTTAGATGCCGCTTATATTGCAGAAGCCAGCTATCAGTCAACAGCAGATATTGCAGAAGTATTAAGTAAACAAGGTTATAAGATAACACTGCAGCAAGAAATTGAAGGTTACTCAGTCGGTTTTGTGCTGGCAACAAACAACGCTAGCAGGCAACATATTCTGGCCGTACGGGGCACATCAAATGTCGAAAACGTAGTCGTTGATGCCGCTTTTGTATTAGTGCCGGATAAACTTTCAGGTATCGACATACATCAGGGTTTTTTACTGTCTGCAAGAGATATTTATCAGCAGATCCAGAATAAAATTAATCCGCAATATAAAATAAATACCATCGGACACAGCCTGGGCGGCGCTGCTGCCCTTATTTTAGCGATGATGCTGGATGCACAGGGTTATGATGTAGGCGAAGTGATTACATTTGGTCAGCCTAAAGTGACGAATATCAGTGGTAGTCGAAAATTCAAACATCTGGATATTAAACGACTGGTAACACCTAATGATATGGTGCCACTGGTACCACCAGTTGATCCGTTAGATTTAATGAAGCTGAGTATTTTCTGGCATCAGGGCACGGAAATTGTGTTATTTGAAAACAATGAATACTCGCTACTAACGGGTGTGGACAGCATGATGCGTGCAGTCGATTTTTTAAATGACATACCCAGTGAGCAACATTTACGCAGTCATTTTATGACAAGCTATATAAAGCATCTTCAATCTAAGCTGAAAACGCCGGTAGAAATTGAATATAAAAGGGATTTTAGCTTTTCTGACTGGTTTGGTTCATCACCAAATTCGACTAAACCATAATCCAGGAGCTGTCTGAGAATAGTGTGCTAAATCATACCAGCATCAGTAAAAATATGACTGGCAGTGCTTTGATACGGCGTTATTATAAGGCAATTTATAACGACTAATTTGGAGCACAAAGAGTAATGCAGGCTAAATATTTTACCTCAGTAATTGCAGCAGTTTCTTTAAGCAGCAGCACATGCGCATTAGCATCACAGGCAGTGAATGCTGATTACAATAAATCTGAGCACCAATGGATGTCAAAACAGCCGGTTGATAGCTACTGGCAAGCGCCTAATTTTAATTTTCCATCACCCGCAGAGCTGCGCCACCTGCTTATACATCACCACGATCAGCCCCACCAGTAAATAACAATGCTTATCGTCCCCCCGTTGCATCACCTCCGGTAAGACACTCTACAATACCACCAGCACCTGCATACAGGCCACCTTACCCTGCAAATCCGGGGATGAACCAGCCCAATATGAACCGCCCTAATGCAAAAAAGTCTTGCACTAAAGTGCATAGTTTTTACTCGCGTCTTAGGATAAAAAAAGATCCTGCCTTGCAGGGTTTTTTTTGCAATGGGCTTAATCCTGCTTTTATTGATCTGATATCATAAAATTATCTGTAAAAATAAACATATATTACAATGTGTTGCCAGTTACATTGAATGTAAATTATTACAGTTAAAACCGACTTCACTTTAAAGAATATCCGCTAAATTGTAAAAAATTGTAACTATTAGGCTATTCTTGTTTTTCCTGGTGCATAATTCAGGTCTGCGCAATTAAATGTAAATGAGTCTATCTGCGTTCATAAATTTATTACAAAGAGTTTATATTTGTAATTGGTAGTAATTATATTTACATTTAATATGTTAAACAATACATCAAATAATAATACTTTATTAGTTAAGCAGCTAGAGCCGCTCTTTAAGGCAACGTCATGCAGGGCGTTTGCGAATGTATTTGCAGCCTTCCTGGCTTATGCGCTTCTTTATAACACCGACCATCAAGCAAATGCGTTCTGGATATGCTGTCGCAATCATCTTTTTTTCTGTAGTACGTATACTGGTTGCTAATGATTATCTGACAAATAATAGATATGCGTTACAAAAGTACTTATACGCACATCTCTTCCTGACCTTAGTTATTGGTACCTTCTGGGCATTAAGCGCTTTCTTATTACACCAGCCTGCTGATGAATCTGTTCGTAACATTTTCTATTTGATCAATTTTGGACTCATTTCTGGAAGTATCGCAACGCTTTCAACTTATGGGCCGCCTACCTTATTTATGTGCTACCTCAGTCTATAGCGATTATTACCGTTTTTTTAATTATTGATTACTGACATTAGTTTCTTTATTGCCTTTGCATCTTTTCGTATTTATGGCAGTATCATGATATCAACAAGTTTGAGTATTAATCGTACCCGACAAAAAAGGAATCGAATTAACTGCAACGTAAATGAGTTGATAAAGGATTTAAATAATGAGATCGATATACGGGAAAAGGTCCAATTAGAACTCGAGCTAAATAAACAGCAACTAGAGCAAAGGTAAATGATCGAACGAAAGAATCTAAGTACAAATCAATACACATCTCAGAAAGTGTAATTGATAAAAAAGAACAAGCTGAAAAAAGTTTACAGCATATCGCTTATCATGATGAACTTACCGGCCTGCCAAATAAGAACCTGCTTGTTGATCGAATCAATCAGTCAATTAAAGTATCATCACGAGATAATCAGCAGATGGCAATCCTGTTTCTTGATCTCGACCGGTTTAAAACCATTAACGATAGTTTGGGCCATACTATTGGCGACAGACTTCTGCAAGAAGTAGCTTCACGGTTAAACACAACTTTACGTAAACATGATACCGTCTCTCGTAATGGTGGAGATGAATTTGTTGTCGTCCTGGAAAAACTTAAAAGTCATAACGAAGCAGTTTATGTGGCGATGAAAATCATTCACAGTTTAACGGATACGTTTGATATTCATTCACATAAAATCCACATAGGTGCAAGCATAGGAATAAGTGTATATCCAGAAGATGGTGATACACCATTAATATTATTGCGTAATGCAGATACTGCAATGTATCGAGCAAAACAGGCAGGCGGAAATCAGCTGCAGTTTTATGATCGAAGCATGTTGAACCAGCTACGTGACAGACTCGAACTGGAAAATGAGCTACATAATGCGCTTGATAACAATGAATTTTATATGGTTTATCAACCCCAGGTTAGCGCTGAAACAGGAAAAACCATCGGTGTCGAGTCATTAATTCGATGGCGTAATACACAACACGGAGAAATTTCGCCAGACCGTTTTATTCCTTTATTAGAGGAAACGGGATTAATATATTCAGTAGGTAAATGGGTTGTAAGGCAGGTTATTGAATTTATTCGCACTCAACCAAAAAGTAATGTTACCTTTTCAATTAACCTGTCGGTACTGCAATGTAGCAATAATGAATTTGTTGATTTTGTACAAACTGAAGTTCATAGGGCTGAAATTGACTTTACACAAATTGAATTTGAAATCACCGAATCACTTTTAATTAATGACCTTGAAAAAACACAGTCATTTCTCAATAAAATACATGACTTAGGTTGTACTATTGCACTCGATGATTTTGGTACGGGTTATACATCAATGACTTATTTAGCACATCTACCCATTGACGTAATAAAAATAGACAAAACATTAGTTAGAGATATTGGAGGAAATAATAACCTCAAAAGTATAGTAAATGCGATAGTTACAATGAGCAAAAGCTTAGGCATGAAGAATATATTTGAAGGTGTTGAAACCATCAGCGAACTTGAAGAAATAAAAAAGATGGATGGCGATATCATTCAGGGATATCTCTATAGTAAGCCACTAAATAATTATGGCATTATAAAATGGCTGGCTCGTGATCTTGATCAAGCCGAAAATGCCAAGAGCAGCCTTGCTACTGTAACAAAATTCATTAACAAACCTGCTTAAGGCTTCCTCTATAAACCCTTTTTTCTAGGTTCTCATTATACCTGAAGGAGAGCTCAGACATGTTTTTTAAGCATAACCACAGCATTTAAACCACCAAAAGCAAACGAATTGCACATTGCAACATCTACTTCTTTTTGACGCGCTATATTTGGCACGTAGTCTAAATCACATAGTTCATCAGGCACAGTAAAATTGGCTGTTGGTGGAATAATACTATGGTGTATCGCTAACGTTGTTGCGACCAGCTCCAATGCACTTGATGCGCCTAACGCATGTCCATGCATTGACTTTGTTGATGAGACGGCAAGCTTTTTGGCATGATCAGCAAACACACGATTAATGGCTTCAGTTTCTATTACATCATTTATTTTTGTGCCTGTACCGTGCGCATTGACATAATCAACGTCATCCGTTGTTAGCTCAGCATGATGAAGTGCTTTTTCCATTGCATTTGTAATGCCTGAAATATCGGGTCGTGTAATATGGCCTGCATCTGAACTCATCCCGCAACCGGCAAGTTCGGCATAAACCCTGGCACCACGTTCTTTGGCGTGTTGCTCTGACTCCATTACCAGGATAGCAGCGCCCTCACCCAAAACCAAACCGCTGCGATCAGCGCAAAATGGTCGACAGGAATCATTAGACACCACTCTTAAAGCATCCCATGATTTTAACAGGCCATAGGTAAATGGTGCATCAGATGCGCCAACAAGGGCGACATCAATCATACCGGATTGAATCATGGACATACCTTGAATAATGGCGTGGGAACCGGATGCACAGGCACTGGCAAGTACAAATGCTGGACCTTTAATCCCTAAATGCACACTTACCATGCTTGCAGTCGCACTCGGCATGCCTTTGGGTATAGTTAAAGGGTGTGCTCGTTTGCGCTGCTGTTTATAAAGTTGCTCATAAGTAGCCTCATCAGTATGCTTACCACCACAACCACTACCAATGATTGCAGCTGCATCGGTAAGGCTGTCCTCTCCATAAACCAGCCCTGCATCAGCAACTGCTTCCTGCGCGGCGATAACAGCAAGTTGAGAGCACCGATCTAATAGACTGAGTTCGCCAGGTGAAAAATAATTTTCGGGATCGAAATCCGGTATTGTCGCACCTATTGAAATTTTCACATTTTCCATTGCTGGATCTAAGGGTCGGATAGCTGAACGTCCGGCTTTTAATCCATCCCAAAATGCTGCTGTATTTTTCCCCAAACCTGAGATAGTTCCTAAGCCAGTAATAACAACTCGATGATTCACTTTAAGACTTCAATGTAAATAGATAATGACTGTTGCCATAAAATGTTCCATCCAGTGGTGCAAACATCGCCTTGCAGAGTAAAAAATAATCATTCCAGTATTTTATTGCATCAAGGGAAAAATTATTTTTGTACAATTGGGGAATATTTTTCCAGTAACGATGGTGCCAGTCATCTAAAGTACGCCAGTAGTTCTTACCATTTACGAACCATGTGTTCACCAGATCTAAATGTTCCGTGTGACGGCTAAACTCATCATGAGGCCAAACACGACCACCCGGGAAATATTTTCCTATAACTGATTTTTTATGTAATTGTACTTCTGGCGTTACTACACGGGAAGTAATGAAGTGATGAAAGGTACGACCATTGGGTTTAAGAAGTTTTGTTATTAGCGCAAGCATGGTGCGCATATTAAGTAACTGTTCAAAAACACCTATAGAAATTATAAGGTCATACTGCGCTAATCCAAGTTTTTTTATAATTGACTCATCAAACACATCCTCTATTATGGAAAATCCATTGCTTAGAGGGTGGCATGGATCCTGCATTTTTTCTTTAAGATACTTAATTTGTACTTTGCTGGGAGTGATGCCTGTTACCTGAATGTCAGGATATTCCTGCAGTAAAAAAGTTTCTAGTGAACCAAAGCCACAACCGATATTTAATATTTTTTCACCACCTTTGATTTGAGCGCGTTGTGCAATTAAACGAAATTTTTGCTTTTGTGCTTCCTCTAGTGATATTTCATCATCTCCTGATTCGCCATAATATGCCATTGTATAAGCACGGTATTGCGTGTCCAAAAAACCCATAAACAGCTCTGTTCTTTCATCATAATGTGTTTTCATCAGGTCTTCGGTTTGATCCACACGAGGTCCCTGGTCCGTTGCAACACCTGTTGATTCTAGTGTGACAGGTTTATCCAGGTAAGCTGTATATTCCCTCTCTAAGTAACGCGTCAGGCTTTTCTCCTGTTGAATAAGATTGCTGCTATCAGGGCCAAATATTCCTGCATCAGTAAGAATTTTATCTAAATTATGGTCGAGCAGTTGCATACGAGAAAGTCCCGATAGTTTTATAGGTCAGTTAATAATTAATAGTGGATTCAATCTTGATAATGACGATGGTGAATACGTCATATTGAATGCATTTCAAGTTAGTGACGACTGTCGTCGATTCTTTCGATAATATCATTAACCGTAACGATAGATGAAATGACCTCGTTAGGAATTTCTATATCAAAAGCTTCTTCAAGCTCAAATAAAATGGTAATTGCTTTTAATGAATCAACACCTAATGCCACAAGTTCCGCTCCAGGTGTAACATCTTCTATCTTGCAATGTACCGTGTTTACAATAACTTCAGCGATTTTATCGATAACCATAATTATTATTATTATTGAGGTATTGGCCATTAAATATAATGACCAATAATGGTTAATTTTCTTGCCGAGCAAAACCCGACTTAAGAAATCAGGTCTATTTCATTAGTATTCTAAATTTTCCCTCTTTAAATATGCGACAACAAATAAAAATATAATTAAAATGAACACCTTAATGGTACTAATTTGTCAAGAGATAGTCTATTGTATTAAGCAAGATTAAGTGTAAATTTATGTCACTAAAACAATGATTACCTTACTGCTTTTGTGAAGATTGAAAAATATAAACCCTGAATCATGTCAAAATAATAATAATAATAATAACTAAGGTCATATTAATGAAGATTGAACATGAATCCAACGCCACTTGTCAGACAAAAAGTAATGAAAGCATACACGGCTATACGCAATTGAGTACGCGTTATGATTCCGAAACCAGTACCATCTGGGTCTGGATGCAGCCGCAACCCCGTCCCTGCGTCAATGTCACTTTAATTGATGAGCTGGTATCACTTCAGCAGCAATTAACTTCTACCTATAAAAATCATCATCCCGATACCATATGGCCATTTCGTCATCTCATCCTTACGTCAAAAATACCTGGAATCTATAATCTTGGTGGTGATTTAGGCTTATTTAGACATTACATAATAAACAAAGAAGAAGAAAATCTTAGAGATTACGCCTACAAATGCATCAATCTTTTGCACCGTAATATTGATAATCTGGATTTGCCGATTACCATGGTTTCTCTAGTGCAGGGACAGGCACTAGGAGGTGGTTTTGAAACTGCTCTTTCCTGTGATGTCATTATTGCCGAACGTGGATCTCAATTGGGTTTTCCTGAAATGTTATTCAACCTGTTCCCTGGAATGGGTGCATATAACCTGCTTGAACGTCGAATCGGCTCAGCGCTTGCTGAACGCATAATTTTAAGCGGTAGAACATACTGTGCTGAAGAGCTTTATGATATGGGGGTCATCGATGTACTCGCTGAAGATGGCAACGGTGTAGAGGCTACAGTAAATTACCTCAATAGTAATACTCAGTCGCACAATACCATTCGCTCAATGAAAAGAATTCGGCAAATTGTTCACCCTATAGAAAAACAGAAAATGTACGATATTGTTGATATCTGGGTAGAAGCGGCAATGGATTTAAGTAAAAAAGATCTGGCAAAAATGGAACGTCTATTGCTTCTACAAAAAGACATGAAAGACAGTAAATTCATCCAGCAACATAATACCAAATTAACACCACGCCGTGGTGACTGGCGAAAAATAAAGGATGTAGTATTTCCTTTAATCAATCATCTCGGCGAAAGCGTATCACGCAATAGACGAAAAAATGAAGGACGAAGAGTGAGTAAAAACCGGTTAAACAAATATCCTGGTAGTTACTAGTTGGCATAGTCAAAAGACAGATGAAGAGTAGCTGTAATTTTGTCTTAAACGAACAAAATTTAATGAGCCTCTGATTAACGACCTGCTATCTTTAGAGTATAACTAATGCAAGGACTGGTTAAATTCATAAAAAACATCGTTGTTTTACCCGTAATATGGCTTTTTCTTATAATACTGAGTCTACTTCTGTATGCGCTATCATATTTACCGCGCATTTTCTCCAGCCGTTATTATCACGTCCTGTCACGTTTCTGGTGCAAAATATTTGTACGCGCATTAGACGTTGACTTGAAACTCGTTCACAGAAATACGCAGCCATTACCAAAACAATACATTCTTATTGCTAACCATCCTTCAGCGTTAGAAGATTTTGGTGTACCTGCCCTGTTTGACATATATCCATTGGCAAAAGCCGGTGTGCGTGACTGGATTGTATTAGGACGTATCAGTGATTATGCGGGAACAATTTATGTCGAGCGAGAAAGCGCCAGTTCCAGACATGCAGCATTACAATCTTTGCTAGATGCGGTTAAAGCAGGTAAAAATATTGTTATCTTTCCCGAGGGAGGATGCAAAGGATCACGCATCTATAAGAAATTTCATACCGGCGCGTTTGACATATCTCTGCAAACCGGTATCCCGGTTGTACCCGTATTTTTACACTATATAGATCAGAAAACTTTTGAGTGGAAAGGTCAGTCCTTAGTGCTAAAACTTTGGCAAATTTTTAAATCCAATAATAATCGCGTTAATTATTACCTGCACGATGCTATATCACCAGAAACGTTTACCGATAAAAAAAGCTTTGCAGAACAGGTGCATGCAAAATATTTAGAATGGCAGAAAGAATACCTGGATTAGTTGTGACAGATTAGCAGGCGTCAAAATATAATAAACTCACCACAGAGGCACAGAGAGCACAGAGAACACAGAGAAAATCTTTGTATTGATAACAATGCCGCAGGGGCTATTTACAGCGTAAAACTCTGTGCCTCTGTGGTGAAAAGTTTTTTCTGTTGAGTGCTTGTTTATACAAACTCTCCTTAACCTGCAAGCCACTTCATCGGTATCTGATGACTTAAATAGTGCAACTATCTCTAAATTTCTGCGTATTTTAATATTTTATCATATATAATACGCCCTCATTTTTGGTGCACTTCGGTCTGCATCTTTTAAAAAAGGTAATCCTTCAAGATTTACCTCGAAACACAAATATGTTTCCGCCTGGACCGATCCACATTGATATGTGAGTAGGCCGATCCCTGGAGAACATTTACATGTCATTTGATTCCCTCGGCCTTATGGCCGAATTACACCGTGCTATATCTGAAAAAGGCTACAACACCCCTACACCTATACAAAAACAGGCAATTCCTGTTGTACTGCAAGGTCGCGACCTTATGGGTGGCGCGCAGACAGGTACCGGTAAAACTGCTGGTTTTACCCTGCCGTTATTACAGCGTTTGATTGAAACCGACAAACCACGAAAAGGACGTCGCCCTGTTCGCGCCCTGGTATTGACCCCAACCCGGGAACTTGCTGCGCAGGTAGCAGAAAGCGTACGTGACTATGGACGTTATCTACCGCTTCGCTCTACCGTGGTTTTTGGTGGTGTCAGCATCAATCCGCAGAAACAGAAACTTATCAAGGGTGTGGATATTCTGGTCGCAACACCAGGCCGCTTGCTGGATCACGTCAACCAGCGATCTGTTGACCTTTCAAACGTCGATATCCTGGTGCTCGATGAAGCCGACCGCATGCTCGACATGGGTTTTATCCACGACATTAAAAAAGTTCTGGCGTTAGTTCCTAAAAAGAAACAGACATTATTATTCTCAGCCACTTTCTCTGATGATATTAAAAAACTAGCCAATGGTCTGATGCATTCACCAGCACTGATTGAAGTGTCAAGACAAAATGCAGCAACTGAAACGGTTACACAGGTGGTGCATCCGGTCGATAAAACACGTAAACGCGAACTGCTTTCATTTCTGATTGGATCAAACAACTGGCAACAGGTGCTGGTCTTCAACCGCACCAAACACGGTGCCAACCGTCTTGCTGAGCAGTTAAATAAAGATGGCATCACCGCCGCAGCCATTCATGGCAATAAAAGTCAGGGCGCACGTACGCGAGCATTAGCCGACTTTAAAGCCGGCAAAACACGGGTCCTGGTTGCAACCGATATTGCTGCACGCGGAATAGATATCGACCAGTTACCACATGTAGTGAACTTTGAACTACCAAACGTGGCTGAAGATTACGTTCACCGTATAGGTCGCACCGGCCGTGCCGGTAATGAAGGTGAAGCTATGTCACTGGTATGTGTTGATGAGCTGAAGTTACTCAAAGATATCGAAAAACTCATTAATCGTGATATTCCCAAAGATGTGATCGACGGTTATGAACCTGATCTTTCTATCAAAGCTCAGCCCATCAATAAAGGCCGTGGTCAGCAGCAAAAATCACCTGGAAGACATTCAGCGCCGCACTCGGCTAATAATAAATTACCAAGGCCTGGAAAAAATGCCAGAAGAAAAGCTTTTGAATCGACTGCAAATGGTAATACGGGTAGTCATAAAGCACCATCACCCCGGAACAAGCGTTCAAATAACCAGAACCGTACACGAGATGCTGCTTAGAATAACTTCATTTACAACTGACAACTCGCAACTTAACACTTATTTATACCCGGAATAGAACAATGCTAGCAACTGCAAATGTAACCATGCAATTTGGCGCCAGGCCATTATTTGAAAACGTTTCTGTGAAATTTGGTAACGGTAACCGCTACGGCCTTATCGGCGCCAATGGCTGTGGTAAATCCACATTCATGAAAATTTTAGGTGGAGACTTAGAGCCATCAGCCGGCAACGTATCGAAAGATCCGAACGAACGTATCGGTAAATTGAAACAGGATCAGTTTGCTTACGAGAAATTTAATGTCATTGATACTGTCATTATGGGCCACGAAGAGCTGTGGGCTATAAAAGCAGAAAAAGATGCCATTTATGCCAATCCAGAAATGACAGAAGCCGATGGTATCCGAGCCGGTGATCTTGAGGCAGAATTTGCCGAAATGGATGGCTACTCAGCAGAAGCACGCGCAGGCGAATTACTGTTAGGTCTGGACATTCCATCAGAGCAGCATTATGGCCCGATGAGTGAAGTTGCACCTGGCTGGAAATTACGGGTATTACTGGCACAGGCTTTATTTTCCGAGCCTGACATCATGTTACTAGACGAGCCCACCAATAACCTTGATATCAATACCATCCGCTGGTTAGAAGATGTATTAAACCAACGTAAATGCACTATGATTATCATCTCGCATGACCGTCACTTCTTAAACAGTGTTTGCACACACATGGCCGATCTGGATTACGGTGAAATCCGCATGTATCCTGGGTCTTATGACGATTACATGATTGCATCAACGCAGGTGACCGAACGTCTGCAGTCTGATAATGCCAAGAAAAAAGCGCAGATTGCTGAACTTAAATCTTTTGTTAGCCGGTTCTCTGCAAACGCATCAAAATCGAAACAGGCCACATCGCGTGCTAAACAAATAGACAAAATTCAACTGGCAGAAGTAAAACCTTCCAGCCGCAAAAACCCTTACATTTATTTTGAAGAAGATAAAAAATTACATCGCCTGGCACTCGAGGTAGAAGGTTTAGCTAAAAGTTTTGATGATTATTTGTTTGCTAACCTTGATCTCATGGTTGAAGTTGGCGAACGTGTCGCAATAATTGGTCCTAACGGTATAGGTAAAACGACTTTATTAAGATGTCTATATGGTGATCTTGAACCTTCTGCCGGTAAAGTGAAGTGGTCTGAAAACTCACAACTTGGTTATTATGCACAGGATCATACTGCCGATTTTAAAGAAGACAAAACACTTTATGACTGGATGAGCTACTGGGGCAAGGAAAACGACGACGAGCAATCGATTCGCGGCACCCTGGGACGATTATTATTTTCAACTGATGATATTAATAAAAAAGTCAGTGTTATCTCTGGTGGTGAACAAGGTCGTATGCTGTTTGGTAAATTAATGCTGCAACGCAATAATATATTGTTAATGGACGAGCCAACCAATCACCTTGATATGGAATCCATAGAATCACTTAACCTGGCGCTGGAAAATTTCCCAGGCACCCTGTTTTTTGTCAGTCATGACCGTGAATTCGTCTCTTCATTAGCAACACGTATTATTGAAATGACGCCAAAAGGTCTGGTTGATTTTCGTGGTAACTATGAAGATTATCTGGCAAGTCAGGAAACTGAGCAGAAACGCAAAGCTTCGTAATAGCAGGTTTTAAAAACCGCACCTCCATCCCTGGCTCTTTGCGACATACGACCCACATGGATGTGGGAAGTGCGGAAAATGCAGGAGCAATTTTCAGCCCGTCCTTCCATGGACATAAAAAACGGCAACCTTTGGGTTGCCGTTTTGCTTTTGCCTTATTGAATAAAGCTAGTTTACCAGCCAGCCGATATTATTGGGGCGCCGGCTGCTGGCTTCTTTGCATACTGCGTTGCTGACCGCCTCGGCCCTGGCCTCTAGCATTGCCATAACGATACTGGTTTTGGTATTGATACTGATTAGGATCACCCTGGTTGGCTCCACCACCCTGACCTTGCCCTCTACTCTGGCCATAACCCTGACTGCCCTGGCCGTAACCCTGTTCGCCCTGGCCGTAACCCTGACTGCCCTGGCCGTAACCCTGACTGCCCTGGCCGTAACCCTGACTGCCCTGGCCGTAACCCTGACTACCCTGACCGTAACCTTGACTACTCTGTCCACCACGGCTGTAACCTTGACTACTCTGTCCACCCCGGTTGTTACCTTGACTACTCTGACCGCCACCGCTACTGTAACCACCGCCTTGGCCACCACCACCGCCTTTTGCGAAGGCAGCGGATGAAGTCGCTACAGCAACTGTAATGAACATACAGCCAATGGCATTTTTGATTTTTGAATTCATCTCTTAGAACTCCTCATATTAGGTTTTAAGTTTTAGTAATATCTAGGGCAACTCTGGTTAAGTATCATTAATTCTGCGGACTTTTAAGCGTACATATTTAAGGCCTGTTTCGCAATGAATGCCCGATATTATTAATTATGAGCCTTCATAAGAAGCATAACGCAGAAGATGTGCGCTTAAAAGCCCGCCCTGTGGGGCGATGCTCAAAAGCCAGGCTCTGCGTTATTGCTTCTTACCAGGCAATAAGCATGGTTTCAAAGCAACGCCTTGATCCTGGCTTTTGGGCATCGCCAGAATTTATGATACTTAATCAGAGGTGCCCTAGCAAAGATAACAACAAACAATAATAGGAACAAACACCCTACTTATCACATATCTTAAGAATATAAGTATAACAATGCAAGGTGAAAAACTAATTGATTAATATCATTGATTTAACATTATTTCATACAGTAAAAACCAAGAAATCGAAACAATACATCCGCTATTATATTCATATGCCGAGTCAAATAAACATTCGCTTTCATGAAGGATTGAATGAGTTTCTACAGCCCGTTCAGCGTAAAACTAATTTCAATTTCGAACTTAAAAAGGCAAGATCAATCAAAGATCTTATCGAATCGATCGGCGTACCTCATACAGAAGTTGACCTGATTTTTGTTAATGGTAAATCTGTAGATTTTAATTATCGGGTACAGGATGGTGACCGTATCAGTGTCTACCCGATTATTGAGTCACTTGATATCTCACCGCTTAATCATTGCCAGCCAGCAGCATTACGTGAACCACGTTTTGTCCTTGATGTCCACCTAGGCAGGCTTGCTGCTTATTTGCGTATGCTGGGTTTCAACACGCTTTATCGTAATGACTATGACGATCCTGAGCTGGCAAATATTTCAGCCGATGAGCATCGCATATTGCTTACCTGTGATAGAAAACTGCTAATGCGTAAACAGGTTAATTACGGTTATTATGTACGTGCACGACAGCCGCAACAACAGATACTGGAAATTCTGGCGCGTTTTGACTTATACCATAAGCAAAAACCATTCACCCGTTGTATGTGTTGTAACGGTAAAACACAACCGGTGAAAAAACAGGAAATAGAATCCCGTCTATTACCTAAAACTCAAAAATATTATGATAAATTCTATCAATGCGAAAGCTGTGGCAAAATCTACTGGCAAGGCAGCCATTATTTAAAGATGCAAGAAATGATAAATAAGATTAAAGTTACGGCTGGGTAATACCTACTAACAGGACAAATGATAAGGATGCCCATTTTTCAAGACCGCCAACCGCAGGGATGGCCGAGCCTACTACACCTATGTAGGTCGTATTAACGATGTGTCTTGAATGTGGCTAATCTTTTATTTCGCTTCAGTAATATTATGAAAAAAATCGCCATCTTTGTCGATGTACAAAACATCTATTACACAACACGTGATACCTATGGTCGCCAGTTTAATTATCGTGAATTCTGGAAACGTATAAGTACACAGGGTGACATTGTAGTCGCCAACGCTTATGCCATTCACCGTGGTGATGAAAAACAGCAAAAATTTCAGGATGCCCTTAAACACATAGGTTTCACGGTAAAACTCAAACCTTATATTCAACGCAGCGATGGTTCCGCCAAAGGCGACTGGGACGTAGGCATCACCATAGATGTTATGCAAGTCGCAAAAGACGTTGCTACTGTTATATTACTTTCAGGTGATGGTGATTTTGATCTGTTATTGAAAAAAATCAGTATGGATTATGCCGTGACAACCGAAGTTTATGGGGTACCGGCTCTTACCGCCAACTCGCTTATTGATGCCGCAAGCGTATATCATCGAATAGATAAAGATTTATTACAATAAATCGCAGCTGCCTCGCTAGTGACTATAAACAGTTTTATCGACGAATAAAGTTAACAATCCAGCGCGCGACTAATAAAGCATCCTGGTCAATTTCTAATGAATCCATCGCTTTCTTATATTTTTCTTCGCCTATTATATCGCGGCGTTTATTCATCAAATAACTAAGATAGTCTGCTGAAAACTCAGGATGCCCCTGAAAGGCAAAGAATATGATTCGCAATTTGGAAACTGGCATTTGGACAAAATGCATTGCTTGCAATAAGTTCTGCCTTAGCAGGCAAGCTGATCACCTGGTCCTGATGACTAACTAACAGCGCAAACTGTTTTTTTGCATTAGCCATCTCATGGCCCATCCAGGGTTTTTCTTTTTTGATTTTGCTAAGACTATTACCCACTGCCCAGCCTTTTTCACTTTTTTCAGTCAAGCCTCCCAGTGCCAGGGCAATAATTTGATGACCAAAACAAATACCGATTAATTTGCTTCGGTGTTCATGCAGAGCAACAATATACTCTCGAAGTTGTTTAATCCATGGCTCATTATCATAGGCACTGGATTTGCTGCCAGTAATTAAATAGGCTTCACATTCATCCATATTCCCAGGATATTCACCTTTAATAGCCTGATAAACCTTAAATTCCAGATGATCATCAACCGATAATAAATAAAGACTGAAACATTTCAGCGTAACTACCATATTTTTCTTTAATGGCGGGTTGCAGAATATCTGTCTCAAGAATACCTATGCGCACTGCAAATCACCGTTTACCGCAGATTGAAATATTTCTGAATATTGCTGTTCGCTGAATTGTATCGGGTTACCACCGGCACAGGAGTCTTTCACAGCCAGGCTGCCAATTAAGGTTTTTTTCGCTAAGCTAATACCTATAGCAGCCAGACTATCTGGAATGTTCAAATCCTGTCTAAACTTTAATACCCAGTGCATAAAACCATTAAATGAAACATCATCTAACTCCAGGTAACGGGCAATATGAATTATTTTGTTTTCAATTGCCGGTTTATTTCTAAGCAAAACATAGGGCAATAAAATAGCATTTAATAAACCGTGGTGTTTATCAAATACTGCACCCAGCGGATGAGCCAATGCATGGATACCACCCAAACCTTTTTGAAACGCTGTGGCTCCCATTGATGAGGCAATTAACATATGACTACGTGCAACCAGATTGTCACCGTTTTCAAATGCAACAGGCAGCCATTGTTTTATAAGGCGCATACCTTCCAGGGCGATACCGTCGGCCATAGGATGATAGACAGGCGTGCAAAAGGCCTCTAAATTATGTACAAACGCATCGATGCCAGTCGCTGCTGTTATGTGCGCAGGCAACCCCCGGGTCAACACCGGATCTGCAATCACTACATCGGGCATCATCTTCGGGTGAAATAGTATTTTTTTGCTTGAAGTGCTTTCATCAATAATGACGGATGCACGCCCTACTTCCGAACCCGTACCTGCCGTGGTGGGTATCGCAATAACCGGGGCAATGCCATCCGGGTTAATACGTGTCCAGTTATCACCCACATCTTCAAAATCCCATAAAGTATGATTTTGATTTACCATTAAGGCAATCGCTTTACCTGCATCCAGGCCACTGCCTCCACCAATCGCAATGACACCATCATGTTGTCCATTTTTATATGCAGTAACACCTTCTTCAATATTGCTACCGGTAGGATTAGGTTTGACAGAACTGAATATTGTCGTTTTAATCCCAGCCTCTTCATTAGCCTGAACCATCTCTTTGATAAATGTTTGCTTGACCAACCCGGCATCCGTAACCAGTAAAGGATTATTTACCTTTAAGGTTTTACAAATAGCGGCAAGCTGTGAAATTTTTCCAGCGCCAAAATGAATCGTGGTTGGGAAATTCCAGTTCGCCTGTAAGTCATTTAGTCTGGTTATATCAATCTTGTTTGGCATAACATTCTCCTGTCGACATTAGTCTTGCAAGCATTATAGGGCACCTCTATAGTACTGATGGTCCAATAAATATAAGAGGCATGGATTGGAAGCACCTTGCTGAGACCGTCAGCCGCAGGGATGCGGTCTTTGGCAGTGATACACAATCCACGTCTCTCATATTTATTTGTGGGACAGCAGTGTCCTCTATAGCATTGTTTTTAAATGAAATGACTTTGGCCGTGTTAATTGCTGGTAGGCTAATTTTGACAATGAACAAGCTCGACCGGACTGTTTAACACCAACCCATGGCAAAGCTGGATCCAGGTAATCACATCGATTCATAAAAACGGTTCCTGTTTGTAACAAATCACCTGTTTCAATTGCTTTATCGACATTATTTGTCCATAGCGATGCGGTTAATCCATAACTACTATCATTCATTAACTCTATGGCCTGATTATCACTGCTAACTTTCATAATGCCAACCACTGGCCCAAAAGTTTCGTCTTTCATTATCGACATAGTATGATCTACATCAATTAGTACCTGTGGTGCTCGATAAGGTGTGTTTGCTTGACTCGCAGAAAAACGGATTTCATCAATACATGTTTTTGCACCCATTGATACTGCCTGTCTGATTTGTTCACAGACAAAATGTGCCGCTTTGCTGTTCACCATTGGCCCTAATGTTGTTGCCTGATCCAGCGGATTACCTAAGCGATATAAATTCACCCGGCTTACATATTTTTCGACAAATTCTTCATAATTATCTTCATGTACATAAATACGTTCTATACCACAGCACGATTGACCCGAATTAAAAAAGGCACCATCTACCAGGTTTTCAACACTGTAATTAATCTCTGCATCAGCCATCACATAAGCAGGATCTTTACCGCCAAGTTCTAAAGCAACCGATTTAAACAAACCTGCCGCAGCTTGCTCAATGGCTTTACCGCCCTCAACAGAGCCGGTAAATGAG
Organism: uncultured Gammaproteobacteria bacterium; assembly: GCA_963759005.1. Taxonomy (GTDB): domain Bacteria; phylum Pseudomonadota; class Gammaproteobacteria; order SZUA-229; family SZUA-229. The sequence continues at coordinate 85,793 of CAVWXQ010000039.1, forward strand.
ACATAGTTAATGTTTTCATGTTTAATAAGCTCAGCTGTTTTCTCATGATTAAGGTGTAAATACTGGAATACCCCTGCAGGCAAACCGGCCTGTTCAAATGCCTGATAAAAACGTTCTGCGCACAATAAGGTTTGTGTTGAGTGTTTAAGTACAACGCTATTGCCCGCCATCAGCGCGGGTATAATTGAATTAACCGCAGTAAGATATGGATAATTCCAGGGTGCCAGCGTTAATACTACACCTAATGGCTCTCTACGGATAAAACGTGTGAAACCAGCTTTGTTTTCAACCGGCGTATCAGCAAGTTCGTGCTCGGCGATGTCAATCATATAAGACGCACGTTCTTCCAGGCCAGATAGTTCACCTGCTGCATACTTTATAGGCCTCCCCATTTGCAGCGTGATTTCTCTGGCAATCTCAGCAGATTTTGCCACTATACAGGCAATCGCCTTATGACAAAGCTTTGCTCGTTCTGATATAGCTGTTGATTTCCATTGGACTTGCGCTGCTACAGCACATTGCAGCGTAGAATTTACTTCATCTTCAGTCGCCAGCTTTCTTTCTGCGATCACCGTACCATCAATAGGAGAGACTATTTTTATGACATTATTTTTCATTATGCTTTATTGCTGTGATGAATGAAAAGGCGTTCCTGTATTCAAGATGCGCCGTAAATACGACCTGCATGGTTGTAGGAAGTGCAGATATTGCATATGTCCATGGATGGACGGTAGTAGGACAATGCATATGTCCATGGATGGACGGTAGTAGGACAACGCAGGAGCAGTTGTCGAGGAGCAGTTGTCGAGGAGCTGCGAAGCGGTGTGTCGAGGAGCAAATATCTGTCGTCCATGCTACAGTCAATCTTGAATACAGGAACTCCTTTTCATATGTGTATTTAAAAATTAGTAAAGGATTATTAAATAATTTCAAAATAGCGTTCCAGTTCCCATTGAGAAATATGTTTGCGAAATTCCCTTTCTTCCCATTCACGACTCGCCGCAAAATGTTCGACAAAATCTTCACCAAAATACTCTCTGGCCACAGTGGATTGTTTAAAACGTTGTGCCGCATCCCATAAGGTTTCAGGTAATTTTAAATATTCAGGAAAAACCTGCTCATAAGCATTTCCCTCTACCATTGATTCAATCTCTACTTTATGTTCAATACCCCATAAACCTGAAGCAATTACCGCAGATAAAATCACATAAGGATTAGCATCAGCAGCACCGATTCTAAATTCCAGACGTTGTGCTTTTTTATCACCTGAAATAATCCGGATCGCACAGGTTCTATTGTCTACGCCCACACTGGCATCAGTCGGTGCCCAGAAGCCAGGAATTAAACGCCGGTAAGAATTTATTGTGGGTGCAATCATGGCAAGAAATTCAGGCATAAGTTTTTGCTGGCCGGCTACAAAATGCCGCATGGTATCACTCATATTATCGGCTTTACTGGCATCATAAAATACAGGCCGACCTGTCTCATCCTGCAACGACAAATGAATATGACCACTTTGGCCCGGATAATCCGCTGACCATTTGGCCATAAAGGTTGCCATTTTATTTTGCTTTTGCAGCAATATTTTTGTGAAGGTTTTAAATAATGCGGCTTTGTCTGCCGATTCCAGAGCCTCACTATAAGCAATCGCTGCTTCTAATACACCCGGTCCAGTTTCTTCATGTAATCCCTCAATACTGAAATCCATATCTTCCGCAAGTTTTAAAATACCGTGATAAGTTTCAGATTCCACACTATTGCGTATTACCGAATAACCAAATTCCGCTGGTGTCAGGGGCTGCATATTCTGGTAGTTTTTCTCACGAACACTCAATGGGGTTTCATTAAATACAAAAAACTCATACTCAAAACCAGAGAGAACATTCAATCCCATGGTTTTAGCTTTATCAAGCACTCGGCGTAACGTTGCACGTGGACAAACTGACTCCGCTTCTGCTGCAAACTCGCCAAGAAAAAATAGCATATTATTTTCATAGGGCAGTTGTCGACAACTAGAAGGCAGGATTCTGACAAGTACATCGGGGTAACCGGTATGCCAGCCGGTATAACGGACATTATCATAAAGCTGGTCTTTAACATCCCATCCTAAAACTACATCACAAAAACCGAAGCCAGTATCTAGCGCGGATAAGAATTTATCCTTAGACATGTATTTGCCTCGCATAACACCATCCATATCAAACACACCGACTTTGACATGACTATGGCCACTCGTCTCTACTATTTGACGAGCCTGCTCACTGTTCTTAACATCCTTTGCGTCCATCGTGTTACCCTCTTTGCTGGCTATACATTGAGTTTAGCCGCAAATGCAGCATTTAAGTTCAGTACAGACAGTTAATTTTGTCCTTGATAACCATAAGGGACGATTAAAAAATATAGCTGAAGATTCTATGTCGACCCATAGTTCCCGTTGGAAAAATGAAAAAAACTTTTAGATTCTTCCGTAAATGAACGCAAATACACGCATATTTTTAAAAGCAAAAAATTAATCATCCACAGATAAACACAGATGAACACAGATGTTTAAAAGCTAAAAAATGCTCTTATCTGTGTTTATCTGCGTTCATCTGTGGACTTAAATAGTTTTTAAATTGCGTGTATTTGCGTTCATTTGCGGAATAAATTGTTTTTTCTAGCGCTAATGGCCGGCTTTGCTCTTTCGGCCACAATTGTGAACGTCCGTTTTACCTGAATTCCTGTTCAGCTTTCGTTCATCCCATTAGCGTTAAATTACAACCATCGGGATTAATCCGGTTTTTGTTAACTCTTTTAGGAGACTTAAGATGAATATCAAGATAAAAAGTTTGAATAGCCTTAAAACCCTGCCTCTGATTGCTGCACTTGCTATCGGTCTTGTCTTGTCGCCAACACTTTCAATGGCCGACAATGGTGACCGTGGTGGTCATAAGAACAAGTATTCTCACGATGATCGTCAATCACACAGTAAGGGGGATAAACACAGCAATTCACATAGCAATAAACGCCATTACAAATCACGTGGCAATAGTCATAAAAGCAATCATGGCTACAGTTCAAAACATCGCTATAATAAAGGCCATGGCCATCACAACGATCATGTTTATTATAAACGTAAGCATCATGATGGTCACCGAGATCATCATACAACCTATGTTGTGAATGACCACCATTATAGCGATTATTCTTATGGCCTGGACCCGCTAAGATTTATGATTGGCTTGCACACTAACAACGTTGACATAATCTTTCGCGATTAGTTATACCGGGGTTGTCGGCTAGAGCGCTTTTTTATAGGGCGTCTAGCCGACACCAGTTGCGTACGGTGTATGGTTAACCTCGTGACTTCGGTGTAAGCTTCAATTGTTAAACAATTGTGGTCAATATCATGAAAACTATTTTCTTTTCCCTGTTTTTTATTTCAATGCTGTTGTTGAATACGCTGGTGCATGCGGCAGCTGACGGCATCAGCAAACAGCAAGCCGTGAACATTGCTACGCAGAGTTATGCTGGACGCGTGCTGGCTGTTAAGCGCAAGGCCAATGATTACCAGGTAAAAATACTGAGCGATAGTGGCAAGGTTCAGATCATTCGGGTTGATGCAGAAAGCGGAAAAATAAAACCCGGTTCCCAGGACGATTTAAAGCCTCGTCGATAGTTATGCGTATTTTAGTCATTGAAGACGAGTTGAAATTGCAGGCGGAAATCAAGGCAGGACTTGAATCCGAAAACCACACCGTCGATACCAGTGCCGAAGGCAATGAAGGTTATTTTTTTGCCACTGAATATCCGCTTGATGCGGCCATCATAGATATCGGCCTGCCCGGCATGAGTGGTATTGAGATCATTAAGAAATTACGCGAACAGGGCAGCACCCTGCCCGTGCTGATTCTTACGGCTCGCAGTCGCTGGCAGGAAAAAGTCGAAGGTCTGGAAGCAGGCGCCGATGACTACCTGGTAAAACCTTTCCAGATGGAAGAATTACTGGCGCGTATTAAGGCCCTGCTTCGCCGCGCCACCGGTTCAGCCACAACAGAACATAAATGCGGCTGCATTACCCTGAACCTGAATACACAGCAGGTGAAGCTAAATAATGAAGCGGTTGATGTCACCGCATTTGAATATCGCATGATTGAATATCTGATGCGACATTCAACTGAAGCAGTATCAAAATCCCGGCTGGCAGATTATCTTTATCCGCATGACGATGACCGTGACAGTAATGTTATTGAAGTTTTAATTGGACGCTTACGCAAAAAACTCGATCCGGATGGTTCGCTTAAACCAATCGAAACTCTGCGCAATCGTGGTTATCGTTTTACCCTTTGTGATTCAGACCCAGGTGATACAGGCATGGGTGATACAGACACCGGTGAGAACCACAAATGATGGACTTTTTTTAATGTCACTTAATCGTCGCATAATTCTTAGTGCAACACTGGTACTGGTGGTATTTATTACGTTAACTGCAGTAACACTCGAACGTGCCTTTATCGATAGTAGCGAAAGCGCACTGCGCGATACCTTAACCAGCCAGTTGTATGCTTTAATGGCGGTCGCCGAAGTAGAAAAAAACGAATTAACCATGCCGTCGAATGAACTCGACGCGTTACTGGGGCTTCCCAGTTCAGGTATATATGCCTATATCACCAGCAAAACAGGCCGGACATTATGGCAATCCTCATCAGCATTAGGCGCAAAACCACCACAACCAGTAGCATTAACAAGTGGACACAAACGATTTGATAAAATAAGAGTAGATAATATCACCTATTACACCTTTGCTTATGGCGTGGATTGGGCTAGCGATACCAGCAGTATCGCACTGACGTTTAATATCGCCACTGACCTCAAGTCGTTTAACAAACAAATCAGTCTGTACCGCAAAACATTATGGAGCTGGCTGGTCGCCATGGCGGTGTTATTGCTTTTCAGCCAGGCCTTAATTCTGCGCTGGGGCCTGTCGCCATTACGAAAAGTCGGTATAGAACTTAACCGAATCGAAACCGGCGAGCAGGAACAGATACAGCAACACTATCCGCAGGAAATTGAACGGCTCACCAACAATATCAATGTTTTATTGCAACAGGAACGTGATCAAAAAACACGTTACCGCAATGCACTGGGTGATCTTGCACACAGTTTGAAAACACCGCTTGCTGTTTTACAAACTAGTTTATCAAGCAATAAGCAGGACAATACCCTGTTAGAACAAATTACCAGGATGAACTCGATAGTTGAATACCAGCTACAGCGTGCAGCAACCGCTGGTTCTAGCAGCATCGGCAAGTCCATTAATGTTGAGTCAATCACCTCTCGTATGCTTGACTCCTTACATAAGGTTTACCGTGATAAACAAATCGACGTTAATGTCGAGGTAAATAAAACAGTGGTATTCAAAGGTGATGAAGGTGACCTGATGGAGCTGCTTGGCAATCTTCTGGACAATGCCTTCAAGTGGGCAAATCAGCATATCGAAATAAAAGCGAATCAAACAAACAACCATCTGTGTATAACAGTAAGCGACGATGGCCCGGGTATCGCTCTGGAAAAAGTTGAAGAATTATTAAAACGTGGTAGACGTGCTGATCAAACTACTGCGGGTCACGGCATAGGCCTGTCGATTGTACAGAACATTGTTGAGGCGTATCACGGCAGCTTGAAAATAACGAAAAGTCAGCTGGGCGGTGCTGAGATCACTGTCGTGTTATAACGCAGACAGTGCATAATCGACCTTTTTATACAGTCAAAAACATTAAAAGCATTTTTCACCACAGAGGCACAGAGAACACAGAACGAAAAAACATTTGAGGTTAATTCTTACTCTGTGCCCTCTGTGCCTCCGTGGTGAATCGTTTTTAACTTGTTTTTGAACTGGCGCTAATGGTCGATTCTAGCCTGTCATTTTATCTGCGTTGTATCATATTAAAATATCGTCGATTTACCGCATATCGTTCAGCAGTTGTTCAGCTGCTTAATGTTGTAATAATCCTGAAGTTAATCAATCAGGAGACAACAATGTCATTCAAACCAACAACAGAAGTCATCGCCAAAATTATACTGTGGATAGCTTTTTGGGTTATGCTGGTTTTATTATCTCAACCCCTGTTAGCGTCTGAAGTTAACGACACACGCATATCTAAATCAATCAGTTTTAGCAAAAGCACGCAGCTTGATAACACAGCTAAAGACGCTTTACTTAAACAGGTTGATGCCGACATTAAAACTTCGCTGGAGAAACAGGGTTTTCGAATGGAATCAACTACAAAGGCATTAAACATCGTTACCAGCAGTGTAATCCATGGTGCTGATTACACTATATATGATGCATCAACCGAGCTGATCAGTGATTTTAATAATGATGGTTTTTATCACCGTTTCAATGTGCTTATTGATGTTGATACGTTTTTTGATACCGCTTATATTTATGTAAATCTATACCTAAGTTATGAAGGCGGGCCATGGAATTTTTATGCTAGCAGTGATAACTACCATATTCATGGCGATAGCGAACTGGATAGCTTTATTATTGAAACAGAGTTAGCCGATGGTTTTCCGCCGGGGTATTACGATGTGCGAATCGAGGTCTATGATGCCGATTTTGATGTATGGCTGCTGAGTTATGGCCCGTATGATGATGCCTCGTTAAGTGCCTTACCGTTAGAAGACAGTTACCATGATGATAACGACACAGTTGTTATCTATCCTGTAGAAACGGAAATTGTGTTTGCCGGACACGGCGGTTCAATGAGCTGGTTGTTGTTGATGGTGCCCGCGTTGATTGCAGTTACCAGGCGATTTGGCAGTTACACAAATAAAATTCACCACAGAGGCACGGAGAAAAACATTTTTTTGTTAACTGCGCCTGTGGCGCTGTTAACAAAGTAAAACTCTGTGCTCTCCGTGCCTCTGTGGTAAAAAGTTTTTGATCTTGCTTTTAAACCAGCACTTTTGGCCATTAAGGCATGAATTTTTTCTCTGTATCCTTTGTGTCAGCAGTTTGCTTTTTTTATGCATTTAGAATACTAAGGTGCTAGCCGCTCACTAAACCACTCGCCGGTTTTGTTTTTCTGGTAAATAAATCGGTCATGCAAGCGGCTATCTCGTGCCTGCCAAAATTCAATGGTTATCGGTTTCACCCGGTAACCGCCCCAGAATGGTGGCAATGGCACCTCTTGATTAGCATATTTCTGCTTCATACTGTCGACCATCGATTCCAGAATTGAACGCGAACTAATCATCTGGCTCTGACTCGATGCCCATGCACCAATCTGGCTGCCACGCGGCCGCGTGGTAAAATATTTCAACGATTCCGCTGTTGACACCTTTGTTGTTTCGCCGGTTATCTTTACCTGTCGACCGAGAGCATGCCAGGGAAACAACAGACTAACCTTTGGGTTCACAGCAATCTGTTGTGCTTTGCGACTTTCATAATTAGTAAAAAACACGAAACCTTTTTCGTCAAATATTTTCAATAACACGATACGTTGCCAGGGCTGAGCATTTTTATCAACCGTCGCTAATGTCATCGCACCCGGTTCATAAATATCGGTTTTGATGCTCTGTAGATACCAGGCTTCAAATTGTTTAAAAGGGTTTGTATCCAGTTCACTGTGATTTAACCCCTGCTGCATTACCTGTCGGCGTAAGTCATCTATATTCATAATGTGTTTATTGTATCCCCTTGCGTTAAATGAAATCTTTACCTACATCAGGATGATGAACATTGAACCAGTAAATTCTCATATATTAAGTAATCTGCTATTATGTTTGTGTTTACAAAGATAACACTAGCGTGACAACACAATGCCTACCCATAAGCTTCGGTATTTAATATTATTGCTCATATTATTTTTTATATTTGCTCTTATAGTGGGCGTCTGGTCAGCACGTACCTATCTAGCCGAATTGCTCGTCACATCCTCATTAAAGCGTTCCGGTCTGGAGGATGTGACCGTTCATATCCAGCAACTGGACCAAAATCAAAGCCAGCTACCCCGCTTTGGCTTTTCTCTATTGACAGCAACAGGATTGTTACAGATTGATGCACAAGACACAATCATCAACTATAACCCCGGGGAACTCGTAGAAGGTCGTGTAAACAGTTTAATAATAAACAATCTTGATCTGCATTACGACAACAGCGCTGAGATACAGACTGACTCAGCTGCTGAGTCAGCTAGCACACATAAAACTCTGCAACCTCTTAAGATAATCGCTGCGCTGAGGCTTGCGCTACGTAAATACCTGGTCGTTGATACTTTATTTATTAATCATATAACACTGAATGGTCAAGCTTTTGCTGCATTTAAAGGCAAAGTGTTCCAGCTAAAAAGTACCGCTAAAAACGAATCGCTTGATAACGAACTTTCTCTTTTAGAACAGTCTTCAATTAAACAGTCTGTTGCACTGAGACTAACAGCAGATCAGCTGACAGCAGAATTAAGACAAACAACAGCGGATGTAATACCTGCAAAGATCGAACTCACTATTCATGATAAAGTTTTAACGGGAAAGTATCATATTAAGCCACTACTGTTACAAAATTGGTTGCAAGCATTTGCCCGCAGTTCTTCTGCAGAAATTGATGGCGTTACTGATGGCGTTACTAATGATATTTATAAAACGGAGAAAGTTAATGGAAAAATATCGTTTAACTTTGAATCGGATACTCAGTTCATAACAACACTTACAGCCGAATCGAAAAAATTGATGTATGAGACATATGCCGTTGATAATTTAATTATTAAATTAAAGATAAAAAATGCAAAAATTAATCCTCTACAACGATTACAGATACAAAACGGCTCTTATATAAAAGCGGGTTACGTCAGTTACCAGGATTTCTCGCTTGCTGATAGCCGAATATACATGGTTGGCGAACTGACAGATGTTTTAAACAGCTGGTCATACAAGGGTGGCTTCAGTTCAAAATTATTGGCAGCAAATTTCCGATCCAGGGTCTTTCAGGTTAAAGATATTGCTGCTCACATTGCGGCCAATGCAAAACAACTAAACGTTAGTGGTAATTTCTCTGCTGCCGAAGTGCCCGGTGAATTTGAATTTTCTGTTAACCATAATTTAGCCAGAGGTTTCGGTAAGCTCTCCATCAAATCTTTAACACCACTTGACTTAAATGCTGAGAATAACAAATTAAGTCTATTGTTAGTGCCGTGGCCCTACCCGTTTGATTTACTGAGCGGAAAAATAAAACTATCTTCGCATGCATCATGGTCTGAAAAGGATGCTTTCAGCTTAAATACAGCAATAAATGTTGATAACGCTGGTGGTAATGCTGGCGAACTTTTATTTTCCGGTCTATCGTTTGACCATGAACTGCAGATCCTGCCAAAATTACAAACAGTTAGCGCTGGTAAAATTACTCTCAAGTATGTTGATTCGGGTGTTATTGCAAATAATATTAGTACCGATCTCAAGGTTAAGACAGAACGTAGCAACTCACAGCCACAGGTCATTGTGCATGACCTGTACGGTGAAATATTTGGTGGGTCTTTTTCTGCTAATGATCTGCTCTATGACCTTAATAGCAGCACTAACAACTTCATGATCAAAGCGACAAATATCGATCTGGCCGAGATAGTAAAAACCCAGCAACTTGAGGGTATCGAAGCAACCGGCAGAATTGATGGCATCATCCCTGTCAAGTTGAATGAAGAAGGTGTCTTTATCCAGGACGGTGCCTTTATTAACGATGTGCGTAACGGAACGATTCGTTATAATCCAGCCACCGGAACTGAACAGTTGAAACAGAATCCGATTACAGGAATCGCACTGGATGCGCTCAGAGATTTTCGTTACAGTTATTTATCAGCAGGTGTAAACTTTACACCTGAAGGCAGACTGAAAATAAACCTTCAGTTAAAAGGCACCAGTCCTGGGCTTGATACCAGCCGTCCCGTGCATCTCAATATAAATACTGAACAAAACCTGCTTTCACTACTCAAAAGTTTACGTTATGCTCAGGGCGTAAGTAAAAAAATCGATAATAAGGTACGTCGTTTATATGAAAAAGCACAAAAGTAACACAGCAAATAATCCTGAATGAATTACTAAATACAGCAAGCGAGCTGGTTAAACTACTATGCAAAGACAACTTTTAATTTTAGCGATGGGCACTTTTCTGATGAGCTGCGCTCCTACCGTCAAGGTAGAGGCACCAGACAAACCCATTACCATAAATCTCAATGTCAAAATCGAACACGAAATACGCGTCAAAGTTGATAAAGAACTCGACGAAGTGTTCAGCGATGATAGCGGACTTTTCTAACGGAGACTAGCAATAATGAAACAAGCCATACTTAAAAAAACCATGGTGATATTTACAGCATGTTTGCTGCTTATGACACAGCCTGCTTATGCAGTTGATCTGCAAACAGCAAAGTCTCAGGGACTGGTAGGTGAAACACCGGCAGGATATCTCGGCGCTGTTACCTCTCCATCAGCTGAAACAAAAGCATTGATAGAAAGCGTTAATTTAAAACGCAAACAAAAATATCAGGAGATTGCAGCAAGCAATAAAACATCGTTGCAAACCGTAGAGCAGCTAGCAGGTAAAAAGGCCATAGAGAAATCCAGGCCTGGTAGTTATATTAAACTAGGCGGCTCGTGGCAGAAAAAATAATCGTTATATTTTGGCCTGACAATTAATAACTGCAGAATGAGCAAGCCTGATAAATAAATACATACAACCTGACACGGGGTGTGCTGTGCATACTTAATGAACTCCCCGCGCCAGGCTTTTCTCGTCAATTTTACTTGGCCACCGTTAAACTGGTCACCATGGCATCTATACTGACACCATTACTTAAGCCTTCTACGGTAACGCTACCTGTGCCTTCTTTATCCGCACTACCACTCCAGCTGCGTGTCACACTGCCGCCAACAGGAATATCAGCAACTGCAACAATACCACCCGGTTGCAGACCCTTAATTAGATTAGTTGGCGACACCCTAAGTGCTAACTGTGTTTGCGTTATTGCTGTGCTACCCGTATTGGTCAATATAACGCTAAAGGTAGTCTGATTGCCGCGTTGAGTCACCGTGGTACCTGTCATACTAACCGCACCCTGTGGTACGGAAGGAGGTGGTGGCGCACTGCCCTGATTAACTGTTACTACTACCGCATCCTGCGCACCTGAGCCACTGTTATCATTCACCTGAAGCAGGATATTATGCACACCAACAGTTAGCGGTACATTGATAATCGCCCCCGTACCCAGAAGGATTGTACCTTCTCGCCATTGGTAACTCACAATAGTGCCATCAGCATCAGTGGATGCGCTTGCATTAAGCGTTACCGTGGCAACACCGTCTACATTGTCATCCGTTACCGACTGGTTCGGACCTGCGTTTGCAACGGGCGCAAGATTTGCTGCACCGCTAGTCACCCGCACCAGCACTGTATCACTCGAACTGTCCCCAGCATCATCTGTAACCGTAAGTGTAATCAGGTGGTCACCGAGAGCAAGTGAGGTTTGTATAGTTGCCGTTAACCCCAGCAGTGCGTCACCTTCAGACCACTCATATGAAACAATGCTACCATCAACATCGAGTGACGCACTACCATCCAAAGTCGCCAGTTCAACACCGTTGTTATCACTGTCAAGCAAAGTTTCATCATGGCCTGCATTGGCGATAGCGACCTGATTCGGCGGCAGAAGTGACGGTGCACACTGATAAATGAAAGTCGCACCTTCTCCGACTTCACCATTGCTGTAACCGTGTACACCAACAATAATATCTGCCCGTCCGTCAGCATCAATATCACCTGCACCTCTGGCACTGAGACCCAGATCAGCATTTGCCCTGTTTGAGGTAATACGTGTATAGGCATCAGCCAGGCCAGTGCCGACAATACCGTTTAGACCACCACGGAAAATGTATGAAACTCCTTCATTATTCAATGAGCCAGAATATATTCTGGCGCTGATTAAAACATCATCAAAACCAACAGCGCCTTGAGCTCCAGAAATTGGCAGTGCGCCAGCTGACTATTTAAAGTCGGTTCTCCACGCATAATATGTGCTGGCCTGTAATTTACCGTTAATATCTTTGGAAATCTTCACCGCATATTCATTCTTTCTCAGACTATCAGATCCCGTTGTTTTATAGGTCAAACGCAATTTCATTGGCCAGTAGAGAAGTTTTTCACTATAGGTACCCCATGCTATAAATTCTGACTTTTGTATGGTCATTTGTCCACCACGGTTCAAGTACGCTATTGCCGCTTTTATTGCCTCGGCTTCACTCGGCTTCTGCAGCTTTAGGCTAACATTTGCAGTCACGACTTCGTCTGACTTCTGCTGCTTTGAGCTAACATTTGTAGCCTCGGATGCACTCGGTTCCTGAACTTTTTTGCCTTCATTTGCTGCCTCGGCCCCGCCCGGATTCTGCTGGCCGTAGCAACTGGAGTAAATAGACAGTAATGTTATTAGTGAAACAAAAAATACAGCGTGGTTTTTCATTGATTCCAGATCCTCGTTGATGTTACTCATAAAACAGGCCAACTGATCAGCTGGCTATTATGTTTGAAATTTATTTTTGCGCCGTGTTGTCAGGAGTACAACGAGTCCCGAAGCGAACAGTGCAAGAGCCTGCGGTAGCGGTACCTTGTGGATATTGTCGATACCCAGTGTAGCAGTAACCGGGAGCCCGTTCCAGTCGGGTGCTGCGCTATTTAATAGCCGCAATTCCAGCACGTTGGCAAGTGTTGCCTGGACATCGTTGCCTGTGGTGTGGCCGCCTGGGCTGCTGACTGAGACCAGATCTTCGGGCAGCAATGAGAATACAGCCCGTGTCCAGCCACTGCCACTGTCCAGGCTGATGCTGGCTGCGGTGGCAAACACGCCGCCTGTCATATTATTGCTGAGTCCAAAACCGCCATTGATAGCCAGCCGCAGATTCAGGATTTCAGAGGAGCTGATATTTTTCAGGTCCATGGCGATCGCGGTGATCCCCGCGGCGGTGTAATCACCCGTCCACTGCAGCTTGTTGAAGAACGTGAGCCTGCTACCACCAAATGGCACTGTGCTGTCCGCAGTCACCTCGAGGTAACTATCGCCGACGCCAACAGGTCCGCCATCGGCGAAATTTGTCATATAGCTGTCCGTGACAGAGGATATGCCCATCCTCCAGCCCTGCAGCGTGCCGTCCTCAAAATTATCGATCTGGCCGACGGTGATCGCCCTGGCCGTACCGGACAGGAGTAGGCAAAGCATGGCGAAAAGATATAAGGATAGTCCCGTGTTGTTTGATCGGTTTAGCATATTATTGCTCCCGTGTTACTGAATCGTTTTAATCTCAGTGGCGTCTGTTTGCGTCTGACCTACTGCGTGTCGTTGCCCGGGCGGTGTCCCGCTGCGTGAACAGCCGACTCAGTGCGTGTTGATGCTTTCCAGGCTGTGTGTTTGCGGGGGCGTACCCTCGGCTATCTCATTCACACGCCGGGTTTCCGCCTGCATGTACTTGATCAGGTCAAGAATTTGTTTGTCAGCCAGCTTTACATTCGGCATCGGTACCTTGCCGTACTGGGTGTAGAGCGCCATTGCCAGGGGATCTTTTTCCTTGAGCATGACATCGGGTTCCCGCAGCCAGCGGATCAGCCATTGACGGTCCCGTTTGCTGACAACACCCAGCAGATCCGGGCCCAGTTTATCGCCCCGGCCAATGGTATGGCAGGCCGTGCAGCGCGATTTGAACAGGTCCTCGCCCGGGGGGGCTGGTGGTAAGGGTTTGCTCTGCGCATAGCTCGGTCTCGCGGCAGCCGCTGACGATACAAATCGATGCTGTTGCAGGCGGCCAAGTAACACGGAAACCAGTGTCTCGGGTAGATCGAAGGGTGTTCGCCTTAACCACTGTCCGGTCGCCTCATTGCCCAGGACGAAGTTGATCGCGTGATCGCTGAGTTCTTCCTCTTCTTCACTGTACATGCCCAGACTTTTACGGACCAAATCGATGTCCGCTTTCTTTCCCGTCAGGAACTGCCAGCCGGGACCGACCTCGAATTTCTGCATGTAAGCCTTGAGTGCCGCCGGTGTGTCGCGTTCGGGGTCGACGGTAATGGAATACATGTGGACATCTTTGCCGGCATGCTCGCCGAGCTGCTGCTGAACCTTACGCAGCTTGGCGGTCTCCAGCGGGCAGGAATCTCCACAGCTGGTGAACATAAAATTGATGGATACCACTTTCCCCTTGATGACGTCATCGTAGAAACGCAGCGTCTCGCCATCCTGATTGATCAGGGTTGCATTGGGGAAGTAGTCGGCACCCCGTCGTGCCGCGTTTGCTGGATTGGCAGCTAACAGCGACAGAGTGGCGAAGAGCAGGACAGCGGCGGCGATAGCGCCACGTGGGCCTGCGGTGATACGGGAACAACTCATAACTAGCCTCATTTTCACGATTGCGTTTACAGTTCAGTTTAGACAACCTGAATTCATTACACAATAAAGGTCAATAGCGGATTTGCAGGGTAAGGCGGTTCGCTTCTGATTTGTGGTGTACTGTGATCAGCCACCATGCGGCTCAGTGCCGTTACCGCCTGCACTGTTAGTGGCACCATTGCCACTGACAGTCTTTGACCGGTCCATGTGGTGCAACCTACCTGCCTTTATGCAGGTTGATGTCTTAGCATGCACAATGGCAGGGAGGCTGCACCACGTTACTATGTTTATCAAGATACTGCCGTCACTCCCGCGCTGGTGCAGGTTAAGCCATCAACCTGCACCAGCTCTGTCGGCCCGTACTACGGATTGAGTGCTGACGGCCCTGGTGCGCCTAACCACGAATTTCTGAAAATTCCATAGTCGATGACGTTCACTACGTCGTCCCCATTGAAATCCGCATCTAATCCCGGCCCGGTAGTGAGCCATGCATTTCTGAATAGACCATAGTCAAGGACGTTCACTACTGCACCATCTCCACTTAGATCCGCATCGCAGCGGTTACCAAAACCATCGCCGTTGGTATCGCGCTGGTCGGCATTGGCAACGAGCGTGCAATTGTCGCAGGCATCGCCCACGCCATCGCCATCGCCAGTATCCAGCTGACCCGCGTTAGCAACCATCACGCAGTTGTCAAGCGTATCCAGGATCAGGTCACCATCCAGATCAGAGAGCCGCCGCTACCGCCACATTGCCGGTCTTGATGGTGGCCAGTTCGAGCACCGTCGTGTCCCCGGTGTGTGGGTCCGGATTGGTCTGCGCTAACGTAGCCAACGCCGTCCCAGGTCGGCAGCGGTGTCGGGATACGCACCGTCTGTCCCGGCAGTTCGTTGTCCCAGCGCAACAGCATGGCCTTGTCTTCATGCGTGGTGTTGTGGCAGTGCTCCACATAGGTGCCGGCGAACTCGCGGAAGCGGATAGCGACAGAGATAGACCGGCTAGTTTCAGCCCCAGGAAGATCCAGGCCCGAAATACGGTACATGTCCTTGCGTGCACCACGCTCCCAGGGTGGTGGAATGGCACCATCACGGTCCAGGTACTGACCTTCCTCGAAGTGGATATGCACAGGGTGACCCCAGCCACCACCACCGGTGATGTGCCAGATCTCCACACCACCACCCATGGTTTCCGGGGCAGCCGAGACACGGTTTACGTCCGCAGCCCGGGTGCACTCAACCTCACCGGGTTCAGCGACGCAGTCGACGCCATTGGCGATTTCCCCGTCGGTGACGATGCCCCACGGCGTTGGCCGACCGTCGTTTGCTGATAAAGCGGGAAAGGCGCCACGACCGAAGTCGAAGGTGCGGTGGATGGCGCCGTCAAGCTCCGCCTGGGTAAACTGCACCAGCGGGATCATCTGCTTACCGCCACCGCCAAACTCAGTTTCCACGTACAGGTTCGGATCCATGCTCAGATCGGTGCCAGCGTACGGCGTCACCCGGAACTCCAGGAACGGTCTGACGGTCGGGTCATCCGACCAGCAGTTGTCGGTACAAAGCGGATCGGGATCGATCGCAGGCGCAAAAGTCGTCCCATCGAGGATATCAGCCAGCGGGATGACCGAATCTGGGCCCCTGCCATCACTGAATGCCAGGGTGTTGACCATGTACACCCTGTTGACCCCCGGCGTTAACTGGCTAAAGTCAACAATGACGTCAAAGCGCTCGGCGATGGACTGCACCGGCAGATCGGCCGACACCCCATTGGGATTTGCAGGGCCGAACGGGATGGCGTGCTCAAGGATGTTGCCGTCGTTGGCGACCATGTGATAATTGATGCGGTTATAGGATACGTTCGAACCGGCCGGACCGGGGAACGTGCCACCGTTTCCATTTATCTGCTCGACGAGGGCAAACTTGAAGAAGCGCGCTACGGCACCATTTAGGATACGGAAACGGTACTTGCGGGCACGCACATCCAGATAAGGCTCGTACAGCCAGTTGACAGTCATCCGGTCGCCCAGAAAGCCGTCCACATTCAGACCGCCAGCCATGTCTAACTGACCGGCCGCGTTCCAGGCCTTGGCGGCAACCAACAGCTGGACATCGTAGTCACGGTTACCCCAGTCCAGATCAGTACCGCTGGGGAAACACAGGTTGACGTTGTCGACTGGGGGATTGGCATTGAGATCGTCGTCGTAATCGCACAGGAAGCCTTCCTTGCCGCGGTCGATGCCACTGTAATAGTTCATCATCGCCGCGTTGCCCTTGTAGACGTTCTCCGAGGTGCGGTCGATCATGTGATCGTGGAACCAGTGGGTGCTCATGGTCTCGCGCCAGTCGCCCGGAATGTTGACCGTGAGGGTGGCGGGGTCACATGTCTTTTCTACAGGCAAATGGGTGACGGCGTCGGATATCATCATTTTCTCGCCCGGTGAGCACGGCGTGGAGGCACGCGGATCCAGTGCGTTGGTATTGATGCTGTCATAGCCAGCCAGCACCATCGGCCAGCGGTAGTCGTAGAACTCGCCGGGGAAGAAATAGGCGCCGGCAAAGCCGTCGACCTCGCCCGGGTTGTGGCCATTGTGCTCGTGGGTGGTGATGGTGTGCTCACCGAAACCGTTGTTGGCACTGGCAGCGATCGGCAGCGCGTTATAGTGGCGCATCAGGATGGGCTGGGCATAACGGACCCGCAACAACTTCGGCGGCAAGGTGCCGTCGCCGAAGGTCCACAGGGTGTTCGAGTCCTGGATCGGCATGAACGGATGGAAGCGGATGTCAATACCGGCGGTCGTGCCGTTGGTGCCGCCGCCCGTGGTGTCGTGGTACAGTCCGTTAGAAAACGAGAACTCACCATTGATGTAACCGTGACTTTGCTCGTTATCGCGTATTCCGGTACTCGCCCGCGCCCCGCCCTGGGCGGTCGAAAAGTATTCCACGGGCTTGAACTCGTCCCAGCGCTGGTGGGAGAAACTCACACCATCCGGGCGACCTTCGATGACGCCTAAATTGGGGACGGCGCCCGGAATACACTCATCGATCTTGGTTGCCCAGGGATTGTCCAGAGTGATGTTGGCCTCCTTGGTCGGGTCCGGCCACAATGGCGCTTCGAGCAGGATATCCACGAGCGCGGGATCGGGCCTGTCGAAACAGGTGGTGGGTGGTGGTGAAAGAATCCCGCTTAGCGCGCCGGGAGCAGGCATCGGACGCACGCCGAACTCCTCGAAACGCAGCATCTTCTGGCTGAACGATGTGGCCGTGGCCGTCTCGCCAGCCTCGATGACACCATTACCATTCGTATCGAAGGGGAACGTCAGCGGGCTGGGCGGCAAATCCGATGGAATATCGACCGCTGCACTGACCATGTTCGGGCCGGCCAGGTTTACGGCTATGGCTACCGCCAGGGTATTGAATGCCACCCTCAGGCCATGAGGGCCATGCCGCTGCGAGGCATCGTCTCCCCTGCTTTGATTTACGGCATCGCGGCCGTTATAGTATCTGTTTTTTTTCATTTGATTATCCCTCTTGATCAGACTCAAGTCTTTAGTACTCATTAACTTCCTAATTTAACTTCTTCATTTAACTGAATTTATATAACACTTATATAACACTTATATAACCGCAGCATGCTGGTCGCTGGTTTCTTCGCTGCTTCTATACCGCTAGTGTAGTTATATATAAATACCATCCTGTTTATCATCCCGCTCCCTAAATAGTGCTGGTGCAGACTGAGTTCATCAAGCTGCACCAGCATTGCCGTTACCCGTAACTACGGGTTGAGTCCCGATGGTCACGGTGGGCTTAAATACATCGCTCTGAAGATTCCGAAGTCGTCGAGGTTTACACTGCCATCTCCATTGAAGTCCGCATCAGGACCGGCCGTGAGATATTGGCTCCTAAACTCACCAAAGTCGTCCAGGTTCACTATGAGGTCTCCATTGAGGTCGGCATCACAGATATTGCCGTAACCATCATTGTTGGTATCTCGCTGATCTGCATTGTCGACTGCTGAGCAGTTGTCAGCAGCATCTTCGATCAAATCCAGATCAGCATCAGCAACAATAGCGTCGCTTCGTGGATTCAGATCCAGGAAGCGTTGCAGTGGTGGCAAGCCCACGGAACCACGGCCACCAGAACTTATTGCGGGAATACGCTGGAAGTCTAGGGTATTAGCCACCAGCCCGTTTCGGTCACCGGGAGAAACCGGCGCAGTACCAGTGATAGGGATAAATAGTTCAGGGAGATTAAACGGTGCTGCTTCATTAGCCACACGATCATCGGTCAATGTCATCAGGAACTGCACCAGACCATCTCTTAATTCCTCAGGAGTTGGCAGGCCGGGTAATGCCCCCGCATCGCGCATTAAACCGAGAGGTGCCACCTGGGTATCAAAACTGTCGAGATTAGTCACAAAATCCCACCGTTTATTTTTACATCCATTTTATCCATATTTTTTGCTCATTTAGTCTTTTTCCCGTTATGCAGCCTGGTTATCTAGTTTTATAGCTAGCAATTAACTACTTTATAAGGTATTAGCCTTATTTTAATAAGGAATTAGCCTTATTTAACGGGTATGAGATTCCTTAAGCAGACATCATGCCAAAGTCATAAATTAGCTTATAATACAGTAAGTTATTATCTATTTTTTTCTACACCCCTGGTTTTATGAGCAGGTATTGTAAAAAATTGTAACCAATATTTACGTTTATCGTACAGGCTTATGCTGTATTCGTAAATATTGATTATAAAAACAACATGTTGAACCATATTGAGTGTTTTTTCGCTAACAGTAAGAAAACCCGACAAATTAGTATTATTTTTGAGCTATCTTTTAGTCATGATTCGACTTCTTGACATATTATTGCATAACTTAAAACAACAAATTAACTGCAAGCTATTGATTATGATAGATAAATTAACTACCAGACTTTTTTTAATTAACGCATACTGAATATAATGGAAAAAAATCCGACAAATTCAGTGTAAATAAACACAAATGAACAAGTGTAAATAAATGCAACATTTAGCCATTAAAAATTTGTGGATTTTTACACAATATGATGACTATTGATGAAATTAAGGAAAGAAAATCGACACTATTTTTAATGCATATAATCTAACATATTGATTTTAATATATTTAATATTATTAACTTTTTGTTATGGCTTATCTCTAACAGATAAAGCGGTAAAAATACCGACAAATTGTCACGTCATTTTTGACTGGTTTGGAATTACACGTTCACCTACAGGCCATATCAGATGATACTTTAGATATCCGCATATACAGTATTCATCCCACTATAATGTAGATGCCTGTAGCCGTTATCTATGAACACAGGGTCGAGCGCTGGAGTTAAAAGCTGAATTAATAAATAGCTCATATTGAATAGCTCATGGATGGACGGTTAGGGTAATACAGTAGCTGTAAAGAAGGGCGATTATCCAGACACAGACGATTTAATAACTGGACTTGCTAAGAGACACCCTGGTCCTATAAAAGACTAGTTTTTTTCAAAAACACTAAATACCACATCAACGGTTAAATCCAGTTGTGGTAAATTCTTTGCTGCTTCCCTGCCTTCTTTCGATGCCCGATAAAAATGCGGTGTCATAATAAGTAAATTAGTAATCTGCTCATTATCAAGGTTTACTTTAAACTGCAGTGACTCACTATTGACTAAAAAAAATCCAGTTTTTTCTGTTTGTAGTGTACTGACCTGATCTGATTTTTTTATTTCAGGGTAAATTATTTCTCTTAATTCTTTTAGATGCTCGCGATCAGGATCGACAACAATGATTTTACCGCCAGGCTTTAATACTTTATTAAAGCCTGGCACACTCAAAAAACCGAACAAGCTTAAAATAATATCAATGCTTTTTTCAGCAACGGGTGGTCTTCTGTTTGTACCGACGACCCAGCTTATCTGTTTGTTTCTTTTGCTTGCCTGAACAATGGCATGTTTAGATATATCGAGACCAACAAAAGACAGGTTAGTTGAACCCTCTTTGTCACTAAGATAATTTAACAGAGTCTCAAAGTAGTAACCTTCGCCACAGCCGGCGTCCAGAAAGCATATTTCATTTGCAGAGGTTATCTGTGTATGTACAAGTTCATTTAACTTATTGGCGATGGCTTGATAAAATCCGGCATTTAAAAAATGCGTTCTTGCTAAAACCATAACTTTGCTATCACCAGGGTGTTTTGTTCTTTTATGCTGCACTGGTAACAAATTCACATAACCTTGCCGGGCAATATCAAAAACATGGCCGTGCTCACAAAGCAGTTGTTTTTGATGATAATTTAGCTGGGCCCCGTCGATAGGACAAGCCAGATTATGGGCTTTAATGATAGTCATATTTAATTAGTTGCTACTATATTCCGCTACCTGCATAAGCAGAAGAAAATCAATAAGCCTGGGTAACTATTAGCACTTACATTACTAATGAGGTTTTTACTGATGCGACATGTGATTTCAGGTCCGCTTTAAAACCATCCCTGTAAGCTCGACAGCAGCATCCCTGCTGCTGTCGTACCTGCAATCGCAACTCATATAATCAACATACTTATTAGGATTATGAGCGCTAGCATTAACTCACATTCTTGCCGGTAATCCCTGCGGTTAAGGCAAAGCGCATCGCTTCCTCCATACTCATCTTCAACGGCCGAACATGTTCATTTGGAATAAAAACGGTAAACCCGCCAATCATATAGCTCATCGGAATATACACCAGCACCTTATCCTGTTCGCGAAAAGATTCTGGTAAACGCTGTTGATTTGTCTGGGTAATAAAACCTATCACTTCCATACCGTTATAGGTTACCGCTACTACCTGCCCGAGGTTTTCCGCCTTTGGTGAGAAAAAATCAAACAGATCACGTATTGCACGATAGACCGTTTTTATAAGTGGTAAGCGGTAAAGAATCTGCTCACCAAAAGAGAACAATTGACGGATCAGTATGGCTTTCATTAACAGTCCGACGAAAAATACAACCACCAGCCCGGCAATCATGCCAAGCCCCGGGAAATAAGTCGCATTCGGTAATACCCAGTGAAGCACAGTACTCATTACATTTTCTGAAGATACGGCCAACCAGTACAACAGGTAAATAGTAAGTATGACGGGTAATAAGGTAATTAAACCAGTGAGAAAGGTCTTACCAATTGATTTAAACATTAGAGATTCCGCACTGAAATGCATGATTAGCAAACATAAATGTTTTTGTATATGAAATTATTCTTCTAACTTTACAGTCAGTATGTCGCATGGCATAGCATGCAGTACGGCGACAGCAGTTGATCCTAAAAGCAGGCTTATACCGTGACGCCCATGCGAACCTATTATGACAAGGTCACACTGCTTATCTTCGACAAATTGAGAGATGACATGTTTCGGTGTACCAAATTGCACATTCAAATCAACCTCTTTCAAATTGTGTTGTTCGCTAAATTTTTGCAGTGATTTTTTGGCCTGTTCCAGCATTTCATTATCATTGATCACCCAATTGCTGACCATAGGATCATTTACATAATCAACCGGCGGCATGTATTCCACCACGTGTAACAAACTGAGTTTTGCATTATTGCGTTGCGTAATATCACGCGCTTTTACCAGCAGCTGATTTGCTGATGTAGAGAAATCAATAGCCAGCAGAATATGTGTATAGTCACTCATTTTCACTCCTCCCTAGAGCGTTGAATATTTTGCTAAGTATACGCTACTAGTCCGTTAATAATCTAATCTGCTATCATGTATCTCTGCCCTCTTTTCATGTTTTTTCATTTTCGTTATAGCGAGCATTCTAACTTATAAACTACGCACGGCTTTTTTTTCTATGCCTGATAAAATCATTCAAACAGAGGTGTTAATTATCGGTGCCAGCGCATCAGGACTCATGTGTGCTATCGAAGCCGGAAAACGTGGACGCAAAGTGCTTGTGCTGGACCATGCTAACAAAGCAGGTAAAAAAATTCTGATGTCCGGTGGTGGTCGATGCAACTTTACCAATATGGAAGTTTGTGCCAGCAACTTCATTTCCCATAATCCGCATTTTTGTAAATCTGCATTAAGCCGATACACGCAGTGGGATTTTATTGCCCTGGTAAATAACCATCAAATTCCCTATCACCAGCGTGATCTGGGTAAACTGTTCTGTGATAACAGTGCCAAAGACATTGTTAATATGTTGCTTAAAGAATGCAAACAGGCAAACGTTAAGATTCATCTTAATTGTAAAATTTCATCAGTAGAGAAGTCAGCTGGAAATAGTTTTGCTGTTAGAACTAATTTAGCTGTTTTTCAGGCGGCATCTTTAGTTATTGCAAGTGGTGGTTTATCAATCCCTAAAATGTGCGCCAGCCCGTTTGGTTATAAAGTTGCCGAACAGTTCAGTCACCATCTCTGGCCAACGACACCAGGACTTGTGCCCTTTACCTTGCAGCCACACGATAAAGAAAAACTTGAAGGACTGTCCGGTATTTCGCTTGAGAGCCTGGTCAGTAATGATCGAATTCAGTTTAAAGAGAATATTCTGTTCACTCATCGTGGTTTAAGCGGTCCGGCTATTTTACAGATTTCTTCTTACTGGAAAGCTGGAGAATCGATCAACATTAATTTGTTACCTGATCTTGATGTAGTGGACTGGCTGATAACTCGCAGGATAAAACAGCCACAGGTTAAATTAAAAACCGTATTAGTCGAGGTACTGCCAAAACGGTTAGTAGCCGTTTTATTAGCACAGGATATTATTGAACAGGCCCTGCAGAATCTTTCAAAAGAAAAAATGAATGAAATCGCTCAGCAACTACAACACTGGAAGATAAAACCAAACGCCACCGAAGGGTACCGAACCGCTGAAGTGACGTTGGGTGGTATCGATTGTAACGAATTATCTTCCAAAACAATGGAGTCAAAAAAAATGACAGGGCTGTACTTTATCGGCGAAGTGGTAGACGTAACAGGCTGGCTGGGCGGATACAATTTCCAGTGGGCCTGGTCATCTGGCTGGTGTGCTGGTCAGGTTGTTTAGTTAAAGTCATCCGTTTTTTTGGGGAGAGAGTCATCCTGCCCGCTTTGCAGGCAGTATCAGTGCCCGTCATCAGTTGAGGACTTAAAAAGCGCA
Source organism: uncultured Gammaproteobacteria bacterium (assembly GCA_963759005.1). Lineage (GTDB taxonomy): Bacteria > Pseudomonadota > Gammaproteobacteria > SZUA-229 > SZUA-229. The sequence goes on from CAVWXQ010000039.1 coordinate 109,314, forward strand.
AAAAAATTCAATCTGTTCGCATTTATGCTTAATTCGCGGCTTTTGCGAACTTTTGTTCGATTTAATGACTCAACACCATGCTACCGCGTAGCAGGCTCTGGGGAGTAAAGCCCCGTAGATTACAATATAAACGAATAATAGGACTGAGAATTATTGTTTTCAGGCTTCTATATCCTGTAGATTACAGTAGTTGCTATATTATCCATGCTTGAATATTGGCTTATTAATTTCAAATCAGGAGCCAGGCTCCCGTGGAGAAGAAATTCATGTTTCATCTTAATCGCAGTTTATGTTATCTAATTCTTCTTTTACTGGTCTCACCAACAGGCATTGGCGCTACTAATGAGCTCCCAAGTTATAACAAGTCACTTGAACAGCACATAGAAAAATCAAAAAATGAGAAATCGCCGTTTTCGGCCAGTGATATGGCTGTCATGGAAAAAGCGGGCAAAGATCTTGCCAGCAGTATGCCCGTCCCGGGAATCAAAATTGGTGAGAAAGCACCTGACTTTGTGCTGAATAATGCATTGGATAAGCCGGTCAGTTTAAAAGACAAATTGCAACAGGGTCCCGTGGTACTGGTTTTCTATCGGGGTGCATGGTGTCCTTTCTGTAACATGCATTTGCATGTATTACAGAAAAGCCTGCCAGAGTTTCAAAAATATGGTGCGCAGTTAATTACTATTACACCGCAAAGTCCTGATAAGTCGGTTGATCAATTCAAGGAAAAAGGATATCCATTTGAAGTCTTGAGTGATCTGGACAGCAAGGTGATGAAAGATTACAAACTGTACTTTGAGTTACCTGCTGAGCTGGTTGAAGTTTATAAAAATCATGGTCTGGACATTGAAGCCTTTAATGGCAAAGGCCGTAATGTGCTGCCCGTTCCAGGTAGCTTTGTAATCGATACAAATGGTATTGTACGAGCGATGCATGCAGATACGGACTATAAGAAACGCATGGAACCATCAGCAATTATTGATGCTTTGAAATCTATAAAAAATTAAGCAGAAAAAAGCACAAGAAGCAAAAGGTCTGGTTTACCAATATCACACTAAATAAACTCAATCTAAAATAAACGAAAACAAAAAAAGAAGAGATTTTATATGTCTGAGATTAATTTACCCTTGCTGGTAGAACCCGGCCAACTTGAACCGCTGATGGCCAATGATCAGTTGATCATTGTCTCTGTTGACTCTGCGCAACGGTACAGTGAAAGACATGTACCTACTGCGATACACCTTGACTACGCCAAACTCGTTGCAAAAGGCAAATTCGCACAGGGCTTGCTGCCTGAATTAGAGGATATCAGCGAAACACTATCTGCTATAGGTTTAACTCCAGAAAAACATGTAATTGCTTATGACGATGAAGGCAGTGGACGAGCATCACGCCTACTACTCACCCTGGATGCCATTGGTCATACCCGCTTCTCTTTGCTAAATGGGGGCATGACGGCATGGTCGGCTGAAGGCTTCCCTCTTCATGTCCAGGAGGAATTTCGTGAACCAAGTAATTACCAGGCAAAATCTATTAGCAATATCATCGTCGACAAAGACTATATTTTAGAAAAGCTAAATGATGAAAATATAGTACTAATTGACGCTCGCTCCCATGATGAATTTACCGGCCTGCAACCCCTCGCTAAACGAAGTGGACATATACCCAGGGCCATCAATATTGACTGGAAACTTAATAAGGACCCGGCTCGCCACAAGCGCATGAAATCAGATGACAAAGTTCTGGAAATGTTACACGATCGCGGCATTACTGAAGACAAAGAAATAATCACTTACTGTCAAACTTGTCACCGATCATCACATACCTACATTATGTTGAAACAGGTAGGCTATCCAAACATTAAATGTTATCCAGGCTCCTGGTCAGAATGGGGCAATTGTGACGACACACCTGTTATTCAGGATGAAGATCCATTTGCCTATGAAGATGATGACGAGGATTAGTTAAAAATGGCTCTTATGCTTCTCGATTATCGGTAAAATTGTCGATATT
>CAVWXQ010000040.1:0-70964 GCA_963759005.1 uncultured Gammaproteobacteria bacterium
CACAACCACCCGCACGGGCTACTTTTTTAAGCAGTTTGACCCTGGGCGTGTATTCGCGCTGCGGCGCATGATGTTCGTCCGGGCGTGATGCTGCGTGGCGTGCACCAAGCGCCATTTTAAATGGATGTCGAAGGCTGCCATCCTGGCTGGCGAGGCTTGCTGCACCGTGTTCACCGACCTCGTCACCGGCAACACCATAGATGTTCAGCCAGTGATTGATGCCGCCTTCGAGGATATAGGCGTTCGGTTTTGCCATGGTCATCAGCTGTTTCCAGGCCCTGGTTGACAGAATCTCATCATTGCTGACCAGCACGACCACGGCATTCTCCGCCAGGGAGCCCATTCGTTTGCGTAACGCAGGCAGTTTATCCAGAGGTACACGTTCAGCATCCACCAGGTGAAACTGGTTCCAGTCCGGCTCGTTGCGTACGTCCAGGATGAGCAGGTCTATATACTCGTCATTCATCAGGTGCAGCAGTTCAGCCGGGTCGATGTATACCGTTCGCTGTTCCAGCCGGGGTGCATATTCTTCAGCGAGTAACTGCCACTTTCTTTCCAGGTCGGGCTGGTTGTAGAAAACAAGCAGTCCCGAGACCAGCAGTAAAATGAATGCGGCTGATAAACGTAATTTAAGGGGACTATGGTCTTCCTGTTCTCCGTAGACGAGTTTGCTGATAAAACCAAAACCCCAGAACATGGCAAGTGCCATAAGCACCAGTAGAAAGACCACCAGACCGGTATCCAGCCCCAGCAGTTCGGGCAAGGTAAAACGGCCCATATAGCTCGAATTCCAGAAGTCGTTGAAGTATGCAACGGTTTCCCCGAAGGCCAGCACGCCGGCAATCACACCAAGCACGAAAAAAATACCGTCCACTTTCAGCGTGGCCATGCTGACCAGGGACGTACCCGGGCAGTAGCCGCCGATAATAAATCCCAGACCCATGATGAGGCCGCCGACGATACCGGGCCAGAGATAGGTCGGATTGACCCAAACCTCGTCGTAGTCGAGCAGCCCCAGTGCAGTGGATAGAAAAACCAGCGTCATGGCCACGATAATAGCCGTGAACATCACTTTCAGGACGGTCAGTTCGCGAAAGTAAAACTGCGCTGCGAGCTTGCGTGAGTCACCGAAACCGGCAGATTCAAGAACAAAACCAAAGGCAAAGCCGATGGCAATGTAGACCAGGTAGGAGCCCTGTATTCCGAGCAGAGCGGCAAGATCATAAGGAGCCATAATCTATACCCTCCGGCTGCCACAGTCGCCTGACAAACCAGGCCAGGCCGTATCCGCCGGCAAACACTGCCAGCATGAAAGCCCAGCTGCCGACCGATAATACCGCGCCCCCGCTCAGCGCCTGGCCCGAGGTGCAGCCGCGTGCCAGTCGTGCACCATAGCCCATCAGTACCCCGCCGAGAAAGGCATAACCCCATCGTGACCGGGAACTTATCTGTGGTCCATGATAGGTCTGTAGTTTGACACGTCCGCGTAACATGCCCGAAGCAAAACCACCGAGCAGAATTCCTGCAACCTCCCAGACGATCCAGTGATTAAGTGGATCCCGGTCGCCGCCGGCCATCAGGGCAATATACGATACCTCGTCCACGTGCTCGGGTACCACCAGGTCCTGTACCGCAACGGCAATCCGGTTTACGCCACCGGACGATCCCAGTCCATGACCGGTAATAAAAAAGGAAAGGAACAGCACTACGCCGAGCAGGGCTCCGGCTACATAGGGGTTCCAGTATTTCATTCTGTCTGTCGTCTGCATCATGCTTTCACTCCGTATTTTTCCTGTTTATAAGGGTCTTGTACGATTGCGCCACGTCATCGTCGGGTAAAAACTGCATGGCACCACCGTCGCAGTTTATTGAAAACTGACCATCCAGCACGATATCCGTACTGTCTGCTGCCAGAGACGGTTTCACATTGCCCGGCGTGAAGGTAGACAGTGAAAAAGCAGTCTCGCAGGGTTCGTCTCCGTTGTGACAGCTTTTACAGTCCCGGTTAACCTGATCACCATGACGGACATTGTGATGAATGTGGTAGGCCCGAACCTCACCTCTGATTACGGGGTTTTTCACTTTATTGGCCCGCAGTCGTTCCTTGATCAGGACAACTTTTGCAGCGTTATCAAGATGCAGTTCATCGGCCTCCAGGTTTCCATTTTTATTAATATCGAAAGCCTGCATGATCTCCTCGGCATAAGCACCATCTTTGAACCAGGCGCGGGCAAGCGTATCGGCTGCAATTTCTTTTTCTTTTTCTTTTTCCTGATCTACCCAGAACCAGCGTGTAACCAGGTTATATGGCCGTACCTTGTAATCACCCTGAACACCGCTACCCACCCGCAACAGAGGTTTGTAGCCACTGATATAGGCCGTGCTTGCATCCTCTACATTACCCTCGATACCCCGGTAAGTTAGCTGCGGTCTGCCATCTAGCCTTAACACCGTGGCGTCGATGGATTGCTGGGCAGCCATTTGCAACGCCGGCACATGGCAGGATTCGCAGGCAACCGCCTTGAAGTGTCTGTCCTGTTCGGGCAGCCAGTCATGTGTTCCTGCCAGGCTATGGCAGCTCTCGCAACGGCGCAGGCTGCCCTCGGTGGCGGGCAAGCTGCTAGCTGCAACCTCTCCGGCCAGGCGCTCTGGCCGGCCCCGGGAATAGTGGCAGTCACCGCAGGAAACCAGACGTTGAGCATGCACATCCCAGGGCATATCGAGCTGGTCCTTGGCTTTCAGGTTCATCGCCGACAAACGTACCAGCTGGGGTGAGAACACCTGGCCAGTCTTTTCCGTGGTCCATTGCATGTCGTTTCCAAGCTGGATCAGCAAGGGACCGGAACCGTTGTCAACCATGCCATGACAGGCTCCACAGTTAGCTTCGGAAACCGGTCGCAGTGGTAATTCGACCTCACCATCGTCGGACACGCGCTGGTTATTCCATAGGTAACCGTCAGCCGTCTTTTCTAGCAGACCGGTGGCCGCCAGCGTCGCGCTTACCGACCATTCGGTTTTACCGGACTGAATGGCTTCGAGTCTGCCAGCATGATCAGGTTGCGCAATGTGGCAGAGGAAACAGTTCATCTGCTGATTGTCGTGTTTAGGTATGCGTGGACCGTCCTGCATGAGAAGTCTGCGTTCGGCAGGTAGTTTTTCATCCTGTACGCTGCCATGGTAACCATGGGCATGGAGAAAATCCGCTTCCTCGAGCTCGTGACACATGCCGCAGGTTTGTGTTACTGATAAGGGCTCACCGGACTGGGTGACTGGCTCGCCGTCTGCATCCATCAGGTAAACGGGATCGTGCTTCGCAACCTGGTGCTGTAGCGGGTCGCCGGGATAACCGAGTGCGCTCCAGTCAATTCGTCCGCGTTCCCCGTGGCAGTCCCTGCACTGCAGTGCCTGGTCCAGGCTGGTAACCATGTGAGACAGGGGGAAGAACATCTCGGTGGCAGCAAAATCATATAGTCCGCTATAGGGTAGCCCCGATATTTGTGAGCCCAGTTCCAGCGCGGTAGGCCAGTCAAACTTGGTCCAGAAACCGGCCTCACCATGGACGTTAGGAATGAGAAAGTAGTTGTTTACGATATCATAGGGTTGTTTACCACGGTGTACTTTGAAAGGCCATATTTTCGCCCTGGTATCGTCACGATCGCCAAATGGCCGGTTCATGCTTGTCGGTTTTGACGGATCAATCTGGTCTCCGACGATATAACGAGAAGAGGTCTGGTTGTACCAGTAATACTCGGGTAGATTTTTCTTCGACCAGGTGAAGCGGCCCTTGATTTTCATGTAGACATGCTGGTCAGTGATATCAAGATCCTGGCCCGCTTCCGACCAGTCCCAGCTAAGCTTGGTTCCAGTATCCGCACCCATGTGTGGAACATGGCAGGACTGGCAGGCCAGGCGATCGGTATGCGCATTGAGCCGGACATCCTCATGTGGTGTATCAAAATGGCAATCGGTACATTCGAGAAAGTTTTCGTTGTCCACGCTCACGGCCATTGAACGTCCTCGAATAAGGTGCTGCTCAGATTGATGACAATCGATACACTGCATATCGTATTTGCCCATGTGTACGTCGATGCGTGCACTGGGAAAAAGCAGCGTGTCATCCATATCACCGTGTTTTACAGCGTCACCACCACCACCCTGGAAGTGGCATCCGCCGCAGTTCCTGCGGCGTGGCAAGCCAACGCTACGAGCCACTTCCAGCAGATCCACGAACTTGTCCGGTAATCCTGCTCCCTGGTACTTCTTCATATAGGTACCGCTGTTGTCGTGGCAGACCAGGCAGTCGACAAGTGACTGGTCGTTAAAATCGAAATTTCCGTCTTCCCAGCCGTAGCCAATGTGGCAGGTGGTACAGGCCGACCAGTTAGATTGAATGCCGATGCAGAAGTTATTGATGACGTTGCGCTTGCCGATGCGCAGGGGGGTGTCATGTCCCGGAACCATGACTTCCTCACCCTGCCAGTTCCAGTGAGATGTCTTCATCACCTGTTGTGCCGAATCTTCGTGACACTTGAGGCAGGCTCGGGTAACCGAAGGACCATCCGCAAACGGTTTATGGAAGAAACCGCTATGATCGGTATGTGCGGAGTGTTTTTCTAACCTTTCTCGTGCATCACTGCGGATAGAGGCTTCTGCTTCATTAGTATAAGACAGGCAGGCGGCAATGGTCATCATTAGCACGGTAACAAGAAGCTGCTTGCGTATGAAATAGCTGGTTTGATTAATCTGGTGGTCCATGAATTACAACTTCCTCTCACCGAATAAAAAAATTTTAGTTCGTAAATTAACACTAATACATTCAGTCATAACGTTCATTGATTATTATCAATATTAGTATGAATACTATGTGTAACTTTGTTTTTTTACGGAAGGCTAAATAATGTTACTCTAACAGCTGGCTCTATTTGTTTTACGCGCAGCGTGCGGGCCCCATGTTCATTGTTTAAGCAGGAATATTCGGTTTAACTAACTGACATCAGGGTGTCCCTTTTTTATGAAAAAACAAAGGAAGTATCATGTCATCAACAACAGTTAAAGGCAGTTGCCTGTGTGGCTCGGTGAAATACCAGGTAACAGGTGAAAGCAAACGTTTTTATCACTGCCACTGCAAACGCTGTCGTAAGGCGACGGGCACCGGCCATGCGAGTAACTTATTAATGACACCGCAGAGTAGTATTACCTGGCTACAGGGTGAAGAACTACTGGCGCGTTATAAAGTGCCGGACGCAGAAAGGTTTTATAATTGTTTTTGTCAAACCTGTGGTGGGCCGATGCCACGAGTAGTGCCCGAGCTGGATGCTGTGTTGATTCCTGCCGGTTCGTTAGACACACAACCACCTGTTTCGCCACAGGGTCGCATTTTCTGGGGCTCGCGTGTAAATTGGTCCTGTGAAGATGCGCTACCAGTGTATGCTGAATATCCGCCAGAAAAATAAAAGCTTACAATTAATCAAGTGCCTTACTTTTTCAAAAGGTTGTCAATTTTAGCCAGTAATTCCTTTGCATCAGGTGGTTTAACGATATAGTCGCTTGCGCCCTGTCGTTTTGCCCAGACTTTATCGGTTTCCTGATCCTTGGTGGTTAGTATGATGACAGGTATATGCTGAGTCTCTGGAGAAGAAGTGATTTTTCGGGTTGCCTGAAAGCCATTTATATCAGGCATTACTACATCCATAATAATAACATCAGGATTAGTGCTGCCTGCTTTTTCTATGCCGTCAATACCGTTCACTGCCTGAACAACATCATGACCTGCCGATGTTAATATTTTAGTTGTTCCGCTTAACATCGTCGGTGAGTCATCGACAACAAGAATTTTAGCCATATTTTTTTCCTGAATTAATATCTAGGTGAATTTAATTACCTTACAGAAGTATAGACATAGTTTTCTATTTGGTGATTAAAAAATAATAATCAGGCTCTTTAATTGGCCTCATACATGCCGCCAATATTTTAAAGGGCTGATACAATGCGTCTTTTATCTTGATAATGCTATCTGGTTTGAATACACAATCGTTCAATAATCGACTGAAACAGTGCATGTTATGCGATGTGTTTCGTTTTCGTTCTCGTCTGCAAAAAATCAAACAGCTTGCTAAACAAGGCAATAAACAGGCTAATGCAGAAAAACTTGCTCAGTTAAATAGAGAGATTGAACTCTCCATGAGCACTGCGGCAGCACGTAAACAAAATCTGCCATTAATCAGTTATCCCGATATTTTGCCCATTGCGCAAAAAAGTGGGCTGATTAAAAAAACGATTCTGGCGAACCAGGTGACAATTTTATGTGGTGAAACCGGTTCGGGTAAGACCACGCAATTGCCAAAAATCTGTCTGGATACTGGTTTAGGCATTCGCGGCAAGATAGGACATACGCAGCCACGGCGCCTGGCAGCTCGTTCAGTCTCGTTGCGTATTGCTGAAGAATTGAATACCCAGTTGGGTAATGAAGTGGGTTATAAAGTTCGATTTTCGGATAAATCGAATGACAAAAGTTACATCAAACTGATGACAGATGGTATTTTGCTGGCGGAATGTAATCACGACCCTTTCCTTAATCAATACGACACCATCATTATCGATGAGGCGCATGAGCGAAGTCTGAACATTGATTTCCTGCTTGGTTATCTAAAGCGGCTAATAAATAAGCGCAAAGACCTGAAAATAATTATCACCTCTGCGACGATTGATCCTGACCGCTTCTCAAGACATTTTAATGATGCACCGGTGATCAATGTTTCCGGGCGTACTTATCCGGTTGAAGTGAGATATCGTCCCTTTCAAAGTATTGATAGTGACGAGAAAGGGGGCTTACTCAAAAAAGATTTGCAGCAGGGTATTATTGACGCGGTTAATGAACTGTCAAATATCGATCGTGGTGACATTCTTGTTTTTTTAAGTGGTGAAAGAGACATACGCGAAACGGCCGATGCGTTAGCTAAAGAAACGGGAAGCAGGGCATTAGATAATACCGAGGTATTACCCTTGCTTGCGCGTTTATCAAACGCTGAACAAAACCGCATTTTTCAGCCATCAAATAAACGACGCATTATTCTTGCCACCAATGTTGCGGAAACGTCTCTAACCGTGCCGGGCATTAAATACGTTATTGATTCCGGTGTTGCCCGAATTTCGCGTTATTCGTGGCGAAGTAAAATTCAGCGTTTGCCGATTGAGAAGATTTCACAGGCCTCGGCTAATCAACGAAAGGGTCGTTGTGGACGTGTCTCAGCAGGTATCTGTATTCGCTTGTACGATGAAGATGATTTTAACCAGCGCCATGAATTTACCGAACCTGAAATTCAACGTACCAGCCTTGCGGCGGTTATTTTACAGATGGAAAATCTCAGGCTGGGCCATATTGACGACTTTCCCTTTGTCGAGCCACCCGAAGACCGCTTGATTAAGGACGGTTATAAATTACTGTTTGAACTGGGTGCGATTGATGAGGCGAATAAGTTAACAAAAACAGGCAAGCACCTTGCCCATTTTCCAATTGATCCAAAACTCGCTCGCATTCTGCTGCAGGCAAAAAGTGAGAATGCTTTAACTGAAGTGTTAATAATCGTCTCTGCACTGGCGACACAGGACCCCCGTGAACGGCCGCTCGATAAACAGCAGGCCGCTGATGAAAAACACGCTGTCTTCAGCGATAAGTTTTCTGATTTTATTTTTTATATCAATCTCTGGAATACCTATCATTCAGAAAAGAAAAGTCTATCGGGTAATAAATTACGCAAATGGTGCAAGACAAATTTTATATCGTGGATGCGAATGCGTGAATGGATAGATACCCATAATCAAATAAAAAAAATGTTGTCGACTTTAAAGCTTGGCCTGAACACCACGTCGGCATCGTATGACCAGATCCATCAAGCTTTATTGACTGGTTTTCTGGCGAATATTGGTGTTAAAAATGAAGGCAAAGAATTTTTAGGCGCCAGGAATAAAAAGTTTACTGTGTTTCCAGGGTCAGTACTATTTAAGTCCCCGCCTAAATGGATTATGGCTGCCGAGATAGTAGAAACATCGCGGGTTTATGCGCGCAGCAATGCAAAGATTGACATCACCTGGGTTGAACAAAAAGCAAAACATTTACTTAAGTATTTTTATAGTAATCCACACTGGGAGAAAAAACGCTCGCAGGTTGTTGCACTTGAACAGGCAACGCTGTACGGATTAATTATTTATGCAGATAAAAAAGTTAATTATGGACGAATTAATGCTGTCGAAGCCAGGGAAATATTTATTCGTTGTGCATTAATAGAAGGTGACTTTGAAGGCCAGGCCGATTTTTATCTGCACAATCGAAAGTTAGTTGAAGAGCTTGAAATCCTGGAAGCAAAGTCACGACGACGAGACATTATCGTTGATGAAGATGTTTTGTATGATTTCTACGCTATGCGCCTGCCAGATCATATATGCAGCGGGGCGGCATTAGATAAATGGTCGCGCCATAATGCTGATGAAGCAAAGCGCCTGTTTTTAACAAGGCAAGATTTAATACGTGATGATGCTACGCTGGTATCCGATGTTTTGTTTCCTGATTTTCTTGAAATGAATGGTTCTACCTTTCCTCTTGAATATCATTTTGATCCACGAAATCACTGTGATGGTATTACCCTGATCACACCGGCAGCTGGGATAAAGATAATAAACCCGCAACGATGTGAGTGGCTTATTCCTGGTTTGCTGCATGAGAAAGTCGTCGCGCTGATCAAGTCGTTGCCAAAACAATTAAGAAAAAACTTTGTGCCTGCACCGGATTTCGCAACCGCCTGTGTGCAGGCTTTAGCGCCTTCAGATACTGCTTTATCTAGCGCTGTTGCAAACCAGTTAAAAAAAATGACAGGTGTGCAAATTCCTTATGATGCGTGGAACACCGAAGCCATAAGTCGGCACCTGCTGATGAATTTTAGAGTGATTGATGCTAATGGCAGTGTTATTGCAGAAGGTCGAGAGCTGCAATCAATCAACAATAGTTTATCGGCTTCTGTTTCGGCGATGCCTGAAACTGTATCAATGCAGGTCGACAGGTCTTATCATCAGGATAACGTTGCAGCAGATATTCTGGATACAATGGAAGATACAGTCGAGCTTGATCTGCACGGTGTTACCATCAAAGCCTACCCGGCATTGGTTAAAGAGGGCAGGCAGGTTAATCTCCGGGTGTTGGAGAATAAGAAAACCGCAGAGACAGAAACGCATAAAGCATTAAGGCAACTTTTTATTAACGCTATGCCTGAACAGATAAAACATTTAAAAAAATCAATTCCGGATATTCAGCACCTGTGTTTAAAGTACAGCGATTTTGGTTCTTGTGAAGGACTTAAACTCGATATCATCAATAAAACAATCGACGATGTTTTTTTGTATGACAGCGTTCAGACAGAAAAGGAATTTAAGGTAAGGCTGGAAAAAGGCAAAAGTGAATTACACGAAAAGGCGAAACACTGGAGCCAGTTACTAACAAGTATTCTTGATGAATATCGAAGCATTAAAAAGATAATGAAGAACCCGTCTCTATCTCAACTTGATATAGTAACGGATATACAGCTGCAGCTGGATTATTTGTTCCCGCCAAATTTTATAACCGTTATTGAGCAGCAATGGCTGCAGCAATATCCTCGATACTTAATGGCCATAAAAAAACGCTTTGATAAAGCACAGACCAATGCTATACGTGACCGACAGCTCAGGCTTGACTTTTCCAGGTTATGGCAGGAATACCTCAAACGACAGGACTCACTGCGAGAGCAGCATATTGAATCGCAGCAGCTTAATCACTATCGCTGGATGCTGGAAGAATACCGTGTTTCATTGTTTGCCCAGGAGCTTAAAACAAAATTTCCTGTATCTGAAAAGCGATTAAAAACCTATTGGAATGCGTTATCGGATGCCTGACTATGTTAAGGGCATTATTCCCTGTATTAAAAATATTTTTGCCGCGAAAAACGCAAATTAACGCAAAGAAACAAGATGATTTTTATTATTTGCGCCCTTTGCGGCAAATGTTTTTTACCGTTTCAAGGTTTAATCCCTGCCTACTATCAGCCAATCGGACCTAATGTATATTATTATTGAGACACATGAAAAGGATACCCTGTATTTAAGATTGTCTGTAGCATGGATGCTACAGTCGAGCCTACATGGAGGTATTTACGGCGTATCTTGAATACAGGGTATCCTTTTATTCCGTTTCAGTAGTAAGATTTACCTGGAACTAATAGAGGCCGGTTTAATCTGAATCACATTAAAAAGATCAATAATGCTATAAGACACGATGTTCATGAAGATATTTATCTCACAAATGTATTAGTTTTTTTTCTTTTCTTGCTGGCCGCTGCATTTAATGTTCAGGCATCTCAACTACCCGGAGAACTCCCTGTTTATAGCAGGATTTATGACGCCAGCCGTAATCCGAATGTAGATGGCAGAGACGCTTTAAAACTGGCGAAAGAAACAAATAGAAAAGTGTTAATTGAGGTTGGCGGTGACTGGTGTAGCTGGTGTTTTGTTCTGGATCGATTTATCAAGGACAACTCCAGGCTAGAATCGCGTCTTCATCAGATCTTCGTTGTGCTTAAGGTGAATATCAGTGAAAAAAATGATAATAGCGAATTTATGGCTGTTTTTCCGCCAGCCCAGGGTTATCCGCATATGTACGTTACCGATAGCAGTGGTAATATTCTAAGCTCACAGGATACGGCTGATTTTCGAGAAAATAATAACTATTCCGAGGTACGTTTTATGGATTTTATTGATCACTGGCAAAAGCATGAGTAATCAGGAGAGTTTTAAAAAAACAGGCATCAGTCGACGTCAGTTTATAAGACGGACAAGTTTGTTGGGCTCGTTGGCTTTAACCTATCCCGCTGCTGCTCTGGCTGAGCTGCGTTTATCAAAAGCTGAACAGGCAACAGCGGACGGGTTGAATAATTCAGCCTGGAAAACCCTGGCTGCAGTGCAGGAAGTGCTGTTTCCTGCAGGTGAGAATATTCCCGGTGCAAGTGATATTGGTGCCACATGTTTATCTATACAGTGACTATTGAAAATCCGAATGCTGATGGTGAAGACAAGGATTTCATTTTTCGCGGCATTGGCTGGCTGAATGAGCTGACGCGGGATCAGCATAAAAAACCCTTTGTACAATTATCGACAATACAGCAGGATGAAATCATACATCAGATTGTAAAAAGCCGGGCAGGACGTAACTGGGTATCAATGCTGCTTACTTACACCCTTGAAGCTTTGCTGGCCGATCCGGTTTATGGTGGTAATAAAAATGGAGCCGGCTGGAAATGGCTACAACATCAACCCGGATATCCGACACCCTCTGCGGATAAAACCTGGGACCAGCTGCAACAAAGACGCTACAAAATATGAATAAGGTGTGAGTATATATGGCATGAGTAATGATTATGACGTTTGTATTATTGGCAGTGGTGCGGGTGGCGGGCCGGTGGCGCTGACCCTGGCTAAGGCAGGTTACTCGGTTGTGGTTCTGGAGAAGGGGCCCTGGTTTACCGAAAAAGATTTTTATAAAGACGAGCTAAGCTGTTGCCGGCGTAGTGTGTATACGCCAAAACTTTCTGAAGAGCAGCATGTTATAGAAGACAGCGATAGTGACGGTAACTGGGTGGGCGAAGCCACTTCGGATTCCGGCTGGGATTTCTGGAATGGTAACTGTGTTGGTGGTTCATCAAACCTGATGAGTGGTTTTTTCTACCGGCTTAAACCGGAAGATTTTCGACTGCGCGCCGAGTTTGGTCCAATTAAGGGTGCCAATGTAGTTGACTGGCCTATCAGTTATGAGGATCTGGAGCCGTATTACACCCTGGTGGAAAAAGAAGTCGGCGTTTCCGGCCGATTTACCGATCATCCATTTGCAGAGCCCCGTTCCAGCAAAGATTTTCCTTATCCGCCAACACAGGAGCATCCGGTATCCGGGCGGATTGATGAAGCCTGTCGCAGTATGGGCCTGTATTCACTACCGACACCAAGGGCGATATTGTCGCGTAACAAAGGTAATCGAAGAAACTGTGAATATTCCGGTTTTTGCGGCAGTTATGGTTGTTCATCCGGTGCCAAAGGCAGTGCAAGAGCCGCTTTACTGGATCAGGCAGTAGCGACAAAACACTGCGAAATTAAACCGCTGTGCAAGGTGTACAAATTAAGCAGTGATGCAACAGGTAAAGTGGTATCAGCCGATTACTATGATATTGAAGGCAATAAACAAAGCATTACCGCGAAATTATTTGTTGTTGCCTGTCAGGCGATAGAAACCAGTCGTCTGTTATTGTCCTCAACCGGTGTCAAGCATCCAGATGGTCTGGCTAATAACAGCGGCCAGGTTGGTAAAAATTTATTGTTCTCTGCCGGTGGTTCGGGTAATGGCGATTTTGACTATGCAAGCATGGACAGGCAGGCAGCCGAAAACATGAAAATGCGCGGCCCGTTTATCAATCGTGGTTTGCAGGACTGGTATTTTATCGATGACCCGGTGATGGGGGGACGGATTAAAGGTGGTACCGTGGATTTTCTACTGTCTCATCCTAACACCATGGGCAAGGCCATAGGTGCAAAGTGGGATGGTGACGATCTGGTCTGGGGACGGGCTTTGCAACAAAATCTCAAATCAATTTTCACCGATAGCCAGACATTACGTTATGAGATTTTTTGTGACTGGTTGCCCACCGATAATTGTTTTGTCAGCCTCGATAGCTCGGTAAAAGATAAATGGGGTTCACCGGTAGCAAAAGTACGTATCGGTTATCATGAGCATGATCTTAAAGTCGGTCACTATATCAATGAACATTCCAGTAAGGTACTAAAAAAAATGGGGGCAACAAATATTCGTTCAAATATCAGCGGAGCACCTCCGCAGAATCTGGTCGCTGGTGGATGTCGCTTTGGTCATGACCCTAAAACCTCAGTACTCAATGCGGATTGTCGCGCCCATGATGTAAAAAACCTTTATGTCACTGACGGTAGTTTTATGCCAACCGGTGGTAGTGTGCCCTATACCTGGACGATATATGCTAATGCTTTTCGTGTAGCTGAGAAAATAAAAGATGTCCTGTCATAATTGCTCTGATTTAGCTATCGTACACAGACAAAACGACGATAACCTATTCAGTTATGAATAGCTTAAACTGGGATGGTTTTCGTTACTTTATCGCGGTTGCAAAAGCAGGCAGTTTATCGGCTGCGGCAAAAATGCTGGATGCTAATCAGTCGACGGTTGGCCGCCATGTCGATGCGCTTGAATTGGCATTAAATATTAAATTATTTCAGCGTTCGGTTAAGGGCTTAAGTCTGACAAAAGAAGGTCAGGCTGTTTTCGAACAGTCACAACATATTCAAAATTCCATTGCAAAAGTTAAGCGGCTTGTACAGGGTGATGAGGTCACGGCTAGTGGCACGGTAAGGTTATCACTGCCAGAAGGTCTGGGGCAGGAGGTGATCATCCCGGCGCTTGATAACTTTTATCAGCAACACCCAAAGGTAAAACTTGTCTTCAACATGTCAGCGACTACTGCGAACCTGAGACATGAAGAGGCGGATGTGAGCGTGCGTCTTTTTCGGCCGGAAGAAGCCGGGCTGATAATTAAGGACCTGGGTGAAATGAAAATGGGTCTGTATGCTTCAGAAAGTTATAATACAAATTACGGTTTACCCGGTCAGTTAAGAGATGTGCGCAAGCACAGAGTAATTACTTACGGCGAGCAACTGTCCATATTGCCAGAAAATCAGTGGTTGCTTAATCATTCGACTGAGTCCTTAAGAGTTTTGTCTAGTGATAGCACGGTGACCCGGTTTAAGGCAACCGTTTCCGGCCTGGGGCTTTCTCTGCAGCCGGAAGTGCTGGCGCAAACAAATCCAGATTTAATCCGTTTATTTAAATCGGCAAAATTACCGGCGTATAAAGTCTGGCTGGTTTATCACAAAGACGTGCAGAACATGTCACGTATTCGTGTCGTTGTTGATTTTATATCAACTTGTCTGGGTGACGTGCTTAAGCCGAATATTTCATAGATTTTCCCAGCAACTGCGTTTTTATGAAAATAGTCCGCAGGCTCCTGCTTCGGTTAACTGATTCAGGATGATGTAACGCAGTGTATGCAATAGATACTCAGGCTATTTTCAGAGCATCTAACACTTCTAAATTTTCATTTGTGTCCGTCTTAATCTGTTGTATAAATTTTTCTCCCCAGTCCAACGCTTTTAATCCGTCTGTGTTGAGCTGGCTTGGATGAAGAGTAGCCTTCATTAAATGCAAGATAGATGAGTATAGAGGCAGACTGCTGTACGTCCCAGCTTAAACCTTTGTTATTAGCTCTGAACCAGGCTTTGACGACCCGTCGATAGTAATTGATATGGATGTCTTCATGAATGTCAGCCTTTGTATATCGCGCCAGGGCCTTGTTTAACTCGCCATATTTAATCATTCGGTCGTCCTCTTTATGCTTGACTCGTGTGCAGCTGGGCCTGCGCGCAGGAGCGGGCAGGTAGAGTCTTGCTATGAAATATCCGGACAAGCTCTGCTAGAGCTTTCCTGGATCGGTTATATGTAATTGTAGTTGCTAGTTTAAATTTGTGTGACGATTTGTTCTTGACGAATTACGCCAAATCGTTGTTATAAAGTGGTACTTGCTTTCCAGGTCATTAAAAATAACTTGACAATTCTAATTAGCGGGGTTATCTTTTAATCGTAATTATTGGGAAATTAATCCCAATTTAGATTATGCCTATTAACAGGACGTGCCTGGTTTTTTGTGCGATGACCTCACACACTGATAACCGTGCTGTCCAGGAGAGAGAATGATGAAAAGCAAGATTGTATTAAGCCTATGTTTAAGCCTGCCATTTTGGCTGGTGGCTTGTGGAGGAGGATCATCCTCATCCGGAACCACATCTGAAACCTCGCCTGGTATCAGCTCTGGAACCATCACTGGTTTTGGCAGCGTGTTCGTCAACGGCGTAAAATTTAATACCGATAATGCCACGATATCTCGAGGTGACGACTCTGTTAATGATGTCCGTGAGCTGGAAATAGGTATGGTCGTATGTGTACAGGGTGATATCCAGAATCGTATTGCCAGCAGTGTTAGTTTTGAAGAAGATGTAAAAGGTCCTGCAGATGGACCGGTGATCGGGGCTAGCTTCTCGGTAATGGGTCAAACCATCATTACTGATCCAGCGACGGTATTTAATAATACGTCACTGTCTGCCATCGCTGCAGGCGATATTCTTGAGATTAGCGGTCTGCGTAATGCCGATGATGATATCGTCGCACACTTTGTCGAAAAAAAGACTAACCCGGCTAACGTTAATCGTTACAGCCTGATTGGTAATGTGCGCAATCTGGACACCAATGCCAGAACATTCAATATCGATAATCTGGTCATTGACTACAGTGGTGCTAATGTAAATGATCTGGCTGCTGGCAACCCGATTGCAGGGCAGCTAGTCGAAGTAAAAGATGACAGCAAGGCCTATGCGCCGGGTTCGTTCAATCTCATCGCCACTAAGGTCGAACCGCAGAATCGACTGGGCAATGGCGGCATTGCTGGTGCCAAAGTGGAAATTGAGAGCATAGTGACACAGGTGAACTCAGCCAGTGAATTTGTCATCGGCAATCTGCTGGTGAGAACATCTGCATCAACTCTCTTTTTGTTTGGTACAGCAGACAATGTCGTTGCTGGTGCACGCCTTGAAGTAGAAGGTGTACTTGATGGAAACGGTGTCCTGCAAGCAAACAAGGTTAAATATGAGGACAACGATGCCCGCCTTCAGGCTCAGGTAGATACAAACGGTGTGGACGCAGCAGCCGGTACCGTGACCCTGTTCGGTATTTCTGTGAGTATTACCAGTACAACCGGCATGGAAGATAAACGTGACGGTGTTTCATCTTTTTCACTCGCTGACATTGGTGACAATGATTACCTGGAAATCCGCGGCTTTATTGCTGCCAATAATACCTTAGTAGCTACTGAGCTGAGGCGTAACAAGAGTGATAGCAAGGTGGAAATCCGTGGACCGGCTAGTGTCAAAGACTCGGTTGCAGGTACCGTGACGATACTGGGTGTAACGGTAAATACAAACAATAGCACCGAGTTTAAAGGCTTAAACGATGAGAGGCTCACGGCCAGCCAGTTCTTTGATGCCATTGTTGAGGGGCTTACCGTGGTCAAAGCCAAATGGGATCCGTTCAGCGATACCAGTCAGTCAGCCAAAGAACTGGAGCTGGAAGACTAACCTGAAGAACCACATCAGGAAAGCTAGAGCATGAAAACTGGAGCATGAAAGCCAGGGCCGGACGGTCGCTACAAAGCTAAACCGTCCGGTCAAAATTAAAAAATTGAATAATACATAAGGAGGAAGTGAATGCCTCACCCCCGGTGAGTTTGATTCCACACAGCTTGCTGCATGCCGTATTTCGCAAAGTTATTTATAAGACAAATTACCGTGGGTACTTTATATATACTGTCACTATTAATAAACACTTCCTTCATCGTTCAATCACTATATAATCAAAAGATGTCAAAAGCACAAAATAACCTTAAACAAGTAGCCCGGCAGATGATGAATGGTGTTGTGCAAATTCATGTGGAAGGTAATCTGGAAGAAGATATTCAATCTGTAATGAATCCGGCGATCAGGCGAACGGGTATCTGGTCAGGCTCAGGATTTTTCATCAAATATAACAATCTTGAAGGTCATATCGTTACTAATGCGCATGTCGTGAGGAATGCGACTAAAGTTAAAGTCAGCTCGATGCTGACCAGTGAAGAAAGATTCGGGGCAGAGGTTGTTGGCCTGGTAAAACAGCTTGAGCCGGACGTGGCATTGATCAAGCTTTCCGATAAAGAGCTGCAACGCTTCAAAGGTCTGGCAATCAGAAACATTGAATACCTTGAACTTGGTGATGGGACAATGCTATCGCGTGGTGAAGAAATTAAGGCCATCGGTTACCCGATGGGGATGGTAGAGCCAAATATATCCGGTGGTGAAATTACTAACTTTGTATCTGGTTCAGAATATTCAACCGAACGATTCGTAACCGATGCTGCTATTAATCCGGGTAATTCAGGTGGGCCAAGCATCAGTAGCGATGGCAAGGTTGTCGGTTTAAATACAGCGGTGATGATCGACGCTGATAATATCGGTTTCATTACACCTGCAGGTTTTGTAAAAATTATCATTGAAAACCTGTTGCAGCAAAATGAACCACACTTCGCGGGTATTGGCGGCAAACTGCAAAAAAATGCCGTCAACTTTAATAAGCTTTTAAAGCAATCGGCGCCCAAAGGTGTAATCGTTGCAAAGGTACAGCCGGGCGGATTTCTTCAGGCTGCAGGTCTTGTGCAGCGTGATGTAATCATCTCAATTAACGGTGTTGAATTCGACAGGCATGGTATCGTCATGGACAGGGAAGGTCATTTCCGGCATAAAAATATTTTTGATGTGATGAGGCTGGCCCCAATCGGTGATGAAGTTGAAATTACTTATATCAGAAACGGTGAAATCAATATCGCCCGCGCCAATGCAAAACGCAATCCGGAAAAAGGGGTTGTCTCACATCCTATCATTGAGGAAAGAAAATACCTTGAAGTGTTTGGCATGATTATTCAGGAATTGAGTTTTGAAATTATTGAAGCGATGAATGAAATAGATAGCAATGCACGAATTGACATGTTACAAACTATCGATCAGGAAGAACCTACGCTGGCAGTTACGCACATCTATCAGGGAACACAGGCAGACGACATGGAATGGCCGGTAGGTGAGTTGATCGTTAAAGCAAACGAACAGGAAGTGCATTCATTAGATGAACTGGAAAAAATAGTAACGAATAACCATAACGGAGAAGTGCTACTGGAATGCCGTAATGGCAGGATTGGTTATTTTCTGCTGGAATAGTGTATATCAAACAAACACTACAAAAACAATTCACCACAGAGGCACAGAGAGCACAAATTTTTTCTTTGTTTACTACGCCTACGGCGTTGTTAACAATACAAAGCTTATCTCTGTGCTCTCTGTGCCTCTGTGGTGAAAAATGATTTTTTGTTTTTGACTGTCAGGCTATATGAACACATATTTCAAACTGCCAGATTAGTTTTAAACTACTACAAATATTGCTACTACAAATATTGCACATCAATATTCAGGCTGATTAATGACTTTTATTACTGATATCGTTTCTACAAACGTTCACCAATCCAGCATCTCAGCTATCAAGGACATGGCCATGTTAAGCGCCAGGGTAGAGGGGGCTGCATCGCTCACCTGGGGGCTACCGTCTTTTCGCACACCGGAATATATTCGCCGCGGTGTCAAACAGTATCTTGATGAAGACCTTGATGCGGGTAAATATACCTTAACCGACGGTCTGCCTGAACTACGTGAGCTGGTTGTGGCAGAACACAAAAAAAAGACCGGTATCGATGTTGATGCGGATGAAAATGTGATGATTTGTGCCGGCAATATGCAAAGCCTGAACACACTGTTTCATACCATGCTCGATCCGGGCGATGAGATTATTCTGACCGACCCGTGTTTTGCATCACACATTCAGCAGATTAATTTATTCTCGGGTAAGCCGGTTTACTGGCCGCTGGATGAAAACAATAACTGGTCTCTGGATATCGATTTATTAGCTGATTTAATTACTGACAAAACGCAGGCCATCGTTCTTGTTAGTCCATCAAACCCTACCGGAAAAATATTTAGCGAAGATGAATTGATCCGTGTCGGTGAGATTGCCAGGTCACACAATATACTGATTATTATCGATGATCCGTATAGTGACTTTGTTTACGACAACAGCGATAAATATTTTAATCTCGCCAGCGTTAAGGAATTAAAAGAACACATTGTTTATTTGTATTCATTTTCAAAATCTTATGCCATGAGCGGCTGGCGACTGTCCTATATGGTAATGCCTGCCGAGTTGAAACGCGAAGCACTCAAAGTCCATGATGCAACTATGATTTGTGCGCCGCGCATTTCCCAGTTGGCGGGTATTGTTGCATTGAGTCAGCCCTCTGATCATATACAGGAATTTCAAACAATTCTGCATAGTCGCAGAGAACTAATCTGCCAAAGACTCGACAATATACCGCATGTTTTTGCCAATCAAAAACCTGAAGGGGCGTATTATGTTTTTCCAAAAATAATGGCGAGCCATACAAATTCAAAAGAATTTGCCATCGATTTACTAAACAAAACCAGGGTTGCCGTCACACCAGGCAGTGCTTTTGGGCCTTCAGGTGAGCATCACGTGAGAATGGCATACTGTGTTGATGAAGACACCATCAATCTGGCGTTTGACCGGATTGAAAATTACTTTTAAAAGGCTAAATTTTGTATATAATTAATTAGTGAATTGATAATAATGTCGTGCTGCGGGGTAGTTTATTGAATACTTTATTCAGATTGATTGACGTTAATCAAGCTTTTTAGTCATACTATCTGCAAACTAAGGGGATAGTGTTAACAAGATGGGAAATAGTCAAATGATTACTGTAGATGAATTTATGACCACAGAGCTCTGCACATTGCGTGACACAGACACGATAAATGATGCAAGACAGATTATGACCGAGAAACATATACGGCATATTCCGATCACTGACGGAGAAAACCATGTGCTTGGACTGGTTACTCAAAGAGATGTGCTTGCAACAACAGGGCCGGCTTTGTTGTCATCGGATAAAAGTGATTCGATTAAGGATAAGGCGGATATCGGGCTGTCAGAAATCATGATTCGGAATGTTAAAGTAGTTCATCCGTCTGACTCATTGCGCCAGGCGGCTCTATATCTGCAGGCACATAAATACGGCTGTTTACCGGTTGTATCGGATGATTGCCTGGTTGGTATTGTTACCGACAGTGATTTTATTGCGATCGCGATCAATTTACTTGAGCAGGCCGAGCTATCGGAAGAGGTGGCTGAGTTTGAGACAGAAGATGAGTTTGAGACAGAAGATATGATGGGCGATATAGACTTTCGGATAGTTGATGAAGCTCAGTAATCATAGTTTTTTACCGGGAAACGAGTTTCGCTGACCAGGGTTTTTATTTTATTATCCTAAGTCGCTAGTAAAAACTATGCACTTTAGTGCAAGACTTTAGTGATATTGTCATTCCGACGGAGTATTGCTGTGTTTTTTCACAGCAATACGACGAGGAATCTTAATGCTCTGATAATAACTGAGAGCTTTAAGATCTCTCCCTATGGTCGAGATGACAGGTACTAGATGTGATTTTTAATCACTCTTAAACAACCTATGGACTTTCAGTCCATAGTAGTTGAGTTATTGATGGCGTTATTGGCCGATTTTTTTCTGTCAGCCACAATCATGAACCTCCGTTTAACCTATGATTGATTTAGGTTTAAGGGGTTCTAAATAAAGTTTTACCAGTAGTGTTACCTCAAATATGAACTCGATTACTTAATCGTTGGGTATATCCAGACTTATCACAGAGTTGTATGATTTCTACATTTTTCCTAGTCTTGCGTGTAAGTGCTCGATCTCATCCATTAACTCTATGGCGAGTGCAACACCAGCCAGATTAATGCCAAGATCGCGTTGCAGGTGTTTTGCTTTTCGAACACGTTTTATAGTGATGCCGCTAAAACACCAGTGCGACTTTTCCACGCCGCTGGGTTCGATAAAACCTTCATCGACCAGTTCGATAATATATTCAGCATGAACCGCGCAGGCGTCACATAACTGACGTAAGGTCAGTCGGGTTTCATTTTCCACGATGCGACCAGTGAGAATATCTGCTGTCTGTTTCACCATAGTTATACCTCTAAAGTCATACCCCTAATTTTGCCCGCGGATTAAAGCTGAACGATTGTTGCATTTTTTCATAAGCCGCTTTTTCATTGTCAGTGTTTGCGGCAGGTAAGGCGACCTGCAATATTACATACAGATCACCTGCATTGTTACTGCTGGTGCTGGCCGGAATACCTCGCCCTTTAAGTCGCATTTTGCTGCCGCTGCCAGAACCCGGTTTTATTGTTAAATCGACAGCACCTGCAGGTGTTGGCACTTTAACTTTTGCACCTAACGCTGCTTCCCAGGGTGCAACAGGCAGATCCAGGTACACGTCACGTCCTTCCACGCGGTAAATACTATGCGGATTGAATTCGATCTCAAGGTATAAGTCACCGGCTTTGCCCTGGCCCATGCCGGGATTTCCCTGGCCACTGAGGCGAATATGCTGGCCCTGTTTAATGCCTTTGGGAATGTTTATCTTGAGGACGCGCTGTTTTGTGCTGAGGTGACCGCTGGCATCAACGCCGGGTACGCGCAGACTGATTGAGCGCGTAGCACCCGTCATGGTATCTTCCAGGTCGATCAGGATCTTGGCATGGTGATCGCTACCCGTTGCCTGGAAACCATCCTGTTGTTGATAATCGCCTCGCTGATAAGCCTGAGAACCAGGACCTGCCTGCTGAAAACCATGACCAAAAAGGGACTCAAAAAAATCGCTGTAAGCGCTGGCGCCCATATCATCAAAATGGTGTTGTCTGCCATCCGCGCCATAACCGCCAGTGAAGCCGCCACCGCTGAATTCAAAGCCGGCATCCCAGTCAGGCGGTGCATTGAAGTCCTGACCGGCTTTCCAGTTGGCACCCAGCTGATCGTAAGCCGCACGTTTTTCCGGATCTTTAAGCACCTCATAGGCTTCGCCGACTTCTTTGAAGCGTAGTTCAGCGTCCACTTCTTTGCTCACGTCCGGATGATACTTACGTGCAAGTTTTCGATAGGCACGTTTTATCTCATCTTGCGTCGCATCGCGCTTAACGCCCATAATTTGGTAATAGTCTTTATATTCCATTGTTATAGGATACTTTAAATTAACAGGTTAGTTATAAAAAATTACGCTTCGCCAGGAAGTCGCATTTTTTAGCAGATTGTTCTAGGGCACCTCTGATCAAGTCTATAATATTTCTGCGTGACCTGAAGGGTATAATTGCAAGGCGCAAAGTGAAGTTAATGGCCTTAGTCCTTAACAAGCTTTGCAACGCAGAAAATGTGCACTTCAGGTCGCGCCCGAAGGGGCTTACAGGCTTACTCCTGCTCGGTGTTATCATTTTTCACCAGGTTCCTACATGCTTTCAAAATGATGCCTTGATCACGAGTAAGCCTGTAAGCCAGAAACATCATAGACTTGATCAGAGGTACCCTAGCTTATTCAATTATTCTGAGGACGATATTGATTGATATCAATAGAATAAAAAACAATGCGCGAAAAACGCAAACTAACAACAAAGAGGCAGAATCTATGATACTTAATCACAGGTGCCCTGGCTTATTTGATTGTTCGGCCTGATTGTGTGGTATTACGGTCAGTGTTCCCTGCATGCCTTTTTCACGGTGACTGTCCATGAACAGGAATTTATTATTGCAATAGAAAGTATGACTGCCCGCCACTAATGGCATCAGGTGTACATTAACCGATTGCCCCGCCGGGATATCGACATTCACATCAAGCCCGTCACTTGCATCTTGCAAGGTGAAATTATGCGGTGTATATGAGTCGACATTAATGAGACGTAAAATCACCGGCTGCTCGACAATCAGCTCAATATTACTGGGAAGGTAGTCGCCCAGCGTTACTTCAATGACTTTTGTATAAATGGCTTCGGCATGCAGCCAGCCTGTTGCTAACAGGCAGATAAGCAAAGCAGCGTATTGCAGTGTTTTATGTAACATTGTTTTCCACGCTGTTATAGTGTGTTGAACAGCCGGAAATAATAATTGCCAGAGCCAGCAATAAGAGTGAATTCTTCATCGTAGTTACCTGATTGATTCTAAATATCAACGTCTGTACATAAAAAATTGACAGATGAGATGAGTGTCAGTTCGTTTATTAAATAAAAGCATTTGCCGAGGAGCAGTGAAGCGGTGTGCCGAGCGTTATCGTGTACATTGTGTGCTTTTCTAAGATACCTGTATTTATTAATATAATCATAGTGTTAAGTTAGATTAGCAGCGTTCCTATGAAATGTCCGGGCTAATACCGCTGACGTTCATGATTGTGACTGACAGGATGAACCAATCCTTTTAAAACGTTCAAACAGGTGTCACAAATATTTACAGTAGGAAATAATAGTCAAAAATCCGCTGAAATGACGGTGTGATGGCGCTTGCCCTGTAACAGACGTTCAACTGAGTGTCACAAAACTTAACAAAGCATAAAATTCGGGTGATTTACTTTTGAAGTACTCGTCTGTCGGTTTTGATCCTGGCGGCTGATGAAGCATCGTATTGTTAAATCACTTTTTTCAGTAAACTTGTGACTTCATCTCCGGTTCCATATACACACCGCCATAACAGACACCACATTTTGCCTGATTGTTATCATTTGTAATAACCAGGCAGGGTGCAAAACCATTATCTACAGACCAACGCATCGATTTAACTATCTCAGGGTAGTTATCCAGCACCGCTCCCATTAATCCAATAGCAAGGTTAGTGCTTAAATATTGATTACCCGTGGCAATATGCTCGTGAATGCCAATAATCCTGTTAATCAGCGATAATAAGCCGTTAGTAGAGCTTACACCTCGCTTAGCACACCATCTACGCCACATGACTATAAATGTTGCTGCCAATTCAATTGACGGTACCAGGAATTCAGTTGTCATAGTAAATGGCTTTTTGTTTTCCCCGTAATGCACCATAACCAGAAGACCGTTACCAGTATTTATATCTATATAAGTACCTTTTTTCTTTCCATTAGCTGTCGTCTTTTCTGTATTACGTTGCTCCAGCAACTGAATAACCATATCAGCAATTTCATGACCAAAGTCATTTAGCACTGTTGTGGTTGTTGCTCGAAAATCTACTTTTCTTGTTGTCATACATCTACCTAATAGCAAGGTCTTTATGCGTTATTATTTTTCCTTATCCGATTTTTCATCTCAGATACTGTGATCACTGTTGAATTAATGCACAATATATGCCATAAAATAATTCTATTGCTGCCAATTAGACAGAAGAATAGCGCCTTACCATCAAGTCCTGTGGCATATATAGGGAAAATACTTATACTATTATTGTAGATGATTTCAAAAAGGAGGGCTTGATATGAAAAAAAGTTATTCTTTCATTCTTTACGGAGTCAATTTTCTTTAACATAGCTTGTTATGTTGATGACGCTAAACAAATCTATAATTCAACTAATTTATTTAGGTTCAATGAAGGGCCTTGCAGGAGAATGGTTACTATCGTCAGCTGATGAGCAGGAAGGAAAAGCAACAAAACATCAGCTTGTCGCTCCACTGGTAGGGTCAGATGCAGTAGGCATGAGCTTTAAACTCGTTGGAAAGGCCAGCACTGTCCAGGAGTATCTTCTTCCAGACACAAAAAAAGAGATGGTGTCTATGTATTATTGCAAAGATGCTTCTTGCTCACAGGTTAAGGCTACACATTATTGTGTGAAACAGAACCAGCCGGAAATGGGAAGCGGATCTATCCAGCACGACTAATATTCTTTCCTACAGTTGTGATATGAGTACAGAACTATGTCAATCTGGTCAGGATCATGTGCATTAAATTAAACATGAACTATTTAACGGAGGCAAACATCTTAAAATAACGTACACAAGCTGGAAAGATAGCAAGTATCTAAATGATTCTGTCTATCACTTGGATCGTTACTAGTTAGGTTATTAAAGGGCTAGCCATTCCGGCTGGAACCGTAGCAGACATTGGCAACAATCTAAAGAAGTCTTTGACTGCCGTTGCGCTGGTCGTGCTAATATGGTTTTACAAATTTTCATGTTATATAAATTCATTACGAAGAGGTTCTCATCATGGCATTGTTAAATCGAATTTTTACTTTGACGCTATCACTGTTATTGATTTGTGCTCCTCTTAGCCAGGCTCAGGCTGCCATAATCGCAAACGCTCAGCTTATTGATCAAGTTCAACTCGCGAACAATAAAGAGGCTTTACTACAGACCATTAATCGTGTGGATCTGCAGGAACAGCTGCTTGTCATGGGCGTAACTACTGCCGATATAGAAAGCCGTATTAATCAAATGACGCAGCAAGAAATCGCACAGCTTAATCAACAGATAAATGAACTGCCAGCTGGCGGTGATGTGCTTGGCATAATTCTTATTATATTCATTATCTTTGTCATTACGGACGTCATTGGTGCCACGGATATATTCCCTTTCATTCATCCTGTTAAGTAATAACAATGCATGAAAGCACTGAGCCTGCTGGTATGCCTGCTGATACTGAGCAGTTGTGCATCAACACCACAAAGCCGGCAGATACGGGCTAACGGACCTGGCTCCCTGCCTTCGGCAGTTGAGCTTATTGATACACCATTTTACCCGCAGACGCAATATCAGTGCGGGCCTGCTGCACTGGCTACAGTGTTGCAGGCCCATGATGTTGCTATAACGCCTGAAAAATTATCCAGACAGGTTTATATCCCTGAGCGCAAGGGCAGCCTGCAGATTGAAATGGCTGTGGCAGCACGACGTCATAATATGCTTCCCTATAAATTAGAACCGCAACTGATCGATCTGTTTACTGAAATAGCTGCGGGCAATCCTGTACTGGTCCTGCAAAATCTGGGGTTTGAATGGTATCCGCAG
This sequence comes from uncultured Gammaproteobacteria bacterium, assembly GCA_963759005.1. Taxonomy (GTDB): domain Bacteria; phylum Pseudomonadota; class Gammaproteobacteria; order SZUA-229; family SZUA-229. The sequence continues at coordinate 25,661 of CAVWXQ010000040.1, forward strand.
TGGCATTATGCCGTTGTTGTTGGCTACGACACAAACAATCATGAGCTTATTCTTCGCTCCGGGACGACTAAACGTTGGCTTACTTCTTTTGAAGTATTTGAGCGAACCTGGAAACGTGCCGATTTCTGGGCACTGGTTATTGTCCCCATTGGTGAAATACCCGCAACGGCAAAGCCTTTACGCTATTTAAAAACAGCCTATGCCTTTGAGCAAACAGGAAACCCGGAGCTCGCACTGAAAGCCTATCAATCAGCGAGCAGGCAATGGCCTGATGTTGCCACCATCTGGATAACATTGGGAAACATGGCTTTTGATAATCATGACTGGCTCGAAGCCGTTAGCGCGTTTAATACGGCATCCAGTCTTGAACCTGAATCGGTTATCGGCTGGAACAACCTGGCCTATGCACTGCATGCCTATGGCTGCAGGATTCAGGCCAAGAAGGCTCTTCAGTGCGGTTTTAAGGTTTCACCTGCTGACAAAAACCTGCAAGATTCATGGACAGAGCTGATAAACAATTCTGTTGCTAGCGACCGAGCCGAGTGCCCGCTTATTCGCTGTAATTAAAAAGCCTATTACTGCGTGGGCACAGTATTCGTGTCCAGCCTGCCTGGCTAAGGAGGAAAATTACGACAGCTTATCCAGGTGCTGAACCCGTGATCTAATCCCACTACTATCATAAATCTGCAGAATAGCCTCAACCTCACCCTGCAAGCTACTAAGTTTACTGTTAATAATAATCTGCTTAACTTCAAGCAATGCATTCGCCTGCACACTAAAATACTCCAGCCCCATACCGAGTAATAATCGAGTATATTGTGTATCACTTGCCATCTCACCACACATGGAAACCGGAATATTAGCCTGTTTGCCTGCTTTGATTGTCATGTGAATTAATTTCAGTACAGCTGGATGTAGCGGATCAAACAAGTAGTTAACTTCGTCGTCAATGCGATCCAGTGCCAGGGTGTACTGGATTAAGTCGTTAGTGCCGATGGAAAGAAAATCCAGTTTTTTGGCAAAGGCATCTGCTGCAAGTGCTGCTGCAGGGACTTCTATCATGGCTCCAATGGGAATATCTTTATCGAAAGCAATTTTTTTCTGTTGCAGTATTTGTTTTGCTTCTTCTATTAATGCCAGAACCTGGTCAAGTTCTTCCAGGTTGGTTAGCATTGGAATCAACAGGCGCACGGGTCCAAAGGCAGAAGCGCGTAATATTGCCAGTAGCTGTGGCATAAAATCCTGAGGCTCTTTCAGACATCGTCGAATGGCGCGCAGACCCATGGCGGGATTATGTGCCATCGGTCCCTGGTCGATGGTATCCTGTATTTCTTTATCTGCCCCTAAATCCATGGTGCGAATCGTTAATGGTTTGCCGTTAAGTGCTTTGACTGCGCGTTTATAGGTATTTAAGTGTGTTGCCTGGTCAGGCCATTGATTGAGTTCGATAAACAGCATTTCAGTTCGATATAAACCAACACCGGTATCGTCATATTTTTTTATTATTTTTATGTCTGAAGGGCGATCGATATTTCCGTGTAATGTAATTTGTTTTTTATCGAGAGTGACGGCAGGTTTACCCCTTAAGGTTTTTAATAGATTACGTTTTGTGGATTCACTACGCTTTACAGCGCGATAGAATTTCAGTGAGTTATCATCGGGCTTGTTGATTGCAACGCCACTGGATCCATCGATAATTAGCGTGTCATCACGATGAATTAACTGACGCGCGTGGTGCATACCAATTATTGCCGGGATGCCAAGATTTCTGGCAAGGATAGCAGTGTGTGACAAAGGGCCGCCAAATTCAGTAATGAAACCTGCAATCTTCTGGTGTTGCATCATGATTGTGTCAGCCGGAGTTAAATCGTCGGTAACAATAATCTTTCCCTTGTATGAAGCGCTACTCTTATTTTCTTTATTACCTGCAAGTGCTAACTGTATGCGTTTAACAACGTGCAGGACGTCATCTTTTCGGGTGCGTAAATAAGGATCTTCCATTTCGTCAAATACTTGCACCAGGCGTTCGCCCTGCATTTTTAGCGCCCATTCTGCATTACAGAAATGCTCTTTTATGTTTATGATAGTGCCTTCGTCAAACGCAGGGTCTTCCATCATTAACAGGTGGGTATCAATAAAAACAACAATATCGTCAGCCGTATTTTTGGCAATTTTCTTTTTAATATCGTGTAATTGTTTGCTAGCCAGTGCCAGTGCTGTTTTAAAGCGTTTTATTTCTGAATCTATTTCAGAGGCTGGCAGATTGATTTGTCTGGCATCAAATCGTTCGCGCACAAGTACGTAAGCTTCGCCGATTGCGATGCCTTTTGATATGCCGATACCACTTATGTAGATGCTCAAATCATAACCTCAGTTGTAACTAATCAGCCCACCCCTTAAACTTGCCATTCCCACATTGAAAAATGGACGTTTACGACCCACACGGATGTGGGAAGTGCAGATATTGCAGGAGCAAATATCTGTCACGTGTAAACTCTCGGCAATCGTTCCTCGACAACTGCTCCTCGGCAACTGCTCCTGCGTTGCCCTAATAAGTTACATCCATGTAACGATGCGTTGCCCTACTACCGTACGTCCTGTACATATGCGTTGCCCTACTATACAGTCCTTCCATGGACATATGTATTGCCCTACCTACAGCCATCCATGGCTTAGACGTTTTTCGCCTTGAACTGATAAGTTTTAGAGGCAGCTCGAGCAGTTACTATTTATTTTTACTGCTCATTGAGTAGTTACACTCAGTTGTACTTATTTGTTACTCATTTTCGTTGAAACGGTTGTTAATTAAGTCTTCAAGTTTATTGATGCTATCTTCTTCGTCTTCGCCGTCTGCATACAGGGTTACTTTACTGCCCTTGCTTGCAGCAAGCATCATTACACCCATTATACTTTTACCATTCACCCGTCGATTATCTTTTTCAATTTCAATATGTGAATTGAAATTAGATGCAAGCTGTACGAACTGTGCAGCGGCTCTTGCATGCATCCCGAGTTTGTTAATGATTTCTAGATTTTTACTAATGCTCATTCTTAATTTAATTCGCGATGGTGAATAGAAACATTTTCGAGTTGGTTTCTAAAGTTATCATGTAATGTTTCAGCAATATAGACTGAACGGTGTTGTCCACCGGTGCAACCAATAGAGACGGTTATATAATAGCGGTTTTGTTTAATGAATTTTGGCATGACAAAGGCTAAAAATTTTTTTATGTGTTCCAGCATTTGTTGTACGTCTTCCTGGTTCTGCAGAAAGGCGATGACTTCAGGATCCTGTCCGGTTAATACGCGTAAGTTGGGTTCCCAGTGCGGGTTGGGCAGGCAGCGTACGTCAAATACAAAATCGGAGTCAGCCGGTGCGCCATTTTTAAAACCAAAAGAGTTGAATAACAGTGAAAGTTTTGTCTGCTGTCGTTTGACTACGCGTTCTTTGATAAAACTTCTTAATTCATGAACGTTGGTATGGGTTGTGTCAATATATAAATTTGCAGCGGTGGCAATATCTTTTAATAAATCACGTTCAACATTAATGGCTTCAGACAGTGGTAGTCCTTTTTTAGTTAACGGGTGCCTACGACGAGTATCACTAAAACGTTTTATCAGGGTATCGATTTCTGCCTGGAGATAAATTATTTCAATTTCAATTTTTGCTTTTGTGTCGCGATGTTGCATCCATTCAAAGATGGTGTTGAAATCACGCAGGTCTGCTGAGTCACTTCTGGCATCAATGCCGACAGCGATATTGTCATATAGCTGTACTTTCCTGCTTAAAATCCGTTCAACAAATTGCGGCAACAGGCCAATGGGTAAGTTATCAACACAGTAATAATCTTCATCTTCCAGGGTGTGTAATGCCACCGTTTTACCTGAACCGGATAAACCGCTGATGATGATTAATTTCATGCTAGCTTCCCTTTTTATGTGTTATTTTCAATTGCCTGTTGCTGCAAATCGATGAGCTGCTGGCTGGCGTCATAACCATTATGACGCAATATATGATTACGCACTGCCGCTTCGACAATTACCGCAAGATTTCGTCCGGGAGCGACCGGTACTACGGTTACTGGAATTTCAACATTAAGTATCTTCTGGACTTTGTTATGGCCTTGTAGCCGGTCAAAATCATTCTGGTTGCCGTTATTCATGTTTTCCATGTGAATAATCAGGCGCAGGTATTTATTGATTTTTATCGCATTGTCTCCGTACATTTCACGAATATTGAGCACTCCCAGACCACGTACCTCCATAAATCCCTGCAACATGCTGGGGCTGCGTCCATCAAGGATGTCGGGGGCTATCTGAGTAAATTCCGGGGCATCATCTGCGACTAAACGATGGCCGCGTGAAATGAGTTCGAGCGCCAGTTCGCTTTTACCAACGCTGCTTTCACCGGTAATTAATACACCGATGCCCAGTACTTCCATAAAAACACCGTGCAGAATTTCTTTTTTGGAAAATAATTTGTGCAGGTAGTAACGCGCGGTATCAACAACATCATTGCTGTCTGCTTTACAGCTTAAGACGGGTACGCTGTATTTGTTTGCGTATTCACAGAGTAAATCCGGTACCGGTAAATCTTCGGACAGAATGATAGCAACAGTTTTATTGGTGAACAATTCTGTCAGTGTGCTGTTTCTAAAGTTTTCCTCCAGAGAGTTCAGGTAGTCACATTCTGTTTTGCCGATGACCTGAATAATATTTTTATGGATGAGGTTGAGGTGGCCGATTAGTGTAGCGTGCTCATTGACGTTTACTTCGTGTAATGGAAGTTTGGGATCCTCGGCACCCGCGACCCATTTTAATTCAATCTTACTGGCCAGGTTGAGGATGATTGCTTCAGCGGAAAGAATTTCTTTCATTCGTGTTTCGTTGTAGGGCTGTATATTTAGGTTTAATTACATAATACTGTAATAAGACTTAACAGTAGGTGCTATGCTGGATTCCAGTTAATGAGATTATTATATATTTCCTGATGATTATTGCTTGCACGTAGGGTCTTGCAAAAGTTCTCGTCACTAAACAGCGATGCCAGATACGCCAGTATTTTAAGATGTTCATCGGTGTAATGTTCTGGCACCATCAGCGCAAAAATTAAATCAGTTGGTTGTTGGTCGGGGCTATCAAAATCTATGCCTTTATCGAGTTTGAGAAAGGCACCAATGGCCTTTTCTGTCAGGCTGGTGCGTGTATGTGGTAGTGCAACACCATGGCCCATACCGGTAGATCCCAGTTTTTCTCTATCGGTAAGTAGCTGGAATATTTTCAGCGCATTAATGTTATCTGATGAGGATTGATTAGCCTGGGTGGCCAGATGTTCTGCAAGTAATTCTAATGCACGTTTTTTGCTTTTGATTTCCGGGTTGTTAATAACAGCATTCGAGCTGATTAGTGTATCAAGGTTCATGTTGTTGCTATTGCCTGTTCGCTTGTCGGCACACCGCTTCGCTGCTCCTTGCATTGCCCGAATACCGTCCTTCCATGGACATGATGGTCTGAGGTATCCTTCAGTCTCGAATACTGTAGATGGTGTTTAAAAACTACTCCGTCTCTTCTTCCAGGCTGTAGTTGTTATTGTGCTTATTGTGCAGATGATTGGTTATTTTTTCCTTATATTTTTTCACCTGTCGATCAAGTTTAGTAACCAGACCATCAATTGCAGCGTACATACCGTCTTCAGTACATTCTGCAAAGATATCGTTACCGCTCATATGGACGGTTGCTTCTGCTTTATGGCGAAGTTTATCGACTGTGAGTATGACGTGGGTATTGCTGACTTTATCGAAGTGGCGTTCCAGCCGTGCCATTTTTTCATTTACGTAATCTCTTAAAGAATCCGTAAGTTCGATATGATGGCCTGTCAGATTTATTTGCATGTGCATTTCTCCACTGTTGTTAAAGGAGTCTTTTTCGTTGAACTCCTAGGTTAAGCGCTTGCGCTCGTTTGAAGGTGGTATCAACATAGACTCTCTATATTTTGCCACAGTTCGACGTGCAACATTAATACCTTCTTTGATTAATAATAAAGAAATTTTGTTGTCGCTCATCGGTTTTTTTGGGTTTTCGCTTTCAATCAGCTTTTTCACCATGGAACGGATGGCGGTAGCAGAGCATTCGCCACCATCGGCGGTACCCACATGGCTGGAGAAGAAAAACTTGAATTCAAACACACCTCTTGGTGTGTGCATGTATTTGTTGGTGGTTACTCGTGATATGGTGGATTCGTGCATTTCCAGTTCCTCGGCAATATCGCGTAAAACCATGGGTTTCATGCCTTCATCGCCATAATCCAGAAAAAGTCGCTGGCGTTTGACAATGGCATCGCCAACGCGCTGCAAGGTATCACTGCGGCTTTGCAGGCTTTTTAGAAACCAGCGTGCTTCCTGCAGGCTGTTGCGCATGTAGCTGGTATCATTGCCGCGTCCTGCATTTTTCAGGTGGTTTTCGTAGACAGCATTAATTTTTAGCCTGGGTGACGCTTCCGGGTTAAGGCTGGCCTGCCAATGTCCGTTCACTTTTCGTACAAAGATATCTGGAATTACATATTGTGCGTTATTTTTGGAGATGGCAGCGCCGGGTTTCGGGTTAAGTGCCTGTATAAATAAGATTAATTCATGAAGCTGCTGTTCATCACGACGGGTTTTTTTCTGTAAACGTGCATAATCATGGGCTCCCAGCAAGTCCAGGTGGTGTTCAATAATATTTTTAACGTCCGCCAGTCCGGGGGTGAGCGAGTCAAATGGCTCAAGTTGTAATAATAAACATTCCCTGAGGTTACGGGCTGCAATACCAACCGGGTCAAAGCGTTGTACTCGATGTAGTACGGCTTCAACTTCATCTATTTCGATGTCTAACTCGTCTTTTATACCATCAAAAATTTGTTCAACGGTTTCAGTGAGATAGCCGTCATCGTTGATGGCATCGATAATAGCGATGGCGATGATCAGATCATTATCACTAAACTGTGAATTTTGTAATTGCCAGATCAGGTGTTCGCTGAGGGTGTTACCTTCAATGCTCTGGTTTTCCAGGAAATCATTGCTAGAGTCATTATTTGACTGGTTTGGAGCTGTCGCAGTAGTAATATCGTAGGTATCTTCCCAGTTAGCGTCGATTGCCAGGTCGTCCGGGAGTTCCTGATTGTTTTCCATATCAAGATGCGGATCTTCGTTTTCTGCTGCGCTGTCATTATCGTTTTCACTGGCGGTATTTTGTTTATCAGAAGCATGACTATCATTTTCGGTAGCGGGGCTGGTATCGATGTTATCCTCATCCTGTTCCAGCATGGGATTTTCTTCTAATGCCTGTTGTACCTCGCTTTGCAGTTCTAGCGTTGATAGCTGCAACAGGCGTATTGCCTGCTGTAGCTGAGGTGTCATTGTGAGGTGTTGACCAAGTTTTAACTGGAGTGAAGGCTTCATCGTATTTAATGTGACATAGTGTCTGTTTAACATTGCCGTGCACTGCCAATGAAATGCGGGTGATGCTTAAGTGTGAGGCGCAGTGTTTAAGGCAACAATATCGTTTATTTCTCCGTTATATGAAAGGTTCTATTTCTTAACTCTCTATAACTCTCTTTATAGTCGAAAATCTCGTCCAAGATAGACTTCTCGCACTTCTTCGTTAGATAGAATTTCATCAGGGTTTCCCTGGGCGATTATTTTACCACTGCTGAGAATGTATGCTCTACTACAAATTCCCAGTGTTTCACGTACATTATGGTCGGTAATTAACACCCCAATATTGCGGTCGGTCAAGTGTTTGACGATTTTCTGGATTTCTATGACAGAAATAGGGTCGACACCGGCAAATGGCTCATCGAGAAGCACAAAGGCTGGCTGGGAAGCGAGCGCTCGAGCAATTTCAACACGGCGGCGTTCACCACCTGACAGGCTCTGCCCGATGTTGTGCCGAATATGATCGATTTGCAGGTCATCGATTAAGGCGTCCAGTTTTTTCTGGCGCTGTGAGTTATCAAATTGTTTTTTGGCTTCCAGTACCGCAAGAATGTTGTTTTCGACACTTAATTTTCTGAATACCGATGCTTCCTGGGGCAAATAGCCGAGGCCTTGCTGTGATCTGGCATGCATCGGTAGACGGGTGATGTTGGTTTCATCCAGATAAATTGTGCCTTTGTCGGGCTTTACCAGTCCGACCACCATGTAAAAACTGGTGGTTTTGCCGGCACCGTTGGGGCCGAGAAGACCGACCACTTCACCGCTGTTTACCTCAAATGAGACATCATCCACAACGGTGCGTGATTTATAGATTTTAACCAGGTTGTTGGCGCGTAGTGTCGACATAGAAGTGGTTATTTACCCGCCGGTGATTTTTTTGGCGTCAGCATGATATTAACGCGTTGTGTTTGTTTTGTTTTACCATCGGTGGTTTTTGTCTTATCGCTACCACCCGCAATGACGATTCTCTTCTGTGTGTCATAAATGATTTTCTGGCTGCTAAGTTTGACATCAGGCTGCTGTAAATGGGCATTGATTGTCAATGTCAGCTGGTTCTGGCTGGCGATATAAAGCATATGTTCACTTTGGGCTTCAATGGGTTCACCGGCTTCATTCTTCTGCTTATATCGTGCGGGTTTGCCGGTGACCGTGATGCGTTCAACTTCATCGTTACTGCGTTTAAGCGTTACTTTATCGCCTGTTAAAAGCAGTGTCCCCTGGGAAATTTTGACATTGCCGGTATACACACTTTTGCCGGAGTTAATGTTCATTTGCATGTGGTCAGCACTGATATAAATTTTTTCGACGCTATCGGCTGCCCAGGTTATAGCAGGCAAAGAAAAAAATAATAAAGCTGTTAGCAGGCTTGTTTTGTTCGTCCTCGAAAGGTCGGTTGGATCACGTAAGTCCATGTAATGTTGTTTAATATAGTTATTCATAAGGTAAAAAATCCCCGCTCACATTAGATGAAAGCTCGAGTTCGCTGGTGATATTATTATAAATCATACCGTTTGACTTCATTCGGGACAGCCCCTGTGTAACATTAACCAGTGCCTGTGTTTGCGCAATTTGCGTTTTTGTATGCACCAATAAACTTTGAGTGCGAATGCTGACGGCAGGTTCTATGTTTTGTTGCTGCATAAGCACATTGTGTTTTAACTGAATAGTTTTGTTTTTACTATTAAGTATGGCGATGTCGGCGTTGATTTTCCATCGTGCATTTTGCTGTAATAAATAAAATACCGGCTGTTCGATTTCAGCATCATCGGAGTTATTAAATTGCTGTAAGTGTGAGCCGTGCAGCGTGTAATTGGGTGCGCCGCTCTCATCCATAGCAGTCAGTTCAAACTCATTCATAAAAATTTCGACATACGGCATATTACTGGTTTGTTGTAACTGATGGCTACCACTGAGATCTTCGGTGATAGACCACCAGACAATGACGGCAATAATAATAAAAATACTGAAACTAATGAGACCTTTCATGACTTAACCCGGATATTTCATAGGAATGAAGTAGATGGGGTTATATTTTTTAAAATCGGCAGTGAGTCAGGTCGATGTGATGCTCCTCGGCAATAGCTCCTCGACAACTGCTCCTGCGTTGTCCTACTACCGTCCATCCATGGACATATGCATTGCCCTAATAAGTTACATCCATGTAACGATGTAAAATCGACACTTCCGCCATCCGTGGCGGTCGTTTGTCCGATACGCCGACAAAATCGTAGCAACGATTTTACATGAGCGAAGCGAGCCCGTAGAGTAAAGGGCAGGAAGCCCGTAATTAAAGCATAGCCGAGCGTTATCGGGTACATAGTGTATTTTTCTAATATACCTGCATTTTTTATTATAATCATAGTGTTAAGTGAAATAAGCAGCGTTCCTATGAAATATCCGGGTTAATCAGAGATTCCCATGGATTATTGTTTCGAATACAGGTATGAATGTAGTTTGTCATTAAGCAGACCTTTGGCCTCAAGGATAAACTCACAGACATCACGTACTGCACCATGGCCTCCGCTACGATCAGTTATCCAGTGTGCATGCTGCTTAACAAAAGGGTGTGCGTTCTGTACGGCAATGGCAAAGTCCAGTTGCGACATGATGGGCAGGTCAACCACATCATCACCGACATAAGTGATTTGATCCTTGCTGAGATTTACTTCTTTGCGCAAGGCAGCAAAGGCCGGGGTTTTGTCACGGTAGCCTTGATATAACAGGGTGACGCCTAAATCATTCATTCGGTGTTTAACCAGTTCTGACTTGCGCCCGGTGATTACCGCGACTTTAACGCCACATTCCTGCAGCATGCGTAGACCATGGCCGTCGAGTGAATTAAAAGCCTTGTATTCCTCGCCACTGTTGTCAAAGAACAGGCTGCCATCGGTCATGACACCGTCGATGTCGAAGATGACCAGTTTTATGTTTTTTGCTTTTTCTAGTAGATCTTGCATATGAAAATAGTTTTAAGTTTTAAGTTTTAAGTCTCTGGTTTTAAGTATTTGGTTTTTAACTTACAGCTTATAACCTGCAACTTAAAACTAGCGAATCTATATGATGCCCGCACGCAAAATATCGTGCATATTAAAAGCACCGGTTAGTTTGTTGTTTTCATCGGTAACCAAAAAACCATTAATGCCTTTGTCGTCCATTATTTTTACCATGCTTGCAGCCAGTTCGCTGGCGCTAGTGGTGCGGCAGTTTTTGGTCATGACGTCGCTAATGGCTGTTTTATGGACGTTGATATTTTTATCCAGTGAGCGGCGTAAATCACCGTCGGTGTAGATGCCCAGTACCTTATCATGCTCATCAACGATGGCAGTCATGCCCAGGCCTTTTTTGCTCATTTCCAGTAATGCTTCAGAAACGCTAGCAGATTCGTTCACTTTTGGAATACGGCTTTCAGTGTGCATGATGTCTGAAACGTGCAGCAGTAAACGTCTGCCCAGGCTGCCGCCAGGATGAGAAAGTGCAAAGTCTTCAGCAGTAAAACCTCTGACCTGAAGCAGGGCAACAGCAAGAGCATCACCCATGACTAATGCTACCGTAGTGCTTGATGTGGGTGCAAGGTCGTGCGGACAGGCTTCCTTGCTGACACTAACATCCAGGTTGATGTTGGACTGGGTCGCCAGTGTGGAATTTTTGTCACCGGTCATGCTGATTAACGGCACGCCAAAACGTTTCAAAATAGGGATGATGGTAGCGATTTCTGCAGTATAACCGGAATTGGATAAAGCAATAACAACGTCGTTTTTGGTAATCATGCCAAGGTCACCGTGACTGGCTTCACCTGGATGCACAAAAAATGCCGGGCTGCCGGTACTGGCCAGTGTGGCTGCAATTTTTCCACCAATATGACCGGATTTTCCCATGCCGGTAACAACAATGCGGCCTTTGCAGTTTAATAATAATTCACAGGCCTGGGCAAAATCGTCATTAATACGGCTCAGCAGCGACTTGATTTCAGCGAGCTCTGTTTTGATGACCGCTAAACCCAGCCGTTGAAAATCATGTGGCTGGATATCGGTTTTACTGTTTGATGGCATAGCGTTGTTGAAGGCAAACCGCCCTTTTAATAGTCGATAATTTTTTAATTATATTCATATGATTAAATCCGCATGGTGCGTTGCTATGAGATACCCTGGCTGATCCGTAGGATCCAGTGGCATAAGGAATCTCTAATTAGTTCTGAATGAAGCTTATTCTGGGCATGTAAGAGCCGATTTCATGAATTAATCTGAGTTTCCTTAGTTTATGCTAAAAAATAACAGTATTTGATAGACAATGAAAGCACTCAATAACAAACCACCCTCTATTCGATTGATTCTACCTTCAGCTCGAAAGCCATATGCCATAACAAATAGTAAAATGGTGAGTACGAGAACGATCGGGAGATCTCTTTCCAGAACACCTTTAGCCAATGGCGCGGGATATATCAGCCCAGGAATTGCCAGAACGCCTAATGTGTTAAACAGGTTTGAACCAACAACATTACCGATCGCAATATCATGTTCATTTTTGAGGGCGCCGCTAATGGATGCCGCCAGTTCAGGCAGGCTGGTACCAATAGCGATGATAGTCAGTCCAATGACCAGTTCGCTAATACCTAAGTCTATCGCCACATTTACCGCGCCCCATACCAGGATTTTAGAACTAACCGTTAATAAAATCAGCCCGGCGATTAGCCAGAATAAGGCATGCGAGGTAGACATTTGACCGGGTAATTCTTCGATATATTCATCGGTCAGCGCATCCTCTGATTGATTGCGTATGCTTTGTCGTGTAATCCACCACATCAGTAATAGCAATAAACTAAGCAGTACAAAACCATCAAATTGATCTAGTCTCCCATCTCGTAATAATGCTAATGCCATGAGGGTGGCCAGTAGCAAAATGGGCAATTCTTTTTTGATTATACGCGAGTGCACATCTAACGGTACGATGAGTGCGGCGACGCCCAGAACCAGGGTAATGTTGGTAATGTTCGAGCCCAGCGCATTACCTATGGCCAGGGCCGGGCTGCCGTTATAAGCGGCGAAACCCGCGACCATCATTTCTGGTGCCGAGGTGCCGAAACCGACAATAGTGAGGCCAATAATCAGTGGTGGAACGTCAAAATTACGGGCTGTTGCAGCAGCACCTATAATAAATCTGTCGGCGCTCCAGATGAGCAATATAAAACCAGCAAGAATGGCGAAATAATTGACTAACATTTTGTATTTGTTATGTGTTGTTTGTGTGTTTGGATATTTCGTAGAGGCGAAGAATACGCTATGTGGTCAAATTCGCCAACAATTCAGTATAAAAATAAATAGGTATTTTCTTTGAAAAAACCATCAATCCGGCGATTACGGCTGGCGTCACAAACTTTGGTTAAGCTGAAGACTTGCCAGTAAACGGGGCTGAAGACTGGCGATTGTTGTATTGCAGCAATGAAATATCCGGTTTGGACCATACTTTCTATTGAACAAAAGAGCATTAAATGCATCATATTCGAGCATTGATGGTTAAACGATATGAAAGATTTGATAATGATGTCGGCGACAATGTTACAATTCCCGAAAATTATAATAAACGCAGTTGGCGATTGAGACTATAGAGCGATATTCTGGTGAGCGACATTCTGGTCAAAATAAGAGATTTACACTTCAGCCGAGGCCATCGAAAGATTTTTGATGGCCTGTCACTGGATATACCACGTCAGGGCATTACCGCAATAATGGGACCCAGTGGTACCGGCAAAACCACTTTACTAAAATTGATTGGCGGTCAATTAACACCGGATCAGGGCAGCATTGAAGTTGATGGTTTAAATGTACACCAATTATCTACCGGTAAATTATTTGAATTACGCAAACGCATGGGTATGTTGTTTCAAAGTGGCGCGCTGCTGACAGACTTGTCAGTCTTTGAGAATGTGGCTTACCCGTTGCGCGAACACACTAAATTAAATGAGGCGATGATTCGGTATCTGGTGTTACTCAAGTTAAATGCTGTGGGTTTGCGCGGCGCAGCTGATTTTATGCCTGCAGAATTATCTGGTGGCATGGCCAGACGTGTGGCGTTGGCAAGAGCCATTGCTCTGGATCCGATGATGATTATGTACGATGAGCCGTTTACTGGTCAGGACCCAATATCACTGGCTGTGATTGTTTCATTGATTAGCGAATTAAATAGCGCATTAAAGGTTTGTAGCGTCGTTGTGTCGCATGATGTGCAAGAGACCTTTTCTATATCAAATCAGGTGCATCTTATTTCGGCGGGCAAACTGATTGAAAGTGGTTCGCCGAAAAGTCTGCTAAACAGTCAGTCTGCATGGACGCACCAATTTGTCCATGGTGATGCTGATGGTCCGGTGCATTTTCATTATCCGGCAAAACCGTTGCTCGATGATTTGTACCAAAGGAGTTGAGATTGTTTAACGGCACACTGGATAAAATTCAGCATCTGGGGGCGGCAACGATCCACAGCTTTGCACGGCTGGGGGGCGGTAGCCTGTTTTTGCTTGTAGTAATCGCAAGTTGTGCCAGCTTGTTTGTACGCCCTCGATTACTGATCAAACAGTTGTATTCTGTTGGTGTGCAAACATTTATTATTATTGTTGTCGCCGGTTTATTCGTTGGTATGGTGATGTCATTACAGTCATATTATGCACTGGTTGATTTCGGTGCAGAAGATTCTGTGGGTGTAATGGTTGCACTATCATTATTGCGAGAACTTGGGCCGGTTGTAACCGCACTGTTATTTGCAGGTCGAGCAGGTTCTGCATTAACAGCTGAAATTGGTTTGATGAAGGCAACCGAGCAGTTATCAGGAATGGAAATGATGGCGGTTAATCCGATGCAGCGTGTTGTGGCGCCACGATTTTTGGCTGGTGTAATCTCAATGCCATTGCTGGCTACCATTTTTAGCGCTGTGGGTATACTTGGCGGTTATATTGTGGCAGTTGAATTGCTAGGACTGGATTCTGGTGCCTACTGGTCTCAAGCGCAGAATAAAGTCGATTTATACGAGGATATATATAATGGACTCATTAAGAGTGTTGTGTTTGGTGTTGTTGCAACCTGGATAGCGGTGTTTGAAGGTTATGACTGCATACCTACGTCGGAAGGTTTAGGCCAGGCGACTACGCGAACGGTGGTGCACAGTTCACTGGCAATACTGTTTTTAGACTTTGTATTAACCGCTTTGATGTTTTCAAAATAAATTATGAAGTTGAGAGGAAAAAATGACATCTCGTAAAATTGAAATTCTGGTAGGCCTGTTTGTTGCTGCCGCCATTGCTGCCTTTTTTATGCTGGCCATGAGTGTGAGTAATATGAGCAGTTACGGTGCAGGTGAAAATTACGAATTAATGGCACGTTTTGACAATATTGGTGGTCTAAAGGTGCGTTCACCGGTTTCAGCGGGTGGTGTTAGAATTGGGCGTGTTACGGATATTCAATATAATAGTGATGCTTATGAAGCGATTGTAAGCATGGCAATTGATGAGCAATATAATAAATTTCCCGTTGATACTGCGGCAAGTATCTTAACATCGGGTTTGTTGGGTGAGCAGTTTGTCGGATTAGAACCCGGTGCTGAGGAAGAATATTTGAAAGCCGGTGATGTTATCGATTTAACCCAGTCAGCACTGGTGTTAGAACAAATCATCGGTCAGTTCCTGTACAGCAAGTCTGGTGATGAAGCAGAGGAGAAATAAAAATACCATGAAAAAATTAAACAACATAGCTGAAAATTGCCCCTTCGGCAGTAGCACCTCGACAACTGCTCCTCGACAACTGCTCCTCGGCAACCGCTCCTGCGTTGCCCTACAAGTTACATCCATGTAACGATGCGTTGTCCTACTACCGTTCGTCCATGGACATATGCGTTGTCCTACTACCGTTCGTCCATGGAAATATGCATTGCCCTGCTACCGTCTATCCATGGATATATGCATTTTCCCTTCCAACGTCTATGTCGGTCGTTTACGGCATTTTCAGTGGCGGTATTAACTGTTATTACGGCCGCATGGTCGCAACCGACTCTGGCTGAACCTGCGGCAGCAGCCATTGAATCACCGGTGGTTTTGCTGGAAAGAACCTCAACCCAGGTGATAAAAATCTTACGTGATGATCGCGAACTGCTACAGAAGGAACCTGAGCGCGTTTATAAAATCATCGATGATTATATATTACCGCATCTGGATGATGTCACCATGGCAAAATTGGCCATGGGGAAAAACTGGCGAAACGCAACAAATCAGCAAAAGCTGGATTTCGTCGATGAGTTCAGAAGTTTACTGATAAGAACCTACAGTAAATCATTAATTGAATTTCAGGATCAGCAAATTAAATATTTCCCGTTAAAACTGGAAGCGGATGCATATAAGGCATCAGTTAAAGCAGAAGTGATACAACCCGGCGGGCCTTCTATCCCGATGGCTTACCGTATGCGTATTAAAAATAATGCCTGGAAAGTATATGATATAAAAATTGATGGTATTAGCCTGGTTACCAGTTATCGAGGCACTTTTACCCAGGAAGTACGTAAAAGTGGTATTGATGGTCTGTTAAAATACCTGAAAGATAAAAATAATACGTTAAGCACTAAAGTTGGTGCCTAGCCCGGATATTTCATAGGAACACTGCTAATTTCACTTAACACTATGATTATAATAAAAAATACAGGTATATTAGAAAAGTACACTATGTACCAAATAACGCTCGGCTATGCTTTAATTACGGGCATCCTGCCCTGCACCCTAGGGGCTCGCTTCGCTCATGTAAAATCGTTCCTACGATTTTATCGGCGAATCGAACAAACGACCGCCACGGATGGCGGAAGTGTCGATTTTGCAGGAGCATCACATCGACCTGACTCACTGCCGATTTTAAAAAAAACATCGCCCCAACTACTGCATTCCTATGAAATATCCGGGCTAGCATCAGGCGATTAAATGGTTATAAAGTGCAATTAAATCAGGCTGAATTTACTCAGCAAAGTCAGCAGAAGTATCTCATTTCAGGCACGGTTGATTTTTCAACCGTGCCTGGTTTAATGCAGCAAGTCTCTGCTTTTTTTAAATCATATAAAAAATCAGCCCCCGCCAATACTAATTCTAATGCCAACAAGGAAACCGGTATTACCATTGATTTGTCGAAAATAACGGTTTGTAATAGTGCCGGACTGGCGATGATGCTGGAAATGGTCAGGCTGGCAGGTAACCATAACATCGAATTACATTTCATAAACTGGCCTGTAACCCTGTTAACTATTGCAAAAGCGTACGGCGTTGATGACGAGATAAGAGACTTTGTTTAAATGAATAAATTAATGATCAATGGTGGCGTCAGGCTAAAAGGCGAAATTAGAATTTCGGGTGCTAAAAATGCAGTGTTGCCGATACTGGCTGCAACCCTGTTGGCTGATGGTCCGGCAACGATTGAAAATGTGCCGCATTTGCATGACGTAACCACCACGGTCGAGTTACTTGGCTGTATGGGTGTGATGGTTTCAATTGATGAGAAACTAAGCGTCGAAGTTGATAGTTCCACCATCAAAAATTATACTGCGCCGTACCACCTGGTAAAAACCATGCGTTCTTCGATTCTGGTACTGGGACCGTTGTTAGCACGTTTTGGCGAAGCGGAAGTGTCTCTGCCGGGTGGCTGTGCTATCGGTTCTCGTCCAGTGGATCTGCATATTAAAGGTTTGCAGGATATGGGAGCTGAAATTGATGTCAGCAACGGATACATTCACGCCAAAGCAAAACGTTTAAAAGGTGCCCGCCTGGTGATGGATATAGTGACAGTGACGGGCACAGAAAATCTGATGATGGCTGCTGCACTGGCTGACGGCACGACCATACTTGAAAATGCGGCGCGCGAACCTGAAGTGGTTGATCTGGCTAACTTTATTATTGCCATGGGCGGTAAAATATCCGGTGCGGGTACAGACACTATTGTGATTGAAGGTGTCGAAAAACTCCACGGTACACGTTATCGCGTATTGCCAGACCGGATTGAAACCGGTACTTATCTGGTTGCAGCTGCCATTACCGGTGGCAGTATCAAGGTGAAAGATACCGCACCTCATCTACTGGATGCAGTAGTAGAAAAATTGCGCGAAGCAGGTGCAAAAATTGAAGTGGGAGAAAACTGGATTTCACTGGATATGGAGGGCCGGCGACCGAAAGCAGTGAATGTTCGTACTGCACCTTATCCTGCTTTTCCGACAGACATGCAGGCACAATTTGTCGCCTTAAACACCATTGCAGAAGGCACCGCCACCGTCGTTGAAACAGTGTTTGAAAACCGCTTTATGCATGTACAGGAATTAAAACGAATGGGTGCGGATATTGAAATTGAAGGTAATACCGCCATCATTCGTGGCACCGACAAACTGACTTCGGCACCCGTAATGGCCACCGATTTACGTGCTTCTGCCAGTCTGATCATAGCCGGCCTGGTCGCCAGCGGTGAGACTGAAGTACAGCGCATCTATCACATTGATCGTGGTTATGAAAATATTGAAGAAAAATTAGCACTACTTGGTGCTCTCATTCACCGGGTACACGAGTAACAGCAATGATTACCATAGCTCTTTCAAAAGGCAGAATCTACAAAGAAACGCTCCCCTTGTTAGCAGCAGCCGACATCGTGCCTGTTGATGATCCGGAAATAAGCCGTAAACTGATACTTGATACCAATCACGATGATGTGAAACTACTGATTATCCGCGCCACCGATGTCCCCACTTACGTGCAATTTGGCGCGGCTGATTTAGGTGTTGCCGGTAAAGACGTTCTTTTTGAACATGGTGGTGAAGGCCTGTATGAGCCGCTGGATTTGAAAATTGCCAAATGTAAATTAATGACCGCTGGTCTGGTTGACCCTAAACCTCGTCTCAGTGGTCGATTGCGTGTTGCCACAAAATTCACCAATGTCGCCAAGTCTTATTTTGAATCACGCGGTGAACAGATTGAACTTATTAAGCTTTATGGCTCAATGGAACTAGGACCTGTTGTAGGATTGTCTGATTTAATCGTGGACGTGGTGGATACCGGTAATACCTTAAAAGCAAATGGTTTGAAACCGATAGATCATATTGCCGATATCAGCTCACGTCTGGTGGTAAATAAAGCATCAATGAAAATGAAACATGAAAAAATCAGTGCCATTATCGAGCAGATTAGCGCTGCAGTTGCATAACAGGCTGTGAAAGTATTCAAAATCATTTAGCCGAAAAGCGTTTAAGCTGATGCTTATAAAAATATTTTCAAGGCCTTTTAAGTGCGCGCTGATCAAATCGTTGCGGTTACTATTCCACGATTCAGCGTACAGGTAAATTTCCTTTTTTGAGTTAGCAAACAATGTTAAACATAACATCTTTAAATTATGCAGACGCTGGCTTTTATCAGCAACTCGATAGACTGCTTGCATGGGAAGCTGGCATAGATGGTGAGATCGCTAAAATTGTGGCGGACATATTAACGCAAGTGAAAGAGCGAGGTAATGCTGCGGTCATAGAGTACACCAATAAGTTCGATCGCATGAGCTTAACCGACGCCAGTCAATTTGAACTGGATAAAATACAATTACAGCAAGCCTTAGTCTCGCTTGAATCAGGCAAACGAGAAGCATTAGAAACTGCCGCCAGGCGTATACGCCAATATGCGGAACATCAAAAGCTGGAATCATGGTCATATACCGAGGCCGATGGCACCGTGTTAGGGCAGAGTGTAAATGCAATGGATCGCGTGGGTTTGTATGTGCCAGGCGGCAAGGCGGCGTATCCTTCTTCAGTATTGATGAATGCTATACCTGCAAAAGTTGCCGGTGTTGCCGAGTTAATTATGGTGGTGCCAACACCCGATGCTGAGATTAATGAGCTGGTACTGGCCGCTGCAGCCGTGGCGGGTGTTGATCGCGTATTTACTATCGGTGGTGCACAGGCTATAGCAGCCCTGGCTTATGGCACTGAGACTATTCCAAAGGTTGATAAAATTACCGGCCCCGGTAATTCTTTTGTGGCAACGGCAAAACGTATGGTGTTTGGCGTGGTTGGCATTGATATGATTGCAGGGCCTTCAGAAATTCTGGTGGTATGCGATGGTAAAACCAATCCTGACTGGATCGCCATGGATCTGTTTTCTCAGGCAGAACATGATGAAGAAGCGCAGTCTATTTTAGTCTCTCCGGATGCAGAATTTATTGAACAGGTAAAACAAAGCATCGAGTCTCTGCTAGCAGAGATGCCAAGAAAAGACATTATTAAAACCTCTCTGGAAAATCGAGCTGTGCTTATTTCAGTGGCAGATCTAGAGCAGGCAATTGAAGTGGCAAATCATATTGCGCCGGAACATCTAGAGCTCTCTGTTGATAACGCCGAGCAGTGGGCGCAAAAAATTCGTCATGCAGGTGCTATTTTTATGGGGCGCTATACTGCAGAAGCGTTAGGGGATTATTGTGCTGGCCCAAATCATGTATTACCGACTTCAGGTACCGCACGTTTCTCATCGCCATTGGGTGTTTATGATTTTCAAAAGCGTAGCAGTTTAATTGGCTGTTCTGCGAAGGGTGCTTCAACACTGGGTAAAACTGCCTCGACACTTGCTCATGGTGAAGGTTTAACCGCGCATGCACGTTCAGCTGAATATCGTATAAAAAAATAAAAGAAGTTTTATCCACAGATGAACACAGATTAACGTAGATAAAAGATTAGAAACTAAAAAGCCAAAAGCTCTATCTGTGTTTATCCGCGTTCATCTGTGGATGAAGTTTATTAGTGTTTCACTTCAATTCTTCGTGAAACGGCCACTTCCTGTTTCGGTATGGTGATTGTTAAAACACCGTGCTCGGATTTGGCTTCGATATTATCGGCATCAGCAGTGTCAGGCAGTGTGAAACGGCGATAAAACTGACCGCTTTGACGTTCTATGCGGCGATAGTTTTCTTTCTCTTCAATATTTTCAGACTGGCGTTCACCTTTTATGGTCAGCACACCTTTTTCCATAGATATATCAATATCTTTTGGATTTACGCCTGGTATATCAGCCAGTAAAGTAAAAGCTTTTTCGTTTTCACGTATATCAACCGAAGGTGCCCAGTTAGCCGTTGCCGCAGAGGCATCATCGTCATTCAGACGATTGTACTCAGGGTCGTACAGCTCGCGCTGTAATGTATTTAATAAACTCCAGGGATTGTTATAACGTATTAAGCTCATGATATATGACCTCCTAAAGGTAAAGGTATTTGTTCACTGTTATAAAATAATTTGTAGTTTGTTTTTTTAATTTCAAGCCAAAATAGAAAAATATTTTAATGTGCTTTTTTTCTAGCTTTGTTACCATCATATATTACTTTTTTTGCCAACATTTATAAGCAACACTTATTTACACGATATTATGGCTTCATCATTAGAAAACTGCCTTCAGGTCATTCGTCCTGTTATTAAAGAGATACAGGCTTACCACGTGGCTGATGCCAGTGGCTTAATCAAGCTGGATGCGATGGAAAATCCTTACTCGTTACCTGAGGACTTGAAAACTAAACTACAGATTAAATTGAGCGAAGCGGATCTCAACCGTTATCCGGATCCGTCAGCCCGTTTTTTGCGTGAAAAGTTGAGGCAGGTGATGCAGGTGCCTGAAGATAAGGCCATCGTGCTGGGCAATGGTTCGGATGAATTAATACAAATGCTGGCAATGGCGGTGGCAGGCTGTGATAATAAAAACGGAACGTTTGTTTGATGTCTTTTGATCCTGGTTTTGTGATGTACAAAATGATTGCAGACGTTGTCGGCATTAATTATATCGGTGTTTCACTGACGGAAGATTTTTCTCTTGATATGGAAAGTATTCGTCTGGCAATAAAACAAAATAAACCGGCAATTATTTTTATTGCTTATCCAAATAACCCTTCCGCAAATTGTTATCAGGAAAGCGATATTGAAGAAATAATTTCAATAGCGCCGGGTATGGTGGTGCTGGATGAAGCCTACCACCCGTTTGCGCAAACCAGTTTTATGAATCGTTTGCTTGAGTTCGATAATTTACTGGTGATGCGAACAGTTTCAAAAATGGGTTTAGCGGGTTTGCGTTTAGGTTTGTTGTGTGGTCATCCTGATATCATAAATGAGATTGATAAAATCCGATTGCCATACAATATTAATGTTTTAACGCAAATATCAGTTGAGTTTGTGTTAGATAATATAGCTGTTTTAGATCAACAGGCAAAGACAATTCGTAATGAACGAGAAGGTTTGTTAGCGAAAATGAATGCCATGCCATCGCTGCAGGTGTTTCCAAGTCAGGCAAATTTTATATTGTTTCGAGTGTTAAATAACGATGAAAATAATACTAAAAATAGCAGCGCGAACGATGTTTTTGAAAGTATAAAACAATCGGGTGTGCTGATAAAAGACATGAAGGCTAACGATGGCTTGCTTAAAAATTGTTTGCGGGTGACGGTAGGAACAGCTGATGAAAACCTGGCTTTTATAAAAGCGTTAGTTATCAGTTTGCAGTAGGCAGTTATCAGAAAAAACTTTTGAAAAGTGCAGGTGATTTTTTAAAATTACTGGCCAACTGCCAACTGCCAACTAACGACTCATAAGTGGCCGCTGTCCCAGCGTTGCTTTTGTTATAAAACTTTGGCGCTGTCTTATACCCTCAATCAAAAAGTCATCTCCCGGGTTGCCATCTGCGATCATGTTTACAATATCATTGGTGCTGAGGATGTCCTGCCGGTTGATTCGGGTGATAATATCTCCGCGTTTTAATCCGGCAATATCACCAGGGCCATTTTTATCCACATCAGTTATTAAAATGCCGTGCATCGAATCAAGCTCTACGGTGCGTAAAACTTGTGAGGTTAATTCCTGTCCTTCAACACCAAGCCAGCCTCTTACTACATACCCGTTTTGAATTATTTGCTGCGCCACTTGCTGCGCTAAATCGATAGGAATGGCAAAACTGATTCCCTGAAAATTTCCTGTGCTGGAAAAAATGTTCGAATTGATGCCAACAATTTCACCGTTGGTATTAATTAATGCGCCACCTGAGTTCCCCGGATTAATGGCAGCATCGGTCTGAATAAAGTTCTCATAGGTATTTTGTGAAACGCGGGTTCTGCCCGTGGCGCTGATTATGCCCTGCGTCACAGTCTGGCCTATAGCAAATGGGTCGCCAATGGCGAGTACAATATCACCCACCTTGATCTGGCTGATATCGGCAATGTTAAGTGTCGGCAGATTTTTAAGGTCTATCTTTAGAACGGCAAGGTCGGTATCCGGATCGGAACCGATGAGTTCAGCTTTTTCGACTTTGCCATCACTTAGTCTGATGCGTATTTCATCTCGTTGCGAAATAACATGGTAGTTTGTCAGGATATAACCGTTTTCGTTAATGATTACGCCTGAGCCGGCACCGGTTTCAGCTTTGCGTTTGGGGGCATGGGGTGAATTTTTGCCCAGAAATTGTGGTGTGATTTTCCCATTGGCTCGCTCTTCTGTACTAGTTTCAGACCAGATAATCGTTTGTATGCTGACCACGGCAGGCGCTGCTTTCATCACCGCTTCTGCAAATCCGCTATGTTTGTTTTGGCTGGAATTGACAAGACTGGGCTGGTTATCTGTTTGCCTGTCAGCGGGTTTGCTGTGTTGATTAATGGCAACGCTGATATCGCCTCGAAACAACAGAATACTTAGTCCGAAAAATACGCCAATGATTAGCCAGGCGAAATAATACACAAAAGACTGGTTTTGCTTCGGCATGAGTTTTTTTATCTCGTTGTTTTTATTAAAATTGTTATATTAAACTTGGCTAAAATGCTAATTTACGCTATTCTATGCGCGCTTTGCAACCGGTGCGCCCCTGTTTTACCTGTGGATTTAGGTAAAACATGATTAATGAGCAGTAATTAGCGCATAGAGGTTGGCAGAATTTCAGGAAAAATTGAATCGCGATTATTTAATTTTTTCGACTAGTATTTTTTATTTAATATTTGGAGATATCCAATATGTCTACTGATAATGTAGTAGATACAAAACGACGCCGCTTTCTGGTTGCCTCCACTTCGGTGGTGGCTGCAGTAGGTGCCGGTTTTGTAGCCGTTCCCTTTTTATCCTCCTGGATGCCTAGTGAAAGAGCGAAAAATGCGGGTGCGCCCGTAGAAGTTGATATCAGTAAGCTCGAAGTAGGGCGTTTGCTGATCGTTGAGTGGCAAAGCAAGCCGGTATGGATTGTTAAGCGCTCTGACAAAGACGCTTGCTGACCTGACCAAGCTGGATGATACGCTTCGTGACCCGGCTTCAGAAAATGTGAATCAGCAGCCTGCTTATGCACAAAACGCCAATCGTTCAATTAAACCTGAAGTATCGGTTTTAGTGGGTATTTGTACGCATCTCGGCTGTTCGCCAACATTCCGTCCGGATATCGCAGCTGCTGATTTGGGTGCGGACTGGTTAGGTGGCTTCTTCTGTCCGTGCCATAGTTCAAAATTTGACCTTGCCGGTCGTGTTTACCAGGGTGTGCCTGCACCGACTAATCTGGTGGTACCACCGCATAAATATGTAAGTGACAACGTTATTCTTGTTGGTGAAGATGAGGAGGCAGCATAATGGGTAACTTAATGGCTTGGATAGATGAGCGTTTTCCAGCGACAAAAATGTGGAATGAGCATCTAGCTCAATATTACGCACCAAAAAATTTCAATTTCTGGTATTTCTTTGGTTCACTGGCACTGATGGTGTTGGTGATCCAGATTATTTCAGGTATTTTCCTGACCATGCATTACAAACCCGACGGCGCCACTGGCGTTTGCTTCTGTTGAGTACATCATGCGTGATGTGCCTTATGGCTGGTTGATTCGTTATATTCACTCAACCGGTGCGACTGCGTTCTTTGTTGTGGTTTATCTGCACATGTTACGTGGTTTGATGTACGGTTCATACAAAAAACCGCGTGAACTTATATGGCTGTTTGGTATGTTTATCTACCTGGCGCTGATGGCTGAAGCTTTCATGGGTTATTTATTACCATGGGGCCAGATGTCTTACTGGGGTGCACAGGTAATTATTTCACTGTTTAGTGCGATTCCTGTTATCGGTGATGACCTGACACTGTGGATACGTGGTGATTTCGTTATTGGTGATGCAACTTTGAATCGTTTCTTCGCGCTTCACGTGATTGCTTTGCCGTTTGTTCTGGTATTCCTGGTTATTGCACATATTCTTGCATTGCATGAAGTGGGTTCAAATAATCCTGATGGTGTTGAGATCAAGAAAAACAAAGATGCCAATGGTATTCCATTAGATGGCATTCCTTTCCATCCTTACTACTCTGTAAAAGATATCGTCGGTGTAGTGGTATTCCTGTTCTTCTTCAGTGTTGTTCTGTTCTACTTCCCTGATGGTGGTGGTTACATGCTGGAGCATGCAAACTTTATTGCTTCTGACCCGCTGAAAACACCTGAGCATATCGCACCGGTTTGGTATTTCACGCCTTTCTACGCGATCTTACGTGCTGTACCTGATAAATTAATGGGTGTTGGTGCGATGTTTGCTGCGATAGCCTTGCTGTTCTTCCTGCCATGGATAGACCGCTGCAAAGTAAAATCTATTCGTTATCGCTCAGTTATCTTTAAAGCTAACCTGATTGTATTTTGTGTCAGTTTTGTTGTACTGGGCTGGTTAGCTATGCAGCCAGTAACTGAGACAATTACCTTTATGTCTCGTCTGTTCTCATTCTTATACTTTGCTTTCTTTGTTGTGTTGTTTGTCACATCTAAAAATGAAAGTACCAAGCCTGTTCCGGATAGGGTGACATCATGAAAACAATAGTAACTTTATTTTTAGCTGTCGTTATGTTGATGCCAATGCTGGCAACAGCATCAAGTGGTGCGCACCTGTACAAGGCGCCGATTGATATAAACGATAAAGAGTCACTGCGTCGTGGTGCAAAAGCTTTTGCTGATTATTGTTATAGCTGTCACGCCGCTTCGTTTATGCGTTTTAATCGTATCGCCAAAGACCTGGATATGGAAGAGCAGGAAGTACGTGAGATGATGATTCATACCCGCGGTAAAAAAGGTGAGCCAACCAAAATCGGTGATTTGATGAAAGTATCAATGACTGAAGATTACGCAAAAAATGCGTTTGGTACAGCGATTCCTGATTTATCACTGACTGCACGCGCACGTGGTGCTGACTGGGTCTATACCTACCTGCGTAGTTTTTATGTTGATCCCTATCGTCCAACAGGTTTCAACAATACTTTGTTCGCTGATGTTGGTATGCCACACGTATTATGGTCTCTGCAAGGTTTGCAGGAAGCTAAATATAAAACAGTAGTGCATGGTGATGTTGAAGTTGAGGAATTTGACGGCATGGAACAGATTCAGGCGGGCACATTAAGCCATGTTGAATATGATATGTTTATTGCTGATCTGACCAACTTCATGGTTTATCTCGCAGAGCCGGTGCAGGTCGAACGTCGCAGTATGGGCTGGAAAGTACTGTTGTTTCTGGTCGTCCTATTTGGTTTTGCTTATGCACTGAAGAAAGAATACTGGAAAGACGTACACTAATATATTTTTGCCGACACTGGTCACGTTATTACAGTTACTGCCATGGATGGCAGGTATTAGGGCAATGCATATGTACAGGACGTACGGTAGTAGGGCAACGCAGGAGCAGTGTCGACGAGCAGCGAAGCGGTGTGCCGAGTGTCCATCCGGTGTTGACAAATAATTTCTTGAAGTAATTTTATTAAATAGCTTCTCTCCGATTGGAAAACCTATGAATTTATATACCACGGCATTATCAATTGAATGTCACCGTACCCGTATCGTTTTAAACGAAAAAGATATTGTCCACGAAGTGACTTTGGTTGATCCTAAAAAATTACCTGAGGATCTGATTGATCTGAATCCGTACGGTAGTGTACCTACATTGGTCGATCGTGAGCTGGTGTTATATAACCCACGCGTTATTATGGAATACCTGGAAGAGCGTTTCCCACATCCTCCGTTAATGCCAGTTGGTCCTGTGGCACGTGCGCAAACACGTCTGGCACTCTTTCAGGTGGAGCATGACTGGTATCCGCTGGTTGATATCATTGAAACCAAAGGCGAAAAAGCCGTCGCAAAAGCCAAAAAAGATCTTACTGAAAGTATAACTTCGGTTGCCGAAATATTTAATGTTATGCCGTTTTTCCTTAGCGAAGACTTTAGTCTGGTTGATGCCAGCGTAGCCCCTATACTCTGGCGTTTACGCCATTATGGTATTGAGCTACCCAAAGAGGCTAGTGCTGTTAACTCATATGCTGACCGTTTGTTTGATCGAGAAGGTTTTGTGTTAAGTCTGACAGAAGCGGAGCGCGAGTTACGCTTGTAAGCACTAGTTTTAACCTAAATAAATCAGTTGAATCGTAGCGAGAGCGATCAAGGTGTAGAATATATGATACTTTATCGGTTATTTTGAGCGAAAGCGTATCACCCATACGGTGAGTTCAAAATGTTCGAGAAAGTCTTGTAGATTCAATGCATTGGTCGTTCGCAGTAGGTTCAACTGATTTATTTAGGTTTAAGCTATAAGTAGAAGTTTAAGCAACCTGTTTTTCACTGTAACTTGTAACTTACAACTATTTTTTATGCAGATGACCTCAAGTCGCCCCTATCTTATTCGTGCCATGTATCAGTGGATTGCTGATAATGGCAAAACGCCGCATTTACTGGTTGATGTTTCAGTGGATGGTGTGCGGGTGCCTACGCAGCATATCCAAAACGGCAAAATTATTCTCAATATTGCCCCTATGGCAATCAATGGTCTGGTTTTAGGTGATACTGAAATAACATTTAGCGCGCGCTTTTCAGGACAACCGATGGGGCTGCATATTCCAGTCGAAGCAGTGTTAGCTGTTTATGCAAAGGAAAACGGTCAGGGCATGATGTTCTCTGAAGATGATGGCGCAACTTCATCACCTGATAATGATGATGATCCAGATCCCGCTCCAGATAAACCCAGGCGGCCGGGATTGCGGGTCGTGAAATAAAAAAGTTATAAGTTTAAAGTTATAAGTGAAAAACTGTTTTTAATGTCGCAGTAATACTTTTAAAATTACTTCCAACTTACAACTTACAACTTACAACTATCTTTACCCGCCAAGAAGTTGATGATCAATAAGGTCGCAAATACAGTGAATCACCAGTAAGTGCACTTCCTGAATACGGGCTGTTGATTCAGAAGGTACACGTATTTCAATATCACTTAACGACAACCGACCCACCATTTCACCGCCTGATTTCCCGTCTAAGGCAATGACTGTCATCTCACGATCATGTGCAGCATCGATGGCCAGGTTTACGTTTTCGGAGTTTCCACTGGTGCTGATGGCCAGTAGTACATCACCAGCATGACCTAATGCGGTAACCTGTTTTGAAAAAACCTGATTGTAGTTATAGTCGTTAGCAATGGATGTTACGGTAGAGCTATCCGTGGTTAATGCAACGGCAGGCAGACCAGGGCGTTCCATCTCATAACGGTTCAGCATCTCAGATGAGAAGTGCTGGGCATCACCGGCTGAACCGCCATTACCGCAGGATAATACCTTGCCACCATTTAAAAAACATTGGGTAATGATTTTTGCGCTGCGCTTGATTGGTTCTGCAAGTATTTCAGCCGCCAGTTGTTTAGTGCTGATGCTGTCCTGAAAATTTTTATTAATTCGCGAAATTAAATCCATAGAAATATGAAAAACAGTTACGTGTTATAAGTTGATGAGTTTATTACTTATTTCTTAAAACCTGCAACTTAAAACCGGTTTTAAAAAGCATTGCATATCCAGTCAAATGTATATTGCTGCCTGCCTGGTCCAGTTTGCGTGTTTTTTGACATGGAGACAACATCAAATCTTGCGTTTTCGTATTGACTGTTTTGTTGCAGGTATAACTCGGCTGTTCTTCGTAGTTTTTGTTGCTTGGCAGGTGTAATACTTTCTAGCGCACCACCGAAGTTATTATTTTTACGAAAACGAACTTCAACAAATACCAGAACTTTGTTATCAAGCATGATGATATCTATTTCACCAAGGCGACAGCTAAAATTTTTACTGACCAGTTTTAAACCCTGCGATTTGAGGTAACGGCTGCAGGCTGCTTCAGCATCTTCTCCCTGTTTTAAATGTGCTGCTTTCATTCGTTTGTTTTGATCGCCAGAATTTATGATGCTTAATCAGAGTTGCCCTGGTAATTAGCTAGTGCACTTTTCTGTGTCTGCGTTGAAAGTGCATGTAAGTCTGGTTCGAAATATACGGCTTTACCATTTTTAAATTTAGCCCAGAGCAGTTTACGCGTAATGCGATTATTGTCATCTAACTGTATATTTCCTGTTTGACCATCATAAAAGGCATACTGTTTGTTTTTCAGGTAATCCAGGTTGTAAACTAAATGATAAGCATCAATACCGAGGGCGAATAAACGGGTAAGCTGTTTCTGTTGTGGCCAGTTTTCTGTAAATACTTTAGCTAAAGGCGAATTGTTTTGCAGTACCCAGGGTAAATCACAAAACACCAGCCCATTCAGGTCGCGATCCAGTTCACGGTTTACCTTTCCAGTATAAACATGTGATGTTGAATACACCGGCAGGTCGCCGGCATGGCTGAATTTAAAAGCAGGCATGATGCCGCGCGCAGAATGGTGGGTGGCGGCAAGGAATATCATATCAATATCCTGCCGGCGGTAGGGCTCGTTCTGTGTTTTTTGGCTAATGATGTTTTCTACTTTTTTGCGGCGGATAGCGCTATGGTCAAGATTAAACAGTGCTCTGATTGGACGCTTATAATCGTTGGTATTTGTCGCATAGTTTGTTACGGTTAACACTTTTCCGCCTAAAAACTCATAGTGCTCGGTGAATGCTTTATTTAAGCGATTTCCCCATTCACTGTCCGGGTAAAATACTGCAGCCCTCAATTTATTTTGTCTAATTGCAAGTTCGGCTACCTGCTGTGCTTCATCTATTGGCGATAATCCAAACTGAAATAGATTTTCGGTGTGGTTAAGGCTATTTTCCGAATAATTCAACGTCAGTACCGCAATATCAAGTTCTTTTTGCTGCGTTAGCTGGTCAATAATGATTTTATCCAGCGGGCCGATTATATTGCTTGCACCATCATCAATGGCCTGTCTGTATAGCTGCTGGAAGGTCAGTTTCTTATTGCTGCTATCGTAAAATTTGATGACCGGTTTTGTCAGGGAGTTTGAGTCATTGTAATAGGCGCTTAACAAACCGTTTTTTATGGTATCCGTTATTTCTGATAAATCACCATGCATGGGCAATAACACGGCGATCTGTTTCTTTTCAGAAACTTCAAATTGATAGTTATTGATTAGTTCACTTAAAAAAGTATCGCCGACTGGATGCAACGGATAACGTGTGCCCCAGTCTAGTAGAGCATTTTCAATCATACCGATGTTTTGCTGGCCTGAGCGCATGACTTTTGCCAGATCCAGCCAACCTTTAATAGTCGGGTTGTCGCTATGCTGGCTGTTCAGCTGTGGGCTCGGTAAGTTTGATAATGCTGCCCAGATTTTTCTATAGTTTTGGTTTTTTTCCTTTGCCTCAACAATGTAAGTGTCGAGTTGCACGCGACGATCAACCGCAAGCATGTATTTTCCCGATAAATAATCAAGGTCTGCTTTTAGCGCATAAAATTTTATTTGCTGTTCGCGTGTTACCGGCTTTATTTCAGCGATGATTTGATTTGCCAGCACCACATTTTTTTCAGCAATGGCTATTTCTGCAGAAACAAGCGATATCAATGCCTGTGCTGATTGTGCCCTGACATCGCTGGTTGATTCAACAGTAATGGCAGCAGCAACCTGTTTCATCGTATCCAGCTGTTGTTTGGCCAGATCAACTTTATCGGCTTCGATAAACAGGCTGGCAGCCTGTGCGCGGTACTCTAGTTGCGCTACGATGGAGTCGCTGTCTTCTGCACGCTCAAGTAACCTTTCTGCTTCTTCTGTTAATGTGGCCTGTTGTTCAGTAACGGCTTGTGTTTCTTCCGCTGCTTGTTGCTCGGGTTTTAGCGGTGGCGTGCCACAGGCTGAAAGTATGGCAAAGCTGATGAGTAAAAAGAGTTTTAATGTATGTAGTTTCAAGATAGTATCGAATAATAAGTTATAAGTGAGTAAAGCTCTCAATTAATAAGTAAGTATGTTTTGTGAGACTATAAGTGTCAACTGAAAATCTTGAAGAAAAAACAGCCATATCGGTATTTGATCATCAAAAATCTGCTGTGTTGCCGGGTACATTGTATCTTGTTGCTACCCCGATAGGCAATTTAGCGGATATCACGCAGCGAGCCATCTCGGTATTGGCTCAGGTCGATATTATTGCTGCGGAAGATACTCGGCATAGCCAGCGCTTATTATCATGTCTTGGTATCAAGTCTAAAATGCTGGCTTACCACGAGCATAACGAGGACAAAATGACGCCTAAGCTACTCGATGAACTGGCCTCGGGTAAATCGATAGCACTCATTTCGGATGCCGGTACGCCATTGATAAGCGACCCCGGTTATCGACTGGTCACACAAGCGCATGACAAAAAGCTCAGTATCGTGCCAGTACCAGGTGTGTGTGCGGCTATTACGGCATTGAGTGTTGCCGGGCTGGCAACAGACTCATTTACCTTTGAAGGTTTCCCTCCAGCAAAACAGGGCGCACGGTTACACTTTTTAGAGCAGCTGGGGCATCAGCAGCGAACCATGATCTTTTATATCTCCTGTCATCGCATCGTTGCAACGTTAAAAGATATGCGCACAGTATTCGGTGAAACCAGGCGAGTGACTTTCGCCAGAGAATTAACCAAAACATTTGAGACCATAAAAAGAACGGAATTATCAGATTTGGTGAACTGGGTAGAGGCGGATGATAATCAACGCAAAGGTGAGATTGTGCTGGTTGTTGAAGGTAAGCTGGCTCAGGCTGCAGATAATACACAGGTTGATCATTATTTATCGATATTGCTCGCCGAGCTTCCGGTGAAACAATCGGTAAGCCTGGTGGTGAAAATGACTGGTGAGCATAAAAATGATATTTATAAACGGGCGTTAGAATTAAAAGATCGCGGATAGTTAATCAGGCATTTTGCATTTTTTGCCGCGAAGGACGCACTAAAATGCTGGGAGCATTTTGAACGTACGCTAGTACGGTCCGAAGGACGTAGCGCAGGAGTCGCGTAGTAAAGAACGCGAAAAAAACAATTATAGATTTGTCGCAATGTAGAAGGTCGGGCGTTGCCCGACAAATTAACAAATACTTACAGGCTTTTCTTTGCGCACTTAGCGTCCTTCGCGGCTAAATGCTTTTTATCTTTTAACCGTCCGTTCAAGGTAACATTAGACATATAATTAGAGAGCTTTGCACGAAGCATTTTTTCCGCTATGGCTGCGTTAAAAATAGTCTCAAAATGCTCATTTACTACGTGTAAACTGCGCTTTTTCGACGATTTTTGCCTTACCCTAACGAAAAATCTACATCGTGCAAAGCTCTCAATTAAAAAATTGAAGGATAAAAAGGCGATGAAAAAATATTGTTTAATACTGTTTTTGTTTTTTTTTACTGCCACTGCCCATGCAAAAAATGACAGGGCTTTTTTCTGGCAAGTGAGTTCAGGCAAGGCAACAGTTTATTTGATGGGGTCAATTCATTTTGCAGATAAAAGTTTTTACCCGTTGCGTAAAGAGATAGAAAATATTTTTGAAAAATCGGATGCGCTTGTCGTGGAGCTGAATATCAATAACATAGACCATAACGCATACAATCGATTGTTGCTTGAAAAGGGGGTTTATAAAGACGGTTTAACCATTAAAGATTTTATTTCTGAAAAAACCTGGCTGCAGCTTGAGCAGCGATTAGAGCAGTTGAATATCTCTTACGATGATATAAAAAGCTATAAACCGGGCATTTTGGTATTAACGCTAACGGCTATGCAGGTCATGCAAATGGGCTTTGATCCGGAATTGGGGATCGATGCTTATTTTCTGAATAAAGCCGCCTCAGATTTCTCCGCTAAAAAAATAATTGAACTTGAAACGCTGGCTCAGCAGGTTAATCTATTTTTAAATGTTTCCAATGGTGACCTGTTATTAAAAGAAAGTTTGTATTCACTAGATGAGTCAGAATTAATGATGGCGGATATGGTCCGCTACTGGAAGGCCGGTGATAAAGAAAAAATGAATAAGCTGCTATTTGAAGATATGCTAAATGAGTATCCTGCATTTAGTGCAATATATGACAGCTTGATTTACCAAAGGAATCAGCAGATGGCATCAAAAATAGAAGACATGTTATCGGGTAGATTGCAGAACAGGTCGCAGGGAGAATTACAGAAGCAACAAAGTTACTTTGTAGTAGTTGGTAGCGGACACCTGATTGGTGAAAAAGGGATTGTTAATGTGTTAAAAAAGAAGGGTTACGAGGTGAAACGTCTTTAGAAAGAAAGTATGCAGTTATCAGTTTGCAGTTATCAGTTAAAAGCGGAGAAACAGTTTTAAAGTTACCGTGATTTTTTATGATTTACTGCCAACTGCCAACTGCCAACTGCCAACTTTTTTAAAGCCCTAACTTCTTCTCAAGATAATGAATATCCGAGCCACCTGCCTGAAAGTTTGGGTCATTAATAATTGCTTTATGCAGATCAATATTGGTATTAATGCCGGTAATGCTGATTTCATCGAGTGCGCCCCGCATGCGTGCCAGCGCGACGTCTCTAGTGCAACCATAAGCAATCAACTTGCCGATCATTGAATCATAATGCGGCGGTACCGTGTAACCACCATAGATATGGGTGTCTATACGAATGCCAGGACCGCCGGGAGCGTGGTAACGTTCAATTGTACCGGGTGAGGGAATAAAGGTTTTATGGTGTTCCGCATTCAGCCGACATTCAATAGCGTGGCCCCTGATTTCAATATCACTTTGTTTGTATCGAAGTTTTTCACCTGAAGCAATATAGAGCTGTTCTTTGATGATGTCGACACCGGTGATCATCTCGGTCACCGGATGTTCTACCTGTACACGGGTATTCATTTCGATGAAATAAAATTCACCGTCCTGATATAAAAATTCAAAGGTGCCTGCGCCGCGATATTTTATTTTGTTGCAGGCATCAACACAGCGTTGGCCAATTTTTTTGCGTTGTCTGGGGCTGATGCCAGGAGCAGGGGCTTCTTCTACTACTTTCTGATGACGTCGTTGCATGGAGCAATCACGTTCACCAAGATGGATCGCATTTCCCTGGCCATCAGATAAAACCTGTATCTCAACATGGCGTGGTGTTTCAAGATACTTCTCCATGTACACCATGTTGTTACCGAAGAAAGTGCCGGCTTCCTGCTTGGTTAAAGCAATCGAATTGTTTAAGGTCGCGTCAGAATGTACTACACGCATGCCACGACCACCGCCACCGCCGGCAGCTTTAATAATAATTGGATAACCAATGTTGTTGGCAAGTTCTAAATTAGTGTCGTTATCGTCACCCAGTGGACCGTCGGAACCTGGCACGCAGGGAACACCTGCGCTTTTCATTGCTTTGATGGCTTCGACTTTGTCACCCATGATGCGAATCGATTCAGGAGTGGGACCAATAAAAATAAATCCACTGTCTTCGACGCGTTCGGCAAAATCAGCATTTTCAGATAAAAATCCATAACCGGGATGGATGGCAACCGCGTCGGTGACTTCAGCCGCACTGATGATAGCTGGAACGTTCAGGTAACTTAGAGCAGAGGGTGCAGGGCCAATACAGACTGACTCATCAGCCAGGCGAACATGTTTGAGGTCGCGGTCGGCTACTGAATGAACCGCAACGGTTTTAACGCCAAGTTCACGACACGCTCGCAGTATGCGTAATGCGATTTCGCCTCGGTTGGCGATAACAACTTTTGATAACATAAAACTGTGCCCTATTCGATAACGATAAGTGGTTGACCAAACTCAACAGGTTGAGCGTTTTCAACAAGAATAGCTTTAACTACACCGGATTTATCAGCTTCAATCTGGTTAAGAATCTTCATCGCTTCAATGATACAAACAGTATCGCCTTCGCTGACGCTGTCACCGACTTTGCAAAAGTCTGGAGCACCAGGTGAGGCAGCCGTATAGAAAGTACCCACCATTGGCGCATTCACAGAATGACCGAGGATGGCACATTCTACGCCGGCACTTTCGGTTTCGGCAACTGCGACTGGCGCAGCTGCTACAGGTGCGGGTGCAGGAGCGGCATACTGCTGCATCGGCATTGGCATTGGCATTGCCGGTCCCGAAGTGGGGTAGCGAGAAATGCGTACTGACTCTTCACCTTCATTAATTTCAATTTCAGCAATACCGGACTCATCCAGCAGCTCGATTAATTTTTTTACTTTACGTATATCCATAGGGATTTGCCCTGACTTATAGTCATGTTAATTGTTCCAGGTTTAACTGGACGCTTTTAATTGGATTATTGCTGCCTGTAATGCCAGTTCATAACCTAAAGCACCAAGGCCAGAGATAACACCAGCAGCAATATCAGAAAAATAGGAATGCTCACGAAACGCTTCTCGTGCATGAACATTAGATAAATGTATTTCAATAAATGGAATATCAACACCGCTTAAGGCATCACGCAGCGCCACGCTGGTGTGGGTAAATGCAGCAGGATTGATAATGATAAACCGTACATTATCTTTAGCTGCTCTGTGTACGCACTCAATCAATTCTGCTTCAGCATTGCTTTGTACGCTTTCCAGGCTGAGATTGTTATCTGTGGCCAGTTGCGACAATCTGGTGTTAATACTGTTGAGTGTATCCGAGCCATAATGTTCAGGCTCACGGGTGCCTAACAGGTTTAGATTGGGGCCATTGATAACGAGCAGATCGGGCATTTTTTATTTTAAGTGAAGCTCAGGGCTGTTAACAAAGTAGCTCAGGGCTGTTTTCAACCAAGTATTATTATTTCCAATAATTGTGCATAAAAATTAGCGAAATGTCTACTATTTCGGCGAATTTGTAGCGAAATTCGTAAAATAGTTCATTTATAAAATGATTCCGAGTTTTTCCATTAGTTCTTTAGCGCGTATCTTGCTGAGTTCTCCCATGATCGTGTCGCTAATTTCGCCGTTACGATTGATGATTACTGTATATGGAAGTGCACCAATGCTGTTGCCGTAACGTTTTGCCAGCCCTGCACCTTCAGACTCAACGACCATGGCTGGATAGTTCATGCCTATTTCAGTGGCATATTCCCGGACGGCGTGCTCATCATCTATCGCAATGCCTATTATTTGAAAACCCTGATCAGCGTAGGTTTTTTGCAGCTCGATAAAATCAGGTATCTCTTTCAGGCAAGGCGGGCACCAGGTTGCCCAGAAATTAAGAAGAATTACTTTACCGTCCCATTCTTTGATGTTTCGAAGCTGACCATCTAAATCCATGGCGGCAAACTCTGGGCGTTGTAATCCGATAGCAGGATTATTTTGTTTCTGTAGTTCCGGTTGATTAAGGTATTGTTGTAAAGCAAAACCGCTGCCGCCAGCAATAGCGATGGCAATAATAAAAAATAGGATGTTTTTCATTTTGTATAAAAGAGGTGAAAGCGAATAAAATTCAGAATATTTTATATGAAAATGTTGTGCTGTAGATGAAATTTAATTATATCGTGTGGATATGGACATGGATATGGGTGTTTTTATTCGTTTTGGCATTGCGGGGCGAATCCCGCAATGCCTCAATAGAAGTAAACTGTATTTGCTAAAAAATAGAACAAAAAAGCAAAGCTGAAGTTTTACAACCTGGTGTAAATGACGGTGTCTGTTAATTGTGTTGGGCGTAATTCAATCGTTGTGCCATCATTAGTATCGGTTTTGTTACCGAAGTATAGCGTGAATGTATCCTTAATCGCAAAAATATCAAATTCTGTTGCGCCAAGATCTACTGAGCCTTCAGTCGTATTGATAGTGTCTAATTCTGTCGCTTCCGTGATTTCTGCGACAGACCCATCGACAATAATATCATTACCCAGGGTGTAACTAAATGTATTGAGATCTCGAGTTTCGGGTACAGGGAATGCCTCAGTGATGGTACATGTTGTATTTTCTAAATAATAGATATTTGAGGAAGTGCCATTTCCAGAATCGAATAACATGCCGCCATTAGACGTAAATACAAGGGTAGGTCTATATGAATTTGAATCCTCAATACGGCATTCTGATGTCCAGGTATGACTTAGTAATGTACTGGTTATAATGCGATCAAATTCTTCAGGAGCTTCTTCTGAACAGCTGACTAAACTGGCAAAAATCGTAATTAAAGCAATAGTGTATTTCATCTTTATTCCTGTTTTGATATTGCGACGAAATGTTGCAGCGATAGCAACGATCAAAATAAATGTCTTTTAAGATTTATTATTGAAAGAGTTTATGTAGATATTATCATTCTAACTTGACTTATTGCGCCAATAATTTATCAGTAACTTCATGAATGCTGATATTTTCAAGATAAACTTCTCTACTTTAAAAAAATTTGTGTGAGTTAACACTGGTTCTTTCTAAAGTCTTGTGTCAGAAAAACGCAGGCTATTTTATAGGAAAGTAGCCTTTTTTAGATAGTTTTTCGTTCCCGTGAGGGGGGAGGGTAGCGCCCTTATTTGTTTGTCCCGGACAAAGCATTCGGGGTTCCTGAATTCTCTGATATTGCCTACGAGTCCGCCTTGATGCGCCATCCGGGCGCACAAGGCTAAATTCGCCATCCCTGGCGAATTTACTCTACCAATACCAGAGAATTCAGCAAACGAAAGAGGGAGTTAAAAACAAAAAAAACAAAACCTAAAAAAACAAAAAGCTTATCTTTAAACAGCTAATTAAAGTGCTTCACTGTTTTTGACTTTGACTTTCAATCCACCTAAGCAAGCCATTTAGTCAGTATCGTTATCATGAGTTTTCTGTGTCAGCATGTCTGAGCGTTTTTTGCGAGTTCTGGCACAGCATGATAACGATACTGACTAAATGGGCACCCCTGTGCTTTTTACTGGGGCGTAGCTGTTGTGGCGGCTTTTTTGGTTACTTTTTTAGCTGCAGAAAAAAGTAACTCGCCAGCGGGGCGAGACCCGCAATGCCTACTTAACAGTAAACTACAAATGTTATAAAAACTAAAACAGTAACGATATAGTCAATGCGAATCAGTAAAAAGTTCTCATATGGTTATTTTAATGCACGTGTAACATGCTGACTAAATTCTTCAGCAGGTTTATAACCCACGACACGATAGTTTCTACGTTCGATCCCATCAGCGCCAAAAAACATAATCGAAGGTGGACCAATAATGCCAAAGTGTTTGTATAGTTCGGTGTCTTTGGCATCATTGGGAGTGACATCCGCCTGTAATAAAACGACACCCTCTAATGCCTTTGTAACGGAAGGATCAGCAAAGGTCAGCGCTTCCATCTCTTTACAGGAAACACACCAGTCGGCATAAAAATCCAGCATCACTGTTTTGCCAGTGGTTTTAGCTTTGGCCAGTTCTGCATTTAATCCATCAACGCCTTTAATTTGTATAAAGCTTAAATGTTCAGCCTGACCTGTTGTGCCAGAAAAACTGCCCGAGCTGACATTCAGGCCTTTTAATGGCTGGAACACATTTCGGTTGCCACTTGCCAGTCCTAACAAAATGATGATGCCGTAAATCAGCAATAAAATCCCTAAACCTTTCCACAGTTTTTTCCAGCCACTGCTGCCTTCAGTTAAACCGTCAATAGCGCCCATATAAATTGCTGAGACAATAATTAATGCCGCCCACAAAAACATGGTAAAACCAGCCGGTGCCACTCTTTCCAGTAACCAGATGGCAAGGCCGAGTAATAATACACCAAACACTGCTTTAACGGCGTCCATCCACATGCCGGCCCTGGGTAAAAATTTACCTGCTGAAGTACCGATGACTAACAGCGGTGCGCCCATGCCCATACTTAAAGAAAATAGCGCCAGCCCGCCGAGAACAGCATCGCCGGTTTCCGCAATATAAATAAGGGCGCCGACTAAGGGTGCGGTGACACAGGGGCCAACGATGAGTGCAGAGAGAAAACCCATAATCGCAACGCCAATGATATTACCGCCTTGCTGGCTATTGCTTATATGGGTCAGCTTGCTTTGTATGCTGGTCGGCATTTGTAACTCATAGAAGCCGAACATGGAAAAAGATAAAGCCACAAAGATGATGGCAAAACTGCCGATAATCCACGGGTTCTGGAACCATGCCTGAATATTTTCGCCGGATAAACCGACCAGTATGCCGACGATGGTGTAGGTCATGGCCATAGCCAGTACATAAATCAGCGACAGATAAAAAGCTTTGCGGGTGGATATATTTTCACCCTGGCCGACAATGATGCCCGATAAAATAGGGATCATCGGAAATACGCAGGGAGTAAAGGCCAGCAGTAATCCGGCACCAAAAAATATAAGCAGTGTTAATAAAGTGTTGCCGCTGCGCAGTGCATTGGCAATTTCATCCTGCTCAGAGACAGTAGTCGATGTCGCTTCTAATGAATCGGCTGAATAGAGTTAGCGACTGCAGCGACCTGCGTTTCAGCTATGGCTGAAGAGATGGGCGATAACCTGACGGTGAATTTTCTGGTTTGTGGCGGATAGCAAATACCGGAGATTTCAGAACACCCCTGGTACTTAACCTTGAAAGTAACATCTTTGTCACCATTGTTGTTGTAGTGGTAAGGCAAAGTAGCGTCTGCAAAGTGATGAAACACATGAAGGGTTTTATTAAAAATGGGATCTTCTTTAGCTTCGCCAGCTGGCATAAGCAAAGGTTTTGCAATCACAGCAGGGTCGCTGGCAGTAATCTGCATTTTGTCACGATATAGATAGTGTCCATCGGCAATCACCCAGTTTATTTTGAATTGCCCGGGTTGAGAGTCGTAGCTGACCTTAAACGCATCGTCAACATCAAGAATGTCGTCCTGTCCACCGAAGCCATCGAGGAGATTAAAGCTTTCTGCTGCGCCAACAGGTAAACTAATGCTCAGTAATAGTAAATAGCTAACAAAGAATTTGGAAAGAAATGCGTTAAATAGGTTTTTCATGTTGTTTACTTAAATTATGGATTGTGATTGCGGGATTGTCGCTTCAGAGCAATAAATTAGACATAGCTAATGTATTTGGTTCAAATAACAGCAAATAGGTGAGCGTAAGCATAACTTTATCCGCTCCAGTGTGTCGTAATAGTAGCAAAGAACACCTTAATTATATCTTAAAATGCAAAATCCATAGAAATAACCCGAAGATTAGAAACATGCCATTATTGTTTATTATTGTTCCACTTGTCGAACTGTACTTCATTATTGTTATAGGTGGGGCTATCGGTGCCTTCTGGACAGTACTGTTAGTTATCTTGACAGCGATTATAGGGGTTAATTTATTGCGTACCCAGGGTATGAACACCTTAACC
Source organism: uncultured Gammaproteobacteria bacterium (assembly GCA_963759005.1). GTDB lineage: Bacteria > Pseudomonadota > Gammaproteobacteria > SZUA-229 > SZUA-229. The sequence continues at coordinate 65,619 of CAVWXQ010000040.1, forward strand.
CGTGCACAGAGAAATATGGCGCAAGGTCAGATTCCAGCCATGGAAATGATGGAAGGTATTGCTCTGGCGGTCGCTGGTGTGTTGTTGATTACGCCGGGTTTTATCACAGATGCCATCGGTTTTTTATGTCTGATACCTGCCAGTAGACAGGCGATAATCCGTTATATCCTGACGCGCTCCTCAGTGCAGACAGGTTTTGGCGCCCAGTCTGCATCATGGCAGTCGAAACAATATCATCAGCAGCAAAAAACGGGAACAGAGTCGCCGGATACTAAGCCCCCCAAAGTGGGGCGTACCATTGAAGGCGAGTATCGCCGCGAGGATTAGCGGTAATATAAGTTATTGAAAAATAAAATAAAATGTCCACAGATGAACGCAGATGGACACAGATAGTTACAACTTTTTATTCCTAATGTTGTGCAACGAAACTTGTATTATAGGTTTGCATCTTTAAAAACACTCCCAGATTGCCTACCGTTTATTATTTTATCTGTGTCTATCTGCGTTCATCTGTGGACAAAAAAGCTTTTTTTAGTTATTTCTCAGTCTTTACCCTTGTAATAACCAAAATCACCCGCATTAGTCAAATCAACATAACTGTGGAGCCAGAATATTTCAAATTATTCGGGCTTAAACCCTTGACTCCACAGGTTTCATCGTTATGATTAGCACTCACACCAAGAGAGTGCTAATCCATTGTAATTAAGTTTCAATTTAGAGGAAAATAAAAAATGAAAATACGTCCATTACACGACAGAGTTGTCGTTAAACGTATGGAAGAAGAACGCACCAGTGCTGGTGGCATTGTGATTCCAGATTCAGCCGCAGAGAAACCAGCAGAAGGCGAAGTTATTGCTGTTGGTAATGGCAAAGTGAATGAAGCAGGTGAGGTTCGTGCGCTAGACGTAAAAGTTGGCGATAAAGTTTTATTTGGTAAATATTCAGGTACCGAAGTCAAAATTGATGGTGCTGAAGTCCTGATTATGCGCGAAGAAGATATTTTAGGCGTTATAGCAGCATAACTAGCTGCATAAGCGATTCATAAGTAATACATTAAAGAATTAGATTAAGAGGAATTAAATATGTCAGCAAAAGACGTACGTTTTGGCGATGACTCACGTACCCGTATGGTTAAAGGCGTGAACATTCTTGCCAATGCAGTAAAAGTTACATTGGGCCCTAAAGGTCGTAATGTTGTATTAGAAAAATCATTCGGTGCACCAACCATTACTAAAGACGGTGTTTCAGTTGCGAAAGAAATTGAACTGGAAGACAAGTTTGAAAATATGGGCGCACAGATGGTGAAAGAAGTTTCATCACAAACGTCTGATATCGCCGGTGATGGTACTACCACGGCAACCGTGCTTGCTCAAGGCATCGTTCGTGAAGGCATGAAATCTGTTTCTGCGGGTATGAATCCAATGGATTTAAAACGCGGTATTGATAAAGCAACGATTGCTGCTGTTGAAGCACTGAAAAAATTATCAAAACCTTGTGAAACTACTGAAGCTATCGCACAGGTAGGTACTATTTCAGCAAACTCTGATTCAAGCATCGGCGACATCATTGCTGAATCAATGGACAAAGTAGGCAAAGAAGGTGTTATTACCGTAGAAGAAGGTACATCTTTAGAAAATGAACTGGAAATCGTTGAAGGTATGCAGTTCGACCGTGGTTATCTGTCACCTTACTTTGTGAACAATCAGGAACACATGACTGCTGATTTAGAAAACCCTTATGTTTTACTGTTTGATAAAAAAATATCAAACATCCGTGAACTATTACCAACACTGGAAGCAGTGGCTAAATCAAGTCGTCCATTACTGATCGTTGCTGAAGATGTTGAAGGTGAAGCGCTGGCAACATTGGTGGTAAACAGCATGCGCGGTATCGTGAAAGTTTGTGCGGTTAAAGCACCTGGTTTTGGTGATCGTCGCAAAGCGATGATGCAGGATCTTGCTGTTTTAACTAAAGCGACTGTGATTTCTGAAGAGGTTGGCCTGTCATTAGAAAAAGCAACGCTGGAAGATTTAGGTTCAGCTAAACGTATTACTATCACTAAAGACAATACAGTGATTGTTGACGGTGCCGGTACTGGAAAAGACATCAAAGCACGTGTTGACCAGATCCGTACACAGATAGACAATGCAACCTCAGATTACGACATCGAAAAATTGCAGGAACGTGTCGCTAAATTGGCTGGCGGTGTTGCAGTTATTAAAGTTGGTGCGGCAACCGAAATGGAAATGAAAGAGAAAAAAGCACGTGTTGAAGATGCATTACATGCAACTCGCGCGGCAGTTGAAGAAGGTGTGGTGCCCGGTGGTGGTGTTGCATTAATTCGTGTTTGTGCAGCTGTTGATAAACTGACTGGTGATAATCATGATCAGGATGTTGGTATCGCAATCGCACGTCGCGCAATGGAAGATCCATTACGTCAAATCGTAGATAACGCAGGTGCAGAAGCTTCTGTTGTACTGGCTAACGTAGCAGCGAAAAAAGGTAACTACGGTTACAACGCAGCAACTGACGAATACGGCGATATGATAAAAATGGGTATTCTTGATCCAACTAAAGTAACACGTACTGCATTACAAAATGCGTCATCGGTTGCTGGCCTGTTAATCACAACCGAATGTATGGTTGCAGAACTTCCACAGGAAGCTCCTGCACCAATGGGTGGTGGCGATATGGGCGGCATGGGTGGAATGGGCGGCATGATGTAGTTTTGACTAAATAAGTCGGTTACATTAAACGCGCATTTCGGCTTTATATTAAAGCTGAATGCTAAAAAAGCCTCGCTTTATGCGGGGCTTTTTTATGCATGAAGTTCTTACTCCAGATAAAACCCGGGAGCGTGGGAATAAGGCGCGTAGCGTGGTTTTTAGGTAATGACGATTAGAGGAAGCTTATTTACTATTTAATTACTTAGCTAAGACATGTATTATGATGGCTTCATGATACGAATTACCCTAACACTCCTGGTTTTACTTTCTATTCTCAGCAGTTGCGCATCGCTACCGGAAAATACTAATCGTACTGAATCACATGCGTTCACAGACACGCAGGACACATTGTTAGGCAGGGATATGCAAGGTTACCGCAAACAGGGAAAAACCGGAGATGGTTTTATTCTTCTAGGTAGCGGCCTCGATGCATTCGTGGCCAGGGCTATGCTGGCTGAAACAGCGGAACGCAGTCTGGATGTGCAGTATTACCTGTACCACAATGATCTTGTCGGCAAACTCTTTACCGGCTTTTTATGGCAGGCAGCAGAGCGTGGTGTGCGGGTGCGATTACTGATTGACGATATGGGATTAGAAGGACGAGATTCAGGCATTATTGCGCTTGATAGCCATCCGAATATTGAGCTCCGCATCTTTAACCCCTTCGATCGAGATATAGGCAGGGGTGCACAGTTTGTTACCGGACTGGGCTCAGTGACACGGCGAATGCATAATAAATCATTTACCGTTGATAATGTGGTGGCTATCTTAGGTGGTCGAAATATTGGTAACGAATATTTCGATGCCGACCCCACGCTTGAATTTGCTGATCTCGACGTCCTGGCTATAGGTGATGTTGTTAGGGATATATCAGAAAGTTTTGATGCATACTGGAACAGTTCCCTGGCTTATCCGGCAACAACCATTATCGAACAGCGTCCGTCACAGCAAGAATTGAAGCAGCTGACAGAAAACATGATGGCATTTATGGAAGAACAGCAGACTTCAAATTACATGACAGCTTTACTTAATTCAGAACTCTCTCAGAAAATACGTAATAATGATGTCAGTTATTTCTGGGGTGATGCTACCGTTGTTGTTGATCATGCCGAAAAGCTATCCAGTTCGCGAGATGCTAACGAACTTCACCTGATGACGCAGCTTGCACCTTATTTTGAGAGTATTGAAAAAGAATTGATAATTATTTCACCCTATTTTGTACCAGGGGATGAAGGTGTTGAGTTTTTCAAAAGTCTCACAGATAAAGGTATACGTGTCAAAATCCTGACCAATTCATTATCATCAAACGATGTGGGTATCGTGCATGCGGGTTATGCAAATTACCGTAAAGCCTTACTGCGAAATGGTGTCGAACTATATGAGATGAATAAAAAACTAACGCGAGCTCAGCGTCAGGAAAAGAAAGGGGTTGGCAGCTCATCCAAAGCCAGCTTGCACGCCAAAGTTTTTGTGCTTGATCGCAAGCAGGTATTTATCGGTTCGCTCAACCTTGATCCGAGATCATTTTATGAAAACTCTGAAATCGGCCTGGTGATAGATTCAAGCGAAATTGCACAGGGCATGGCTGAAGGGTTTGATGCTGAAATAGATAAGCATTCATTCATCCTGGAGCTGAAAAAAGACGAAGATGGTCATGAAGAGCTTCTATGGCACGGATATGAAAATGGTGACCCTGTGACATTTGATGTTGATCCTTACACCAGTTTCTGGCGTCGGTTCGGTGTTGGTTTTATGGGGCTGCTGCCAATAGAATCTCAGTTATAAGGGATAGTTGGCAGTCGGACGTTATCAGCAGGAAATATGCAATGGAATACGTAACATGATAAAACCATTAAAAATATTGCTCATTACATATGTATTTATTTACAACTTTGTTAGCGCAAATGTACCATCAAACCAGGTGAAATAAGTAACTCACCTGTTAGCTTTTGTAGAAAATAGTGCTTGTATAATTAATCGAAATGGTAGTGATTATCCGGCTGAAAAAGGTGTTAGCCATATGAAATGAAATATGATTATTTCAGGGATGATATAAAAAGCAGCGAAGATTTTATTGAATATTCAGCGACAAAAAGTACCATGAGTGGTAAGTATTATATGGTGACCTGTCCAGGGAAACCGCCAATGAAAACAGAAGACTGGTTGTTGACTGAGCTAAATCGATTTAGAATGGAAAATAAATAATGGTTATAAGTTTTCAATGACAACAATTCCATGTAACTTGAAACGTATAGCTACGAATAACTATAGGTGTATTAATATGTTAATAAAGTTACGTATACTTTTACCGGTTTCATTAGGCCTGTTGTCTGTTTCTTGTGCTTCATATAGTGAAAAAAATGACATAAATATTGAACCCGGTGCATTGGACTTAATACTATGCGAAGAACCCAGGCCAGAAATTTGCACCCGTGAATACAATCCGGTCTGCGCAACGTTGCAGGATGGCAGTACTAAAACTGGTTCTACAGGCTGCACTTCCTGTTCAGATCCTGAAGTAACGGGTTATAAGATGGGTGCTTGTGAAAAGGAAGTTGTCAGTAATTAGAACATAAAGTTATTAGTCTACAGTTGGTGGCTATCAGGAAAAGATAAGTCG
>CAVWXQ010000041.1:0-81563 GCA_963759005.1 uncultured Gammaproteobacteria bacterium
TTTAAAGGTTTTTATTTTTTTAATGTAATGATCGAGTAAATTGTTATTTTGCCGGTTGCCATAATGCAGTGTTCGATAGGCTTTAAATATCAATGCCATATCATTTTTAGTATTTGTTGAGAGTAATCGTTCGCTGTAAATGCGATTTTCGAAATCGACAGGCCCTTCATTCAACTGACGTTGCAAGCCCTGATGTTTTAGTTTTAGGCAAAACAAGTTGTAATAATGCTGGATACGATCTTTTTCAATTGTTTTGTGTGTTAATAAAAACCAGCTAACTATTACACCGGTAATTGTTAAGCAAAAGACTAGTAGCATAATAAGCGTAGAAGATGTTGCGTAGTCAAAGCCAAGTGATTTTAATAATTCATTTTGTTTTTTCTGATTAAAGCCAATAACCCACTGGTTCCAGTTGTTTTGAAAGCTGTCGTAGAGAAAGGCGACGTTTTTAAAAAGCGCGTTATTTGATACCAGTAATAAAGGCAGCCTGCTGTTTTCGAGTCCCGCATGTAATATACCCTGTTCCACTCGGTCGGGTGAAACAGCTGCTGTCGGGTCAACTCGCTGCCAGTTATTGTTGAGCCAGACCTCGGACCAGGCATGTGCATCGGACTGGCGTACAATCATATAATCATCCAGGGGATTCATTTTTCCGCCCTGGTAGCCGATGACCACGCGAGCAGGAATGCCCGCTGCGCGCATCAGGTAGGTGAAAGCGCTGGCATAGTGTTCACAAAAACCGCGTCGGCTGGTAAATAAAAAATCATCCATGGCATCTTCGCCCAGTAAGTCGGGGTTCAAGGTATAAACGAACTCATTATTACGAAAATAGGCGAGTACGGTGTTTACATATTGCTCTGTGTCGAATCTTGATAGCTGAAATAAATCCCTGGCAAGTTTTACAGTTTGTTGATTTCTATTAACCGGAAGTAAGTGGTTTTTATAATCTTCCTGTGCGAATAAAGCCTGATTGCTGGCGTTAGTATCTGAGGTAACGTGGTAACTCACAATATTGGTTATTTTACTACGAGTAATCAGCATCGCTTCTCGATTGATCTTATGCGGTTGTTCGTTTCCCGAGCTGATATATGCTTCAGGGTATTCAAGGCTTAGTAACCAGTTTAAATTTGTTGCTTGCAGCGTAATTTTGTAGCGAAATGTGCTTTCACTATTGTCGGTATATTGAATATTTGCCTGTGCTGAATCAGGTGCGTCACTGCGCCTCCAGGTTTTTCCATCATAGTAAGATAAAACAGCGCCACGCCAGTAAAGCTGTCTATGCTGCGGTATTGTCTTATCAAATTTAACGCGAAATGCGATTGCCGATGAACTAATCAATCGGTTGATACTGCCGGGAGACATCTCTTCGCTTAATCCGGTCTGGCTGGCAAAGGCGTCGTCAGGTAGTCCCCATAGTGGACCGGGTATTCGTGGAAACAATACAAATAAAATCAGCATCAGCGGTATGGCATAAAAAACAAATCGTGACGCCATTGTTAAACGATTTTTTACTGATACGGATTTTAGTTTGTCACTTAAAGCGATAAGTATGGCGACTAAAAAGACTACAACAAAAAATACATAAAAAATAAGCCAGATTGACTGTGAATGGAAAAAATTACTGGCAATAATGAAAAAGGCACTGTAGATAACGATGTAGCAATCCCTGGAGTTGTTTGTTTCAAACAGTTTGAGTATGGTCATTAAGGTTACCAGCGCTATGCCGGGTTGCTGGCCAAACACGTGTCCGTATGAATACAGTACGGTGATGAAAGAAATTAATATGATCAGTATTTTAATTAATTTTCCAGGCTGTGCTCTCTGTTGTTTGATTTTAAAAAACTGCCACAGGCTTAGCGCTGCTATAAGGAAAGTGATTGCTAAAGGCATGCCGCTATACAGTGGTAAGGCAGACAGGTGAATTCCAATCAGTAATGAAAACAGAATATTACGGTCTGCTTCAGCTGTGGCGGTTTTCACTTCTGATTCTTTCGCAGCGATTTTCTTCATCCTAATGTAGGGCTAATGCGGTTAAACATTGGTGAAAATGCTTGTCGCCACTATCTGGTTGAATTTGTTTTTCCGGCAGACGGATGCCGTAACATTGTTGATGTTTTTTTGCGTGAATAATTATTGCCGTCATAATTGAGAGGCGCTGCTCGTTGTCACGAGCAGGTATATCGTTCCAGTTTATCCAGTGAGTTACGGGTTTTGAGCCAATAAATTCCTTGCTGAACAGTTCATCATTTTTAGCAGCAGCTTTCCATGATATACGACTGATGTTATCACCCTGCTGATATTTTCTGAGGTGGCTAAAATTTTCCAGCCCCTTGCCTGATGAGTCGCTATTACCATTATCGCTGTGATCAAAAACGGGCGGCTTGATATTGTTATCCGGTGCCGGATACACCATGCATGACATGGACAGGTCTACCCACGTCCATGCAACAAATAGCCCGGACGGAAACTCAGTATAGAGTCGAAAACGTCCGGCATTTAATAAGCCGCGTTTATTCGTCTCCACCTTGAAATTAATTATCTGTTTGCTGCTTGCAGAACAGTCAACAATATCCTGCTCAGTGCCATGCTGGCTTATGGCAATTGAAAAACGATCGAATAACTGGTGGTTAACCAGTTGTACACTGAAAGTCGCAGCTTGACCTGAAAACACGGGCAGGCTCATACTGTTTTTTAACTCCAGACCTGCAATATTTCGCCAGGTTGATAACAACAAAATGGTTCCAATACCGGTTAACAGAAAAGTTAAAATAAATCCCAGGTTTTTTTCATAATTGATTGAACCAATTAATAAGGTTAACAGTAATAACGAAAAAATCAGCCCGGCTTTTGTTGGTATGATGTAAACACGGTCTCGGGTTAAAGTCACGGCACCATCAAATGGGCCGCTACGTTTTGAAATAAAGTTAAAAACGGGTTTACCGCTAAAGTCCGGTAATCTAAAAAGACGGGCCACGTTTTTTATAAGTGCTGACATTAAACAACACTGATTGATTCCATAATATATTGCGCTGCTGGCAGTAGTTGTTTTGAACTGGCGTCCACATGGACCGGTAGGCGATGATTGGCCACAGCCGGTAAAATTGTTTGCACATGCTCGGGTAATACATATTGCTGGCCATCTATTAATGCATAAGCTTTGGCAGCGTTTAGTAAAGCCAGGCCACCTCGAGGAGACAGGCCAAATTCAAACGCACTGTTTTGACGGGTGAATGCCAGTATTGCCTGTATGTAATCAAGTATAGCTGGAGATACATGTAAGGAAGCGGCAAGTTGTTGTATTTTGAATAGCTGCTGTTTATTAAAAACGGGGTTCAGGTTTTTAATGATGGTTCGTCGGTCTTCGCCTTCAAGTAACTGCCGTTCGGCAAATTTATCGGGATAGCCTAAATCAATACGCATTAAAAAACGGTCGAGTTGTGATTCAGGTAGTGGGTATGTACCAATCTGGTGCGTGGGATTTTGCGTGGCGATGACAAAAAACGGCTCAGGCAGTTCGCGGGTTTCGCCTTCTACTGTTACCTGGTGTTCCTCCATGGCTTCGAGCAGTGCGCTTTGTGTTTTCGGTGTGGCACGATTGATTTCATCGGCGAGTATAAAATGAGAAAAGATAGGCCCGGGATGAAATTCAAATAAAGACTGTTCTCGATTAAAAACGGATACCCCCAGGACGTCGGCGGGCAGTAAGTCACTGGTAAATTGAATACGGTGAAAATCGAGCCCCATGACCTGTGCCATGGTATGTGCCAGTGTGGTTTTGCCAACTCCAGGCTGGTCTTCAATCAGGCAATGACCTTTAGCGAGTAGACAGGTTAAAGCCAGTTTAATCTGCTGTTGTTTGCCCAGGATGACTTTGCCGATGTCCTCTATAGCGGTTTTGAGTAATCTAGTTGAGGTTTCGAGTTGATGGTCGTTTGTCTTGTCCATAAAAGAGTGGTAACTTAAGGCTACTGGGTATGTTTTATTTCAGGCTTAGGCTCATTATAGGGTAGTAAGTTAACTAAGAGTAATATTACAGACTCTTTAAAAAAGTATTGATTCAAGTCATTGTAGTGAAAGCAGCACTGGCATAGAATAAGTACGTTCGACTATTAACTTTGATTGGTGGAGTAAATGATGAAAATAATTTTACGATTTTTTATGGCAATAAGTTTATTGCTGGCAGCTACAGGCAGTTATGCCTTTTTTGGTAATGATAATGGCTGGGGCGGTCCTGGTGGCAACTGGAACCCTTATGATGAATGGGATCCTCGTTACTGGATGGAAGAAATGGAAAATGAGTTTGACGATGATGATGACTATTATGGTCCTGGTTACGGTTATGGCGGTCCATACGGTGGTTATGGTGGTGGTCCTTACGGTCCTCCTCCAGGTTACGGTTACGGTGGTCAACCAGGTTATGGTTATGGTGGTCAACCAGGTTATGGTTATGGTGGTCCAGGTTATGGTTACGGTGGCCAGCCAGGTTATGCCCCAGCGCCTCAATATGCTCCGCAGCAGCAAGCACCTCAATACGATCCGCAGCAGCAAGCACCTCAATATGCACCAAGATAAGTTAGTTCTGGTCTGATTACAGGTCGGTAAAAAGCCCTCTTTATGAGGGCTTTTTTATGTACAGGAAGTACGGTATTCCGCAAGGAGCCAGGGAAGGCGGTGCGGTTATGTACAGGAAGTACGGTATTCCGCAAGGAGCCAGGGAAGGCGGTGCGGTTATGTAATGTGAAGTTAACCCCAGCCACCCTTGCAGTTTTGTTCATTGCATCTCGATTTACTCCACATAATTCAGGGCGCTTGCCCAGACTGTTCAACCACTCAAGTTGCACTGGCAGGTAATGACTGAAGAACGATTTCATCAAGTTGGCTAGTGAATGTGTCATGAGATGACTCCATAAGTGGTGATGTCCTGTAGCTGGATATTTTGTAAGTAATGGCGGTGAAAGCGGTCATTTACCTGTTCGACTAACTCAGCGGTGGGGTGCAAATAAGCCTGGGTGGAATCTATGTCCACATGGCCCATATAAGTGGCGAGCTACGCCAGCCTTGCGTTGATAACATCCCCGTCCCGATACCAGTCAAGCAACCGGTGAACCGCAAATGTATGTCTATCATGTATCCGCAGACGGCGCCTGGTGTGGCCAATGCCACATTGTTCGAGCAGATCATGGAAACAGTGATTAATCGTAGAATAAAAATGGGGTTCAGGACTCGCTAGCCGGGCCTCATAATCGGCAGGTCGAAGGTTCAAAAAATTGTCTGTTAGGGCAGGACGCCCGTAATTAGAACAACGCAGGAGCAGTTGTCGGGAACGATTTTATTCGCCACGTCCATGTAGCTCACCCTACGGGTTATCACATAAAACGTAATGTTCAAAATTGATCCCATCAATTTTAGTCATGAGCGAAGCGAGCCGTAGGCAGCCTATATGGATGTAGGCTGTAACTACTTCCAGGCCCACCATTTATTCCCGCGCCACACAGGCATTTCAGCTCCCTTCTGATTCTCCGGCAATAAGTCACACAGTGTGTTGCATCTAAATTTGACCCGTTTATTGCAATAAATAAGTTACCCATGCTGAAAGAGAAAAGGTATATTCAACCAGACAATTAGTATTAAAATGATGAGTCAATAAGCAATGCAAATATTGGTTGTATTTGGCTCATATTTTGATATAAATTAACAATACGATGTCTGACCAATTGGGCCTGTCTCATACACTGTTTAATCTTGCACAACCTTTTTCGCAGCATGCGGAAAAACACCCGGAGCATACCGCCCTTAATGTTAATGACAGGGATATCAGTTATGGCGAGCTTGCCAACTTTGCCAAACGTATCGCCGCCTGGCTGCAGCACGAAACCAGAGGAAATACCAGATGTGTCGGGGTGCTGGGATCTCGCAGCCTTGAAGTCTATGCCGGCATCATTGGCACTTGCTGGACCGGTTCAAGCTATGTCCCGTTGAACCCGGCTCATCCGCCATCACGGCTGGCCAACATGATCAGCCAGGCCAGACTTGATGCCCTGATCGTGGATGCGACCGGTCAACAGATACTGACCGGGGAAGTGCTGGACGTTTGTCCTGACAGCATTCTTGTACCTGAATCCGATAACGTCCGGCTTCACGGACATGACGTTCTTGACAAATGCACGCCAGCCGGTCCACCTGTAATGATGCCGCTGCACAGGCTTGCCTACATTATTTTTACTTCCGGCACCACAGGCCAGCCCAAAGGGGTGATGGTGACGCTTGGTAATATTCAGCATTTCCTGCAGGTGGTCCAGCAAAGATATCAGATCTGTGCCAACGACCGCCTGTCCCAACACGTTGAAATCACTTTCGACCCGTCCGTCATGTGCATGTTCATGGCATGGGGCGCCGGCGCCTCGCTGCATGTGGTGCCACAACATCAATTGATGGCGCCCGCGAGTTTTATTCGCAAGCAGCAGTTAACCGTATGGTGTTCTGTTCCTTCCACTGTTGTCTTTATGGAGCGCATGAAAATGCTCAAGCCGGGCATGTTTCCATCGCTGCGCCTGACGATATTCGGCGGAGAAATGTTACCAGCAGCAATAGCACAGGCCTGGCAAAAGGCCGCGGTAAACAGTCAGGTAGATAATCAATACGGTGCTACAGAGACCACGATCGCCAGCCATTTCGAGCCTTGCAACGGGGAGCTCAATATCACCCCCAGTCACGGCACCGTCGCTATCGGTAGACCTTTCCCGGGACTCCTCGCCGCCATTGTAGACGAGGACAGGAATTTTCTGCCGCCAGAGGAGACCGGTGAGCTAGCCATCAGTGGTCCCCAGGTCAGCGCTGGTTACTGGCAAAATGAAGCACTCACACGAGAGCGGTTTCCATTACTCGACCACGCACAGTATGGTTTACAGAAATGGTATCTCACGGGTGATCTGGCCTACCAGGAAACGTCCGGTATCTTTCACTGTCTGGGACGCATTGATCACCAGGTAAAAATCCTTGGCAACCGGATCGAGCTGGGAGAAATCGAGGCGCATATGCGGCGATGTGTGTGGCAGTGACCTGGTGGCCGCTGTTGTCCGCTCTAGTGAATCAGGTGCAATGTCAGACATCATCGGTGTGATCACCGGTTCCGATATCGATGAAGAAACCATGCGTGAAGCCCTGCACTCACGCCTGCCGTCTTACATGCTCCCCAGGCGCATTATCAAGCTGGATAGTATGCCACTCAATGCCAGTGGCAAAATCGATCGCAATGCCATCGTTGCCCTGCTGGACCAGGGCGTCGCGCCAGGGCCTAAGTGTAAATGAGCAATACACGTATCAGAATAATCCCGGCCATTGATCAATCGCCCGCGCTGGTGCAGTTGGCACAGCACGCCGGCGGTAAAGTGTTATTGCTTGCGGTGTTTGCCATCGGGCTTTACCTGCATGGTTCCAGGTGGTGGCCGGAGCTGGTACTGATACTGGCGGCCATGTCATTCTGGCCCCAATTCCGGCGTCCACTGCTGACAGCAGCAACCCTCTACTGGTTAATCAGTTCGCACACCAGGCTCGAGTGGGGCCTGCTGAGAAAAGTGTTCGATGGTCAGGGTCTGGCCACAACCACCAGCTGGTCCACCTACGGGCTAAGCCTTGTTGTCACCACCATTGTGTTCTGTGCAACGTACTATTATCTGGTCAAGAGATCGCGTGGCAGCTGGCTGTACCGCAGACCTGTTGCCACGCTTCTGGTCGGTTATATTATATTACTGACAATCGCCTCCTATGCCCCTCTTTCAGTAACACAACAGGCCTATCTGTGGGGCTTTCTGATTATTCTCGGGAACTATATCTGGTATCTGGCTTACTCCCTGCATGATCGAAATGCCGAGCCAGGCACAAAGTTTATTTATCAACTCGGTCACTACCAGCCCTTCTGGGGTGGCAGCAACACCCCGTTCCCCAAAGGCGCTACCTATCTACGTAAAATCGAAGCGAAGAATGCGGAAGAACTGGCCATCTCCCAGCTCAAGGGAATCAAACTATTATACTGGGCATTTATCCTGTCCATTGTACTGGGGATATTCAAAATGGTGGTCTATGGAAGACCCTTCTACAACCTGGCATTACCTGTCCATCTGGCGATACCTTCTGTATACGATGCATTAGCCCATACCCGGTCAGGCGAACCTTACCACTGGTACATCAACTGGGCTGTGGTGCTGGTTGATTTTATAAAAGCCATGCTGACTTTATCCATCTGGGGGCATATCATCATTGCCACCTGCCGCATGGCCGGATTTAAAGCACTGCGAAATACGTGGAGTCCACTGCAGTCCAGAACGATCGCTGAATTCTGGAACCGCTATTACTACTACTTCAAGGAATTACTGGTGGAATTCTTCTTTTACCCCACCTTTCTGCGATTCTTTAAAACCAGACCACGTCTGCGACATGTTTATGGCGACCATGGCAGCGGCCGGACTCGGCAACATGCTGTATCATTTCTTCCGTGATATCCATATAATCATGGAGTTGGGAATCTGGGGTGCGCTGAAGGCCTTTCAGGTATATGTTTTCTATGGCCTGTTACTGGGTACAGCCATTGGTCTGTCCCAGTTACGAAATCAGCACCGGAAACCAAGTACACACTGGTTCAGGATCTAGATTACAGCACCAGTCACCGTTCTCGGTTTCTACGGTATCATCCACATATTTGGCTTGCCCTATCCGGGCTATGGACTGGATGTATATTTTCAATTTCTTATGCATATGATTAACATTGGTGTTTAACGTTGGAGTGATATGAGTACACGGCTAAAATCCGAAACTTCCTGGAGAAACTTTTAAATGACAAGGGCGACAGCGCGGGTTTTACCGATCAGCAGTTACTTGTCACGGAAGGTCGTCTGACTTCACTGGATGTCATGATGATCGTAGTATTTCTGGAAGAAAACTACGGTATCGATTTTTCCGACCGGCCCTTTGACCAGAACGAGTTCGACTCGGTTGAGAGCATAACTGCTCTCGTGGATACGGTGAGCAATGATTAATCCCATACTTTGGCAATTTGACTCCGACACCTGCTTATCATAACCAGCCCAGCCAGTTTTTCAGTACGTAGATTACAGACAGGCCTATGGCTAAACAGGCACTACATACCAGTATTAATTTTATAAACATTGCTAAACGTTCATTCATATAGAAAATAACCTTAAGCTGTAATGCAGATTTTTCCAATCACTTTTTTAACCTCGGCTTTTTGTAATAGCCGTTCTGTCATTGCGAGCGATAGCGCGGCACTAGTTTTGCACGGAGCAAAATTGAACGCTTTAAGCGGCCCGCAGGGTGAATTACATGGACGTAATTCACAATCTTGCGTTAAATAAGGAAAAAGCGTAAAAACTGTATTTCATATCTGTTGCACAGGAATAGTATGGAGGGTGCGGAGGTGGTTTTCTCAATAATAGATTCATACATAAAATCAATAGAGTCTGACTCTTTTGATTTCGAAACAATTCAACAGACAGATGTGTAGGGTATTCGTATATGGAAATAAAGACTAATCTATTTGAACGCGGTTCTGAATGGAGACAATGGGATCTACATATTCACACTCCCGCTTCATTTCATTGCTCCGGAAAAAAGTTTGATGCTGATCCAAACTCAACCGGCAATGCAGACTTGGTTGATGAAATGATCGCGGCACTTAATTCAGCCGAACCATCGGTAATTGCATTGATGGATTATTGGACTTTCGATGGCTGGTTTGCTCTCAAGCGAAGACTAAAAGAAGCAAATGCGCCTGAGCTTAAGAAGACAGTTTTCCCTGGTATAGAGTTGAGACTAGTCGCGCCTACTACATGCCGTTTAAATGCGCATGTGATTTTCTCTGATGAGATTGATGACCAAGTTCTGCGTGATTTTAAGTCAGTACTTCAAGTGGAAATAGTATCTCGTCCATTATCAGAAGCTTCTCTCATTCAGTTAGCTCGTCAAGTTGGTGCAGACAAATTGAGCAAACATGGCTTTAAAAAAGCAGATGTCGATGCGAATAACCAACAAGCGCTTCTTGTGGGTTCAACGATTGCGGAAATCAGTTGTGAAAGTTATAAGAAAGCGATTGAGCAGGTTCCTAACGCGCAGGCAATTGGATTTATGCCCTATGACACCAGTGATGGATTGGCAGAGGTTAAATGGCAGGAACACTATATTGTTTCAAGAGACGCAGATTGAGCAACTATCACCAGGGCAGCGAGGTGCTCTGCTACTAATCTTCTATCTTCTTGTTGATAAAGGGCGCAATCCTATTATTCTGGATCAACCAGAAGAGAATCTTGACAACGAGACTGTTGTAAGCTTGCTCGCCCTAGTATTGAGTGAAGCCAAGAAATTTCGTCAGATTATTATGGTTACTCATAATCCTAACCTCGCGGTATTCTGTGATGCTGAGCAAATTATTTACTCAAGCTTCGATCGACAGAATAAATCGAGGATCGAATATGTTAGTGGTTCAATTGAAAATCCTGAGATCAATTTGCATGTTATTAATGTGCTAGAGGGAACTAAGCCTGCATTCGATAACCGTAGAATAAAGTATCAATAAAAGAATTTAGTGGGGGAAGTTCAGATTAAGCTTTCACCAGGGCATAGGTGTCAGGCGTTACATTTTACATCTCGGTTGTTACCCGCCTTCTTCAGCAATTATCACAAAACCATAACATTTCAATTCAAGGATGAACTTAACAGCCTGGTTAGCTTTCAATTGTGTTATACAAAACATATTTAATACACACAGTTAATCTGATCATCCTGGAGAACATCCAATGCTATCGAAAAAAATCTTCGCCCTGCTCGTCAGTCTGTTTTACGTGCAGTTGCCGGCACTGGCCGTGGAACCGGCCCCGGCAAAGCCGTCGGCCAGGACATCGGCCAATATGCCAGCCAGTAGTCACGTAAAAACGATAGTGCTGGGTTCCGGTTGTTTCTGGGGCGCCGAAAAAGGCTATGAGGCTCTGCCGGGTGTGATCGATGCGGTATCCGGCTATGCTGATGGCGACAACAGCATCAAGCCTGCTTACAAAGAAATCACCCGGTATGAACACAAGTTCGACCCGGACAATTATGCCGAGGTGGTCGAGGTGCGCTACAACGCGGGAATGCTCAGCACCGAAGCGCTGCTGCAACATTTCTTCGAACACCATGACCCCACGCAGAAAAACCGGCAGGGCAATGATGTCGGCACCCAGTACCGGTCCACCATCCTGTACACGGACGAAGAACAACACGAGGCGGCACTGAAACTGCGTGACCAGTATCAGAAGCTGTTAAGCGCAGCGGGGTATGGCGCGATTGTTACCGAGATCAGGCCGTTGCAGAAGTTTAACCCGGCCGAGGAATATCACCAGGACTACCTGGCGAAGAACCCTAATGGCTACTGCCCGAATCACGCTACCGGCGTTACCTTTGCAAAGCATGCGTCGGTGCCGGTTGATAACAGCGCACTGCTGGCGGGTAAGCAGATCGTGGTGCTGGAAGCTGAGCACTGCCCATTCTGTGAACAGTTCAGGCAGGACGTCAGCAAGCAGTACCATGGCAGTATCCCGATGTCGTTTCGCATGGCCTCGCAGCTTGATGGACTCGCATTGAAAACGCCGACCTGGGCCACGCCCACGATTTACTTCCTGAACAATGGCAAGGAAGACTTTGGCCACCAGGGTTACATGACGGCACAGGAGTTCTACAAGGCACTCGGTTACTTCAAGCTTGGCGACACCGAGGCGTACAAGGTGGCTTTTGCACAGGGTACGGACGGTCGCTTCTGTCGCCAGTACGAGGAATTCAAAAATACCCCTGACGGTGTCTTTATCGATAAGTTGAGCGGCGCACCACTGTTCGATACGCGTGATCGTTTTAACTCCGGCTCCGGCTGGCTGTCCTTCACCCGCCCGGTCAAGGGTGCCACGATTGAACAACCGGACGACAGCTTTGGACTCAAGCGTACCGAGGTATTGTCCAGTAGCAGCGGTATTCATCTTGGCCATGTGTTTGATGACGGGCCCGACGGCAAGCCGCGTTATTGCATCAATGCCACCGTGCTGGATTTTGTTCCGAGGTAAAGTGAGCAGCAGAGCCATAAGGGGTCAAGAGCTTAAAGCCCATCCGGCGCAATGCCCGTTGGTTATTGCGCCCTACTTCACTGCGTTTCTGGAGAGTGTCGGTGTGTTCGATCTGTGGGTGTCTGCGGCATGGATGCCGCAGTCAAGCCTCCATGGATGGATTTACGGCGTCCCGCAGATCGAATACACCGGCACGTAGACGCTTAAGTAAGTGCCATTCGCTACATCCCATTACATATAATCCCACATATTTGATATGCTACCGCATGATTTAGACAATAACGGCGCCGCCTGTACCACTCACTCAAATGCATCTTTCTGAACCTGATTTCCGGCCCAAAGACACCGCGCAAGACAGATTTTCCCTGACACGTTTCCTGGTCTGGTTCCTGTTTTTCTTCTATTTTTCCGGTGTCCACCAGGCAATCATCTATGCCAGCGGTATCGCGGGTTTCTTCGGAGTATCGCAAGCCCTGGTCATGAGCCTGTTATGGCTGGTACCGGTCATGCTGTTCCCGGCCCGCGGCAAACTCATCGCGGGCATCGTCGGCGTTGTTCTGTGGACCAGCTCGCTATTCTCGATGGGCTACCTGGCACTGTATCACCAGGATTTTTCCCAGAGCGTGATATTCATTATCTTCGAATCCAACTGGGCGGAATCCAGTGAATTTCTCCATTCCTACTTTGCCTGGTGGATGCTCCCGGCCCTTGCTGTCTACACACTGGTTCCCTGGTTGATCTGGCGACGGCTGCAACCGATCGGCGGAACGCCGGTGACCCGCCTGCTGCTAACATTCACCATATGCCTGGCAGTATGCTGGCCCATGCTGGACCGCGTGATTATCGATAAGGATTCGCTGGCGGATGGTTTCGATGAGCAGGCCAACAGCATGGAACCGGTTGCGCCCTGGCAGCTGGTCATGGGCTATGTCAAATACAGGCAGGCACTGTCGAATGCTGAAAACCGACTGCTGGCTGCCGACAAGCCGCCGCTGGAAGGTCTGGTAGACAGTAACGCTGATACGCCGAGCACACTGGTACTGGTCATCGGCGAATCCACCAACAGCAGGCGCCTGGGCATCTACGGTTATTACCGTGATACCACACCGCGACTGACGGCAATGTCAGATGAATTGCTTGTCTTCGACCAGGTTTACGCATCACGCCCTTACACCGTTGAATCGCTGGCACAGGCACTGTCGTTTGCGGACCAGTTGCAGCCGAAACTGTACCTGGAAAAGCCGACACTGATCGATGTGATGAAACAGGCAGGATACAGAACTTACTGGATCACAAACCAGCAGACACAGACGCAACGCAACACCCTGCTGACGACATTTTCAAAACAGGCCGATGAGCAGGTCTACCTGAACAACAACCGGTCGCAGAATTCCGCACAATATGATGAAGTGGTATTCAAACCGTTCGAAGATCTCCTGAACAGGCCCGAAGCGAAAAAATTTATCCTGATCCACCTGATCGGCACCCACCGCGCCTACCGCTACCGCTACCCGGAGTCGTTCAAAATTTTTGACGACAATGAAGACCTGCCGCCATGGGTGAGGAAAAAACGCTACCGCAGGGACTATAACGAATATGACAATGCGGTCCTGTATAACGATTTCGTCGTCGCCTCGCTGATCGAACAGTTGAAAAAAAGCGGTCAGAACGGTTACCTGGTATATTTCTCCGACCACGGCGAAGAAGTTTACGACTATCCCCATCACCTGTTCGCGGGCCGTGAAGAAGCTGCACCGACACCCGCGATGTATAGCGTACCTTTCCTGGTCTGGCAAAGCGAGAGCTGGAAACGGAACAACCCCATTGATGTCTCGTTTAATATGACGCACCGCCTGTACAGCCTGTCGGATTTCTTCCATAGCTGGATGGACCTGGCGGGGATACGCTTCAGCGAGTTCGAGCTCGGCAAGAGCATCATCAGCCGTCGGTATACGCCCGGCCCGGTGCTGATCGGCGACCCGGCGAAGCCGGAGACCCTGGTCGATGTACGCCAGAAGTTCTTCCCGGCAGCTGCGACCCCCGTGACCCCTGTGACTACTATGCAAGGGCATGGGCCAGGGCCGGGACCGGAAGCACCTCACCCCCCCACGCCCGCATACGGGCCGGGGTACGGAGTTGTCACCGGGACGGTACCTGTTCACGTTCAACAGATGCTTCATCCATGAGAGTTATCCAGTTCACCGCCGCCATAGGGTTGCTACTCGTTGCCTGCCCTGCATACGCGGTTCCATCCCTGCTGCCGTTACTGCCTGTACTGGGTGTGCTGATCGTAAAGGGCGTACTGCTGTTCAGCTCGGTTTTCTTTTTACTGATGTCGACTATCAAAAAACACAGGAAACTGTACCTCGGGATCGGCATCGTTCTGCTCATCATCTTTGCACTGGCGATGGTATTTGTAAGGCATGTCTGAAACCCAGTCATCAACTAAGGCATCGCGGTTGCAACAGTTAAGCGAGATTGTCAACGTCCCGGCCTTTACCGTGATCACGCGTAACGACAGGTTCGACCCTGATGGCTATATGGGCGGCCATATAGCCGGCGATACCTCATGTCAGTACATGGTCAGGAGTTCATCTGCTGCAGAGGACCAGGCCGATTTCTCCCATGCCGGCCAGTCACTCACCCTGGGTCCGGTGTCGCCAGGCAAGGTGGCCGCTTGTATCGAGCAGTTGTGGCGCGATGACACCGTCGATGAAATCATCATCCAGCAGTATGTCGATGCAAGTCACTGGGGGGTGGCGTTCTGTTTTTCTGAAGAATCCATGCTGATCGAGTATTCAGCGATATTCGAAGGCGTTACCTCCGGGCAGGTCAGCCCGTTTACCGCGCTGCTGCCCGCTGAGCTCGAGCGCTACCGGAAATTGCATCAGGGGCTGTTGATGATCTACCGGCACTTCGGCCCCTGTGACGTGGAGTTCGTGAATCTTGATGATCCCCGCTTCGTACAGGTGAGGCCGATTACGCGCGATATCGCGTTCGATGCGTCGTACGTCAGGCTGAAGATGGGGCTGCAGGAGTACGCAACGGAATGCTGGCATGAAAATGACGTCTGCCGCATGCTGTCCGAGCGGGACGACTACAGCGAGATGCTTGCTGGCCTGTACCTGGACGCCGTCTCGAAGGTTTACAGCGAGCACTTCAGCAGAAAGCTCGTCATACCCGAGCCGGCTTTTATCCGGATCTCGGACCAGTTTTTCATGGCCGGCCCGCTGCAAGAACAGCTGATACCGGGAACATGGGGGGCCATCCGGCTTGCATTCAAACTACCCGCGCTGCTCGCCACTATCCGCGCCACTATCCGCGAACGGATGCTCAAGGATTGCTCACTTAATGAATTAATGTACAACAGTATCCTGCTGTCGCTTGCCTATGAATTGAACGGCAAGCAGGATGTGTTCAATGACAGGGAGGCAATCAGGGTTGAACTGGAGCAGCGTATGACAAAAGGCAGAATCAGCCCCGACTTTCGCTACGATACCGTCCTGTCCGATACGATTCACCTCGATAAAAAAACATGTTGCTGGATAACACTGGAACACAGGGATTCGCAGGGCATCGTCGTGGTTCCCGGTGATTTCGATGCCGGCCCGTATTTCATATTGGAAGACCGGCAGCAGACGATTCCTCCAGGCGTGATCGTCGTCACCAGGCAACTGTATCCCGAGATCGGGCAATCGCTAAAGAACATCAGGGGAATCATCTGCGAGCATGGTGCGCTGAGTGCACACGTCGCGATCCTGGCCAGGGAATACCAGGTCCCCCTGAAAATCCAGACTTCAATCGATGATTACTGGCGATAAATACGGGCGATGAATACAGATAAGGCAACAAACAGGAAAATCCTGATCATCAGTACAGCGTTTTTGCTGTTAGCTGTGGTCGGTGGCGTGTTTTTTTATGCCGAAGTGAAAGATACCCTGCAGATGATCGAAAGCGAGCAGCAGAAAAGCAGCGAGTTTTCCCGCCTGGCAGACTCCGCGCAACCGGTTCACAACATCCTGATGTCTGATATCGTCGCGGACTGGAAGAACTTTGTCATCATCGATGTACGCGAGCCTGAAGAGTATTCCCAGGGCAGGTTAAAAGGATCATTGAACTACCGGCTGGGAGAACTGCTGAACAACGAGCAGGCGCGTCGCAACATGATACAGCAATCCGGTGATAAAAAACGCCTGTTCTATTGTCACGACGGCGACCGCTCCACACTTGCCGCATCGCTGATAGAAAGTGAATTCGGCGGGACGAATTACGTGATGGACAGGGGGTTCCGGCAGATCCAGGAAAATGATGAATACCGGACGTACTGGCAAGGTTCGACCGATATCCTGCCCGGCGGCAGAGATTATGAAAGGACGCCAGTGCTGAAATGGGACGATGTCACAGCAAGCACCCTGATCGAACTGTCACTGCCATACAAACCGCCGGTACGCACTGTGAAAGGCAAGACCATCATTCACGCACCGATTCTGCTGATGTCCGATGCCCAGATCAATGCGTTCATCACTTCACTGGGAACCGGGCCGGTCATTGCGTTATGTAATTCAAAAGTCAGTTGTTTTTCGACACGGATTTTTCGCTACCGGCTCGAACAGCACGGTCTGAAGCTGTCCGGATTCGTCCGGGTGAAAGAATCCGTGAACCACAACCCGTCATCCTGACTATATCGTTCCCAATGTTCAGGTGATAGTGAAAACGTGTTCAGAGATCGGTAATTTGCAAGAAGACTACCGGCGTTATCTAACTTATCTTGACGAATCAGCATCAAAATTTGATTGTCACATTCATGCCTATGTGCAGATGACCAATCATTACTTATGTGGAGCTCCACATAAGGCATGTACAGGAAGTAGAGGCTGAAAATTGTTCCCTGCATTTGCCGCACTTCCCACGTCCATGTGGGTATTTCCGCAAGTCATCCAGGGACGGCTAGGTGAGTGGTTTATGTCCGATGGATGCGACGGCGTTTCGCAACGGAGCCAGGGAATCGGCAGTGCAAAATTTGATTGTCCATGCATGGCCGGTATGTCGCAAGGAGCCAGGGAAGGCGGTGCGATTATGTCCATGGATGGACGGTATTTCGCAAGGAGCCAGGGAAGGCGGTGCAATTATGTCCATGGATGGACGGTATTTCGCAAGGAGCCAGGGAAGGCGGTGCGGTTATGTCCATGGATGGACGGTATTTCGCAAGGAGCCAGGGAAGGCGGTGCGATTATGTCTTCAATAAATAACAATAATAAAAATGTCAGTCTGTATCTTCCATATAGCGTATTTCATTAATAATGTACGAGCTGGTTTGTTGCCCATCTTTAGTATCAACAGTAATACTTATTTCATCATCAAGGGATTTACCCAGTAAGGCCTTACCCATCGGTGAGTCCATACTGATATAACCCAGTTTCGGGTCAAATTCATCCGGTCCTACTACGCGATAGGTTTTCTCGGTGCCTTCATTATCCTCAATGGTTACCCAGGCACCAAAATAAATTTTTTCCCTGTTTTTGGGTATTCGATCAACGATGACCATGTCGTCCAGTCTTTTACGTAAAAAGCGAACTCGTGCATCGATTTCTCTTAATTCTTTTTTTCGGTAAATATATTCCGCATTTTCCGAGCGATCGCCTTCAGCTGCAGCCGCGGAAAGTATCCGGGTAACTTCAGGCCGTTTCTTTTTCCACAGATAATCATGTTCTTCAGTCAGGCGTTTATGGCCTTCAGCTGTGATATATTTTGAACCTACGGGTTGCGGTGGTCGGTATCTGCCCATTTGCGTAGTTACTCATTAAATCCAGATTATTATGAACATAGAGTTTAACGAAATTCCAGACTGGGTGTACCAGGTAGAGCCAAACCAGTCGCATCTAGGTTGGTACGAAAATGAAGTCGGTAATAGTGTCCGTTTGGGGAAAGAGGCGCAAAATCTTGACTGGGTATCAACATTAAAACGGGTTGAATAATAAAAAACAAAAAGTTACAGTAATTATGTAAAATTTTTATTAGAAGTATGCTATAACAACTTTTCCTGATAATAATTATAAATAGGGGAAGATAATGGAAGTTAAACATTTACAAAAGGGCTCTCAAGCTAAAATTGCCAGCACTGGCCAAATCGTAGAAGTGAAACGCGTAAGTAATCATGGTTTTTCCGTTGTTCGTTTTCAAACGGGTGGTGATTACATGATTTTGAACGATCGTCTGGAAACGGTTGAAAGGCAAGAAGTGCAGCATTAACAACAGCTTATTTTTTAAGCTATATAAGGCGATTTCAGTATAAAAAACTTCAATCGCCTTTTTCTTGACTTAGGCAATATAAAGGCGCTTTATAGGAACTATCCTTATCAGGTGCATTGATATCAACTCAATTGAGGGTGTCAGCCATGTCAAAAAAGAGCAGTGTCGCTAATGTTGAGACGATTGAACGCCGCAAGCACTGGCGAGATCGTCGAGTGAGTGATGATCGAAGAAATCCAGAGCGGATGCGTATGGTTTCATATGATTGTCGAAGCGGGTCGCCGCGTCGTGCAGCCGATGTGGCAGGTGAGCTCAGCGATGGGGATGTTTGGTGGGATAAAGGTGCTACTAGATATGAATAGCAAATACGAATATAGAAACAAGGCACGTCTCGTCTCTTCGGTTTTTTATTCGTTATAAGGTTTAAAAATCTGACTAACTGCGTAATCAATTCTTGCGCGAATATTGTCTATCGTTTGTTGTTTCTGCGCATCGCCCTTAGCATGGCCCAGCCAGACCACGTAACCGCTGCTCGCATCAATGAGCGCAATAACCAGCGCAGCTTTCGGCGCAGTGGTGGGTACTGTTTTGTCACTATCCGGATCTTTTTTAAGTTCAAGTACCGTAGTATCAACACCCGCCGCAAAGGCGACTAACAAATCGGGATTATTTTCTACCTGGATAAAGCCGCGGGCACGTAATTCACGATTAACGACATGTCTTACTTCTTCATCGGTATCAAGTGTAGGCTGCTCCCACTGTCCAATAGGGTCGAATACGATCTGTGCACTTCCAGCCCAGGCGTATGTTTTATATTTGCTGTAGTTAATGTCTGGGTCAGCGTGCGTTTCAACTTGTATATCATCGGTCAAGGTTGCGCATGATGAGATAAAAGTTACGGCAGCAAATACGGCAATTAGAAAACTAGTTTTTACGAACAGGTTCATGGTTTTTCCAGCTTTAAGCGTTTGTTTTAATGTTAAAAAATATGGCGTAAAGCACGGGCACTACGATTAGTGTTAATACTGAGGCGAAGCCTAAACCAAACATGATAACTACCGCCATATCCAAAAAGAATACATCACTTAATAATGGCGCCATGCCGAGGATAGTGGTGCTAGCCGCCATCATTACCGGGCGCATTCTGGAAACTGAGGAATCGAGAATCGCGGTGTAACTTTCCTTACCACTTTCAATCTGCATATCAATTTCTTCAATGAGCACGATAGCATTTTTAATCAGTAAGCCGACCAGGCTGAGTGAGCCAAGCAGGCCCATAAAACCAAAGGCAACATTCATGCTTAACAGGCCTGCGGTTATACCGATAATCGCCAGTGGCACGGTCAGCCAGATGATCAATGGTTGGCGGACTTTTCCAAACAGCAGGATAACGATAACTATCATGGTGAGGAAACCAGCGGGCAGTGATGAATTAATCGCATTATTCGCATCCCTGGAGTCTTCGTATTCACCGCCCCATTCCAGGAAATAACCCGGTGGCAGTTCCATGGCATCAATTTTAGGTTTTACTCTGTTCAGTAATACAGTCGCCAGGCCCTGAGCCGGATCACAGGAAGGTATAATGGTGTAGATACGGTTACGTTTTCTGATCTTTGCGTCAGCCCACTCGGTTTGAAAATCAGAGACAACCTGGCCAACAGGAACCCGGTCCTGAAGGATAGGGCTATATACGGGTATATCACGGATAGTACCGACATCTTCACGTTCGACTGAGGGCGGTATCATGACGATAGGTAATAATCGTATGCCATCTTTAAATAGTCCAACCTGCTGGCCATCAAACGCCGTTAACATGGCATTGCTGACATTTTCACGGGTAATGCCTAACTGGCGTGCGGCTTTTTCATTATAGACAGGCCGTATTACTTTCACTGGCTGGCGCCAGTCATCACGGATATTGATTGCACCGCCATCCTCGGCGAGGATTTGCTGAACCTGCTGTGAGAGTTGCCGTAGTACGACAGGATTTGGTCCGCTCAACCTTGCTTCGATTTTTGCGTCACGTCCAGGGCCGATACGCAGTGCTTTGGCCTTTGGCTCTGAGTTTGGAAAATGAGTGGCTGTGTAATCCAGTAGAAGTTTTTCTACACGAGGGATATCGTCTAACGTTTTTGTGGTGATGATTATCTGGGCATAGGCACTGCTTGGCGATTCCGGGGAATAGACCAGGGTGAAACGTGTTGCACCACCGCCGACAAATATTGAGGTATCAACAACACCTTCAAGACTATGCAGGTAATCATCGATCTTGAGGATATCGTCGCGTGTCTTTCGTATATCGTCACCTTCAACATTCCACATATCAAAGAAAAACATGGGGGTATTGGAGTTTGGAAAGAAGCTGTGTTTTACATAACCAAAACCAAACAGAGCAGAAGCAAATAATGTCAGTACGATTGCTATAGTGATCCAGCGGAAGTGAATGGCTGAGCTTAGAAAGCTGCGGTATTTTGTAAATAGAAAACCACCATAAGGATCAGCCTGTTTTTTGCCTGTTGCAGTAGGTGGGTCAGGTTTTAGAAACTGCACGCATAATAATGGCGTCATGGTTACCGCAGTAAACCATGACAATAACAGCGAGATGAAAATAACCCAGAATAGCGAATTGGCAAATTCACCGGTAGAATCTTGAGATAGACCAATCGCAGCAAAGGCAACGATGCCAACAAGCGTGCCACCAAGTAAAGCCCACATGGTGGAGCCAACGACTTCTCTAGCAGCTTTGGTGCCATCTTCACCGCGTTTGATCCTGACCAGCATGCCTTCGGCAACAACAATCGCGTTGTCCACCAGCATGCCAAGCGCGATAATCAGTGCGCCTAAGGAGATGCGCTGCAGGTCGATCGCAAAGAAGTTCATGAACCAGACCGTACCTGACACCGTGATGAGAAGGACCGCACCGATTATCAGGCCGGTACGTAAACCCATGAAAAACAGTAACACCACGATGACGATGACCAGTGCGGCAACCACATTGATGATGAAACCGCCAACTGATTCATCAACGATGACTGGCTGGTTGTAGATGGCATCAAGCTGCATGCCAACAGGTGTGACTGACTGCAGTTCATTGAGTCGATTGTCCAGGCGTTCGCCGACGGCAACGACATTTTCACCGGGTAACATAGAGATGCCGATGGTCAGTGCAGGTTTGCCGTTAAAATAATTATATTTGGTCGGGACCTCCTCGTAAGCACGGCGCACCGTGGCAATGTCTTTGATGCGTACCAGGGTATCATTCTTGCCTCTGACCAGAAGATCGCCGATCTCCTGCACAGACATCAACTGGCCGGTTGGGTTGATGCGAATATATTCATCTCCAACACGCACGTTACCGGAGTCTGAAACCAGGTTTTGTGATTTTAAGACACGGTGGAACTCCAGGTTGGATATACCAAGTTTTGCCAGATTGGCACGCGAGATATCGAGGTAGGCAACCTCTTTCTGGTCGCCATCAATGGTGATTTTCCGAACGCCCGGAACAAGTAACAGTTGTTCTTTTAATATGTCTGCATAATCTTTTAACTCGCGGTAAGAGTAATCGTCTCCGGTAAGTGCATAAAACAGGCCAAATACATCGCCAAAATCATCAAAGACGACGGATGTTTGAGAACCGGGTGGCAGCAGGGATTGCGCGTCGGTAACTTTTCGGCGTAGCTCATCCCAGATATTAGGAAAGTCGGGTTTTTTGTATTTATCTTTTATTTTGACAGTAACTTCAGAAAACCCGCTTTGAGAGATGGACTCGACGCGTTTGAGCTGTGTCAGCTGCTGAACGGCGTTTTCGATATGGTATGTAATTTCACGTTCGACTTCCTGAGGTGTCGCACCGGGATAGAGTGTATATACCTTGGCTTCTTTGATGGTGAATTCAGGATCTTCAAGCCGGCTGATATCCTGCAATGCTGTGGCGCCGCCGCCGAGCATCAAAATTATAAAAAGCCATGTGGTGACTTTTTTGGTGACAGAATATTCTGCAATGTTCATTTAGGTAATCTCGTAGGTAGTCCCGGTAATAAATCAGGCTTATTTAGCCTGCTCGCCAGTTTCCAGTAAGGTGACCTTCATGTCGTTACGCAGGAACGGTGCACCTGCGATAACTACACGGTCCCCGGGAGATAAGCCATCGACCTGCATGATGTTGCCGATCATAATGCCCGGCGTTACCTTTTTAGGATTAACTGTCATGGACTCTTCATTGACTACCCAGACAGTGGCCTGTTTTTTACTATCTGAAATTACCGCAGATATAGGAATTGCGGCAGTTGTTTTAGACTGTGTTTCGTTGTGGAACATTTCTGCATAGACAGTAGCAGTCATGCCTGGAAGTACATTGTAATTTTCAGGTGTGTCCATCTTTAGAGTGACCTTGAAGGTTTTTGTGTTTGGGTCGGCTTTTGTCGTGGTTTCGATGAAAGTGAGTGGGAATTGCTGATTAGAAATATTATCAAAGACCGCATACAGGTCACGTTTTTCTCCGTTGCTATTATTGATTAAGATCATCAGGTTTTCCGGAACGTCGATCTTTATCTTTAATGCGGATACATCTTCCAGTGAAAAGATTGTCTGTGACAGTATCACCTCTTCAAATTTTTCCACGTGGCGCTTAGCGATATAACCATCGAAATTTGCTTTTAATTTTGTATACAGCAGGTCCTGCTCTGCAGCACTTAAGTTGGCTTTAGCGGTATGGTATCTTGCCCTGATATCGTCATGATCGACCCGGGAGATGGCGCCTTTTTCAACCAGTTCCCTGGCGCGATCATAATTGGCTTTTGCAGTATCGTAACTTGCCTTTCGGTCTTTTAATTGAATATTAAAGTCAACCGGGTCTAGCTCAGCCAGTACCTGTCCCTTCTTTACCTGGTCGCCTTCCTTGACCAGGACCTTTTGAACTTTTCCATCCACACGAAAAGAAATGTCAGCCTTTTGAATGGCATCGACTACTGCAGGGAATGTTCGGGTGTCACCCGTCATGTCGTCACTGATGACGATGGTTTTTACCGGGCGTGAACTGGCAACGTAGGTTTGTGCTGGTTCTTCACAGCTACTGATAAAAACTAATGAAGCTAGAACAAATGTGACAAAAGACAGTTTTTGTAGTTCCATGATGTTGCCCTGGTAATGTAAGAACGATTTAACAAAGTGATATTTTCATATCAAATTAATTGTACCAAGAATGCCGGTTAATAGTTTGCCATTAATTGTTATGATTCGCCGCACCTAAAATCAGGTAACCGCAAGCACCAGCAGCAAATGGGGTGATTAATAGCGCAAATTTATCAGCCTGTATATACAGGTTGGCATCGCTAAATGTCGGTGAATCAACAAATGACTTCAGCTCCGATCAACAGCGGAAATAGCCAGTTAGTGAATGTTAGTTTGTTTTGTTTGGGTGTCTTTTAGTGGTTGAATCAATACCCAGGGTTTTACCACGTTGGCCCAGAACGTCGCGTTTTCTGCATGCCATTGTTTTGCCTGTTCATCAGACACTTTGGCTATTTCACCCGTGGTGAGCCACTTACTGACTTCATCTTTATTGTCTAAAGAGAATGCCACGGCGACATCGAGTAAGTTAGCATTTCCACTTACATAGATTAACCAGCCGCCGGCGAAAAAACGCTGCAGTTCGCTCCAGTTAATTTGCGCGGTTTCACCATTGATATTGGTACGTAATACATCAATATCTATTGCTGTCATTGCTGTTGGTCATCTTATTCCGTGCAATTGTAAGCCTGTCCTATAAAGGTAACCGAAGTAGTGAAATCAATATTATTAACATATACAAGGTTAGCACCAATCGCATTGGCTTTGTTATACATGTCATTTAAGGCACCGTTTGACAGCTCAGTGTTACTGATAAATAAATAATTATACCAATGGCCGTCCGAGCTAACCAGATTAGATAAATATTTACAGTTAGCGCTATTATCAGCAAAAAGATTTATTTCGTTATAAAAGATCAGACGTACCTGTTTGTTATCCGGGTGTGGTTGAATGGTGCTGCATGATGAAGCAAAAATGCATATAGAGAAAATTAAAAATGTTAAATAGTTATTTTTCATTCTGTGA
This sequence comes from uncultured Gammaproteobacteria bacterium, assembly GCA_963759005.1. GTDB lineage: Bacteria > Pseudomonadota > Gammaproteobacteria > SZUA-229 > SZUA-229. Next base: position 24,441 of record CAVWXQ010000041.1, read on the forward strand.
AATCCAGTATTGGATAACCTGTAAACCAGCCTATACCGTCAGCGATAAGTAAAAGGCCTAAAAAATACAGCGAGAATATAAATATTTGTTTTCCCCAGTGAGAGAAAAAGCTTGTTATCTTCTCTAATAAAACCGTGGCTTTGTCTCCCAGCATGACGCGTATCACGATAAACCCTATTAACGGTAGGGCAAAGATCAAATTGTAATAAACCAGTATCCATACCATGGAAGCGGTTTCAAGGTCGGCTTTTAGAATTTGCGCAATGGCAGCGAAATAAGGTAGTGCTCCCCACAGGCCAATAATATTTATTGAAGCGGAAAGGGTAAATGCCTGAACAGGTGTTATCTGACTTTGGTATGATTTTGCTTTATTGTCTTGCGGGGCTTTTCTGGAAAACTGCCAGGCAAAATAGATCATTAACAGTCCAATAAAAATCTGTATTACCAGTTCGATACAATCAGGTTCGGATTTCATATAACGAATAAACTTATCTGCATACTCATCAATTAAAGAGTCCAGCCCGAGCAGGATAAAAATACCGAAAATAAAATAAACGATAAAGCCGCCGCTGATGAAACTTAGTGAGCCGGCAACGGGCTACGGCCATTAAGGATGATGGCCAGTGGCATAAGTGCGATTGGCACTGCACTCGTGCTATCAAGCAGGCTTATGGTTGTCAGGGTGAGCAGTAGTTCAGGCATGGGCGAAGTATAAGCGTGTCCCCGTATTTTGACTACAGGGACGTGTTATACGTTATATCTTGTGTAGCTGGGCTACATTGATTTCAATAGGTCGATGTCTTCTCTTACAAGTGCGGATGAATGACTAAACATGGCCTGTTCGGTTTTATTCAGGTCAAGCTGGATGATATCTTCGATACCATTTTTTCCCAGAACCGCAGGTACGCCGATGGCGATATCGTCAAGACCATATTCACCTTCGAGAAAACATACGGTAGGCAAAATTCGGTTACGGTTATGCACAATGGCATCAACCATTTCGGTTACAGACGCGGCGGGTGCATCATATGCGCTGCTGTTCTGCCGTAAAGCCAGGATCTCTGCACCGCCTTTACGTGTGCGCTCAACGATGGCATCGATTCTTTCCTGGGAAATAAATTTATCGATTGGAATACCGGCAATGGTGCAGTGACGTAACATCGGTACCATGGTATCGCCATGGCCACCGAGTACCATGGCATAGATGTCCATGATCGAATACCCGGTCTCCATGGCGATAAAACTGGCCATGCGGCTGGAGTCGAGCACGCCGGCCTGGCCGAATATACGCTTTCGTGGCCATCCCGTTTTTATGACGGCATGATAGGTGATGACATCCACGGGATTAGTGACAAACAATAAGATGGCATCAGGTGCATATTTCATGGCGCCGTCGATAATGTTATCCATTATTGGGATATTGCTGGTGAGAACATCAGTACGTGACATGCCCGGTTTTCGCGGTAGTCCGGCAGTGATGATGATAAGCTCAGAATCCGCCATAAGGGCATGGTCAACACCGCCTGTCAGGCGTGTATCGTATTCGAAAAGTGGAGAGACCTCCTGGATGTCAAGTGCTGCTCCCTTTGCTGCACCTTCGTGGATATCAAGTAATACTATTTCACTGCACAGTTTTTTAGCTGCCAGGAACTGTGCGGTAGACTCACCGACCCGTCCGGCACCAACTATGGTGATTTTATTCATAAGGCATGCTCCTGTTATCTTTTTTATTGCTTATTTAGGATAGTTGTAGCATTTATATCTAGAGACTTTTGAAATACAGATAAATTCAGTGAATTAAAAAATAACAATAAAACGGATGGTTACGCTGTTAAATGTTAAAAACAACATGTAGTAAAAATTAAAAAAGGCATATGGTAAACCTGTACAAGTAAAGCTTTCCTGGCAATTTATATAGATGAATATTTGTTGCTATTTTTTTACCGCTACCAGGTGGGCAGGGAACATTATGGCCAACTTAAGGGTTTTTGTGAGTGATATAATCAGAGGTTCCCTAGTTTTTACGGTATTTCGCTTATGGCTGCTCTCTTTAACTTTAAGAGCTGATGATGCTTGCCAGTAGTGATCACTTTTTATAGTGCGTCTTCAATAAACCAGGCTGAAAATGCATGGCGTCCACTGAGCGCTGCCTTTTTGTAAATTGAAGAAGCTTGCTGGCGGACGGTTTTCTCCAGTGTTTTACGTATAGCGGCAATTTCTTTCAAACTGAGTCCTTTTAATAATAACCAGCCAACATCTTTTTCGCTAGTGGTCAGTTGCCAGTCATCAAACTGATGACTGATGACCTGGCTTAGATTTATTTTTGCATCGAGTACGTATTTCGCAGGTTTATGCTCCGGTTTTCGGGCTGCGGCTAATTCCTCTCGTAATATGCTTATCTCAACTGTTTGCTGGCGAATATCAAATGCTAGCCAGCCCAGGGCGATAAATGAGATTACAAATATAACACTTTCCTGTGCCACGTGATTAAAGTCGGTGCCTGCTGAAAAATCCATCATCAGATCTATGCCACTGGCCATGATTAACAGGAAGAAAATAAGCATTAGGTAATAGTCTTTTAGCTGAATGTTAAACACAGATGTTTTCCCTCAATGAGAATGCTAGGGCACCTCTGATTAAGTCTCATAAATTCTGCGGGCTTTTAAGCGTACATATTCAAGGCATGTTTCGAAATGAATGCTTATTGCCTTCATAAGAAGCATAACGCAGAAGATGTGCGCTAAAAAGCCCGCCCTGTGGGGCGATGCCCAAAAGCCAGACTCTGTGTTTTTGCTTTTTACCATGCAATAAGCATGATTTAAAGCAATGCCTTGATTCTGACTTTTGGGCATCGCCAGAATTTATGATACTTAATCAGAGTTGCCCTAGTTAAGTGCATTATGGTATCGGACATATGTCCAATAAGGAACCTTTTGCGGCATATGTCTGATGATTTATTTATTGTTATTTGTACAATGAAAAGGAATAACATTTACGGAGAAAACGAATGAAAAAAGAAATCCGTGTATGGGATCCATTAGTGAGAATATTTCACTGGGGCCTGGTACTGGCATTTAGTATTGCATATCTAAGCGGTGATGAAGAAAATGATTTGCACATAGTTGCAGGATATGTGGTGTTTGCTCTAATTGGTTTCAGGATTTTGTGGGGATTGATCGGAACACGATTTGCACGATTTAGTAATTTTGTTTATTCACCCGGGTCGGTTGTCAAATACATTAAAAATTCAGTTGTCGGTAGGCCAAAACATTATTTAGGTCATAATCCGGCCGGTGGGGCAATGGTTATCACCTTGTTATTAAGTTTGGTTGTTGTGACATACAGTGGTTTAAAAGTTTATGCTATTGAAGAAGGTGCCGGACCTCTGGCTCAGCAGATAGAAGCCAGTTTTATTAAATCGGCTTATGCTGGCGAGAATAAACATAAAGAGCATGAGGAAGAAGAATTTTGGGAAGAAATCCACGAAGGTTTCGCCAACTTTGTGTTGTTTCTGGTGATTTTGCATATCGCTGGTGTGTTTATTGTCGGCAGATTGCATAATGAGAATCTGGTTAAAGGCATGATTACCGGTAATAAGAAAGTTAATTGATGTTTTAAAAGATGAAGCATATCGGTGGCACGTATTATTTGTCCATCTCTGGTAAGTCGTGACCTGCCTGGCGGGGGTATTCAATTTTGTTATTAATATGACTGATTATCAGCAAAGGTCCAGTATTTGTTTGCAGTAAAATTGAGTGCAAGTACAAAACAGGTCGCAATCACCTGTATGGCCAGGTAATGTATATCTAATATATTAATACCCACCGTCATAATTGTTGTGTTAATTGCTGCGCCCAAACTTGCTACTAGCAGAAACTTTGTCAATGTTTCGCGGTGTCGTTTACTACTATTGAATGTTATGCGGTAGTTCAATACGTAATTAATCAAGGCGCCAACAATAAAACCGATTGTGCTGGCAAAAACAGGCTCTGTGTGCGTGACCTGTACAAGCAGAATCAAAGTAGCATAATGCCCAATTGTGCCAATAGCACCAAAACAGGCATAAAGTAAAAATTGTTGAGGTGTTTTCACCGGCAAATTCTTTTTAGCAAAAACTTATTACTGGTCGCTGTTAGTGTCTGGTTTATCTGCAGCATGTACACCGGGTAAATATTCATTAATAAAGTACAGTGGACGTTGCTTTGTTTCATTAAAAATCCGGCCAAGGTATTCACCCAGAATGCCAATAGCAACGAGTTGTATTCCACCTAACATCAGTATGATAACAATCAACGATGGGTAACCGGGAACTTCGTTACCGTGAAGCAAGGTTTCAATCACCATATAAATGCCATATCCAAATGCACTTAAGGCGGTGATAGTGCCTATGTAGGTAGAAATTTTTAATGGCGCGATAGTAAATGAAGTAATACCGTCAAGAGCAAAGTTCCATAAGCGCCAGTAGCTCCATTTGGATTTGCCGGCATGACGAGAATCACGTTTATAATGTACTGCTTTTTGTTTGAAACCTATCCAGGCAAACAAGCCTTTCATAAAACGGTGATGTTCTTTAAATGTGTTTAAGGCATTAACGGCACGGCGGCTAAGGATGCGAAAATCACCGGTATCTACCGGTATAGAAAACTTACCTGCATGCTGAATAAAACGATGGAAAAAGTGGGCAGTGGTTTTCTTTAGAAAAGATTCGCCATCTCGCAGGGTGCGTTTGGCATAAACAACATCGTAACCATTCTGCCATTCTTTAATCAGTTCAGGAATAATCTCGGGTGGGTCTTGCAGGTCCGCATCAATAACCACAACTGCATCACCTGCCGCTTTATGGAGACCGGCTGTGAGAGCAATCTCCTTGCCAAAATTACGACTAAGATCTATCAGTGTAATACGTTTGTCCCGGGCTCTTAGAGCATTAATAATATCCAGAGTGTTATCGGTGCTGCCGTCATTGATATAAACAATTTCAAGATCAACGGGAAGACCTGACAGCGCTTTATCAACGGCTTTATGAAATTCCGTTAGCACTTCTGCTTCGTTGTAGGCGGGAACAACTATAGATATTAACGGATGGTCAGCTTTCAAGTAAGTATATTTCTGAAAATGGTTAGTGTAGTGAAATGTTACAGCAAAAATTGTTTTTAAGGAGAAATTGATCTATTGATAAGTTTGCACTGATCAGAGCTTCCTTAAGGCAGGATAGCGGACAATCTTTTGATACTGAAATTAAAAGTCTTTGAAAAGGGTGCCTGCTTAGTTAAAGATCCTGCTCTCCCATAACCTTATTACGACCTTTTTCCTTGGCAAGATATAATGCTTTATCGGAACGTTCAGCAATAGAATCAGCATCATCATGGCTTGTGATAACTGCTACACCGATTGATACGGTTATATATCCTATTGACTTATCCTGGTCATTGCTATCGACCAGTTTAATTCTTGATATTTTCTCACGCAGGTTATTTCCAACAGAAATCGCACCATCATAATTTGTTGACGGTAGCAAAACCACAAACTCTTCGCCACCATAACGTGCCAGCATGTCATTACCCTTGATATCTCCTTTCATTACACCGGCAACATATTTTAGTACTCTATCGCCAATAGCGTGACCATATGTATCGTTGAATAGTTTAAAGTGATCAATATCGATTAATAACAAGCTGAAAATTTGTCCTGTCTCATTGTGGCTATCAAACAGCTCGTCTATTCTCTGGTCAAAGGCACGCCGATTAGGGATGGTAGTCAGTTTATCCGTAAATGCTTCGACATTAAGTGTTTGTAGATTGCCACGAAGTGTATCTACTTCTTCATTCATTGATTCCAGCATGGACTCCATGACCTGATTAGATTCTAATGCTGAATCTGTAGCGTCAATCAGGTTGGTGATCAGGTCGGTGACAGTGTTAATATCTGGATCTGCCTGTAATATATCGTTATATTGTTCCAGCGTGCTGGAAAAAATTTGTGTTCTCTTCCCCGTGCCATTTATTTTTTCAAACAATCTGGCTACCAGATTCTTGTAAATCTTGCTGGAACGATTTCAGTGACTTTTCTGGAGATTGGTAAATGTAGGTCTTGTGTAATTCGTGATTAACTTTACTGGTGAATTTTGTACCATTCTCCAGGAGCTCGTCTATGGTTTTGTTTAATTCCGGATTGCCACCCATGGTATATTTATACCAGACATGGTAATTCTCAGGCGTAAGAGGGATCTTAAGTTTACTCATTAACGGAATAGCTTCTCTGAGAAGGTTAGCCGTTTTTTCGAGTTGTGTACTGTTACTACTAGTCATGCTTTGTCTGTTCCAGTTACATTTGGTTACAATTCAATGTTTAGTTATATAGCATATTAACAAAAATAATAAAGATGGCTGTGAATTAACTATGCATTTTTAACGGTGTAAGCTCACTCAGTACTCTTTACTGGTCGCCATTTATTCTTCAGCTCCGGGTATAAAAAGCCTTAATAAGCATATCGACAGACAACAAAACAAATTGACTAGCCTTGCTCGAATAGTGCCCTATATGTTAATCGCTATCTGTCTGGCCGTTGTTCTGGTCTTTGTTTTACTCGGCCAGTATTCGCATCCTTCTTCAGATGACTTTTGCATGGCGAGTGGTGTAAATGACCATGGTTTGGTCAACTATTTATGGCAGCATTACCTTGAATGGAGCGGACGTTATACCGGCAATGCACTATATGCAATATACCCGGTTATTTTCGGTTTATTTGATGGTTATAAATTTATTCCGGCAGTTGTGCTGTTGGTGTTTTTTTTAGCTACGGCATTTTTTTTGTCGACACTTTTCAGAGTCAGCATCTATGCTCGACCGGTATTGCTTTTTTCACTGTGTTTCGTCTGTGTTTACTTACTGGGCTATGACCAGTCCTGCCAGTAGCCTGTACTGGATGGCTGGTGTCTTAACCTATCAGTCTGCCAATATTCTTTTCTTCGTTGTCCTTGCTTTAATGATTCAATTAGCCGATCGACAAAAGAGTGCGAAGCCTTCTTTTACATTATTTGTAGTTTTGCTGCTGGTGCTGGTATTTGCAATTGGTGCCAATGAGACCAGTATGCTTGCTGTAACCGGCCTGGCCTTATTGGGGTTTGTCGTCCATCTGCGCTATGACTGGGTGAAACTAAAGCCATGGCTTGTTATTCTTATGGTTTCACTGGTTAGTTTCAGTGTCGTTTATTTTTCTCCTGGTAATGTTATACGTGCTGCAGACTTTCCGCTAAGGCATGATTTATCTCGTTCAATAATTGGTAGCCTGTCAGTCGGTTTGCAGATATTGTGGCTCTGGATTAGTAACCCTGTGTTGATTTTATCGAGTTTTCTTGCGCCATTTGCCATATCAAGGCTGTACCTGCTGTCAGCAAGATCGTTCGCTGTTTCGAAAACAATGATCGTGGTACTGGTGATTGCTACATTTTCAATGCCGGTTTTGTTACAGTTTCCTGCATGGTGGGCCATGGGCGGCTGGCCTCCGGCGCGCACGATAGATGCCATCTATTTTCTGTTTCTTGTCGGCTGGTACTTGAGTATTGGTGCTTACACGGTACGTTGTCTGTGTCAGGGTAAATGGCAATCGATAATACAGCCGTATAAACCAGCTACGGTTATTGTTCTTTTGTTACTGACAGTATTATTTACTGCCGCTGTTTTAAAGAGCCGTGCTTTTCAACTTGCGAGAAGCGATCTGTTTCATCTTGCCCAGCCTTACCATGACTATCTGAATGCACGGTATAAACAAATTGAACATGCAAAAACAAAGGGGCGTCGTTACCTGGTTGTTCCTGATTATCAGCAGGAATATCCGCGCACCATTTTCTTTAATGACATAATGCAAAATCCGAATCACTGGCGTAATGTTTGTTATGCCGATTATTTCGGGCTGGAAAAAATTAAAAGAAAAAGAGCAAAGATGTATAGGTCAAAATGAAATAATAAAATCACCGAGGTATCTCTGGTCTTCTCATTTGTCACCGCTCCCCTTTTTTCTTACAATGGAACAGTAAGCACTGTTGCTTCAGATGGTATAAGGAGATATGTTATGAAAGATGAATTTGCGCCCCGTATTACGATTACGCTGCCACCGAACACTATGGTCATCCATCCGGTCGAATTGCCCGAGCTTGTTCATTTCGATGACCCGGCGACGACCGTATTCACCGATTTCACCAGGGAGCATCCAGTCACGATTAAACCTGATGTCAGCATCGACCATGCACTGGAACAGATGAAGTATTCGGGAATCTGCGTGTTGCTGGTTCTCGACGAGGACAATCGCCTGCTGGGCGAAATCATCGCCGATGACATCATGGGTGATAAACCTGTCCGCCTGGCTGAATCCACTGGTATGGACCATAGTGAGATCACCGTCAAAATGATGATGATACCCAGGGAAGAGGTCCGGGTGCTGGAAATGAAACACCTGTGCGATGCTTGCGTCGGCCATATTATCGCAACTCTGCATGCAATCGAGAGCAGGTATGTGCTGGTTATCGAAAATGGTAGCATCCGCGGCCTGTATGCGGCCGGCCAGATTAGCCGACAACTGGGCCGCAACATCATGGACGAAGAAGTGTCAGCGCATTCTTTTGCTGAAATGGTGCACAGTCTGGGTTGAAATCAGGCTGGTTTCATGTGTTAAGGTGTAAATGATTTAATTTGCTAATGGCAGCTCCTCGGTAAATGCTCCTGCATTCCCTTACTACCTACCGTCCATCCATGGACAGATGCGCTCCATGTGCTCGCGATATTGGTGTATCCATGCGTTTCAACGTAATGAAGGCAAATAAAGTTTTAATAAACATAGTGGGTAAATAAAATAGCATATTATTTTGCATCCCAGAGAAATGCTAGTTGATTAGTCGACTATGTTTTTTGTGGACTTGTTTATGCTTCTTTTAGCTTTTTATTGTCTTTTGGAAATTTTCTGGCAACACCGGTCGCAATCGCTGCTTTGGATACCGCCCGTGGAATAGTGTCAAGCAAACGTGGGTCTAATGGTTTGGGAATAATATATTCAGGACCGAACATCATGGTATCCAGTTCGTAGGCATCTAAAACTTCCTGTGGTACGGGTTCATGTGTCAGTTTAGCAAGTGCGTGTACCGCTGCAATTTGCATTTCCTGATTGATGCAACTGGCGCGTACGTCCAGTGCGCCTCTGAAAATGTATGGAAAACCTAAAACATTGTTGACCTGGTTAGGATAATCACTACGACCGGTACCCATGATTAAATCATCACGTGTCATGTGTGCCAGTTCGGGTAAAATTTCCGGGTCCGGATTTGATAATGCAAACACAACCGGATGTGGCGCCATAGCGGCGAGCATGTCAGAGGATAATAAGTCAGGACCGGAAACGCCGATGAAAACATCTGCGCCGTCCATCGCATCGGCTAATGTGCGCCTGTCGGTATGCACAGCAAAAGCCTGTTTGTATTTATTTAAATCATCACGCTCTGATTGAATAATACCGTTACGATCAATCATGAACAGTTTTTCCGGGTCGGCGCCTAATCCCTGCAGCAGTTTCATTGAGGCAATACCGGCAGCGCCTGCGCCCAGACAAACCACGCGAATATCCTCAATTTTTTTATGTTGTAGTTCCAGTGCGTTCAATAAAGCAGCGGCAATAATGATGGCGGTGCCGTGCTGATCATCATGAAATACTGGAATGTCCAGTTGCTCTATTAAGGCCTCTTCAATTTCAAAACAGGCAGGTGCCGCAATATCTTCAAGATTGATACCGCCAAAAGTGGGCGCGATGTTTTTTACGGTAGTAATAAATTCTGCAGTGGAACCTGCATTTACTTCGATATCAAACACATCGATATCCGCAAAGGCCTTAAACAATACACCCTTACCTTCCATCACCGGCTTACCTGCCAGTGCGCCAATATTGCCCAGGCCGAGCACGGCAGTGCCATCAGTGATTACCGCAACCAGATTGCCTTTCGCGGTGTAATCATAAGCGGCTTCCTCATCGCGGTGAATTGCGCGACAGGGTTCAGCAACGCCTGGTGTGTAGGCCAGTGAAAGGTCGAGCTGGGTTTTACAGGGTTTGGTGATTTCAATGGCGATTTTCCCTGGTTTCGGGTTAGCGTGATAATCCAGAGATTGTTGTTTGAAACGTGTTGGCATGGTTATAGTGGGCGATTGATATCGGGCAAAGATAAAAGGACGGTGATGTTAGCATTTTCACCAAAAAAAGTCGAGTTAAATCTTAAGAATCAGTGGCTTAGGACTGGTCAGCTGCAGGAGAATGTCTCTGATAACTGGATTGATAAAGGGTGTCGTACACGCATATAAAATGGTGTGGATTTGTTACTTTTGTTTATCCAGCCACGTACAGTAACCGACTGATTTACCATGTCATTTATGGCTTTAATGTCAAATAGTGCCTGATTCTCCGGACGAATGCCGATAGTGAGTTTATGGTCTATGTTTAACCATATACCTCTATTATTGGTGCTGATGTTTGTTACCTTGCCCTGAACGAAAAGAAAACCAGTGTGCTGATTATTAAGGTTTTTTGCCTGAAGAATTTTGGCCGGTTTCCATAAGCCGATTTTATTGCAACGTGCTTTACGCTCCTGCTCTAGATAACAGGCAGAAAACTGCGTATTCGGCGGTATGGCTATTGCTCTTGCCAGGCCCTGATTAAGTAGTATTGCCTGAATATTCTGACCGTCTGTTAAAAAACCATGAGCAAGAAAACGGCCATAATGATCTTTTTTTTCTTCGCCATAACGCAGAGTTATAGTTTTATGGTGTTTAAATAAGGTTCTCAGTGCGTTTTTTGCGGCAATGGCAAAAGGTTCTGCAGTTTTGTTTTTGCGCTCTAATTCAGGGGTGTTGATGCCAATCAATCTGACTTTGCGGCCATCGCGCAGTTGCAGTGTGTCGCCATCGTATGTGTAAGCAATTCTCGTGGTTTCATCAATGTGTTCGCTGCTGCAGGCATTGTCAGCAAGTGTAAAAGAGGTTGTGAAAAAGGAAACAAAGAAATAAAGCAGGCAGTGCCATGTTGCCTTCCTGGCTCCTCGAGAAAAACGACCCACATGGACGTGGGGAGTGCGGAAAATGCAGGGAGCAATTTTATGCCGACCCACATGGACGTGGGGAGTGCGGAAAATGCAGGGCAAGCACCGATTCCAGGCTTTCAGTCCGTCCATCCATGGACATAACCGCACCGCCTTCCTGGCTCCTTGCGGCATACCGTCCATCCATGGACATAAAAAAAGACGCTCCAGGTTGCGGGCCCGGGCGCCTTTTTTCGATAACATCAGTTAGGGATATATTAAGATTTATTACCGAACCGTTTATTGAATTTATCAATTTGACCGGCAGTGTCCAGGATTTTCTGTTTGCCAGTATAAAATGGGTGGCATTCAGAGCAGACATCAATGGTCAGCTCGTCTTTTTTGTATGTAGAGCGTGTAGCGAATGTGTTGCCACAGCTGCACTTTACGTTAATGTCGTTGTATGTTGGGTGAATATCAGCTTTCATGTTGGTGCTACTCTTAGTAGGTTACTCGTGTTACTTGATCTGACTAAAAAACAGGGAGTGAATTTTACCTGTAAGTGTTGATTGAGGCAAGTTATTAATCGAATTAACAATTATGAGTAATTTAGCAGTAATATTCTGAAATTTTATGTGTGCTCGTCCATACTTGTTAATATTTAAGTATTACCAATAAAGGAAAACAGTATGAAATTTAAAATTTTCACCATGTTAGTTACTTTAGGGATTTTATCTGTTCTGCCAATGATATATATGGGGAAATTTGATCCGATGGCGTTTTTTGATTCGAGCCTCAGCAAAGGGGCGTCTGAATTTAAAGATTTAAAAGCAAAAGTACCCAACAGTCTCTCCAGTGGTGTCACTGATAAAAAAGTGCAGGTTTATAAATGGCGTGATAAAAATGGCATTATGCAATTTAGTAATACACCGCCCCCAACCGTTACAAATGCAGAGTCTGTATTAGTTGATCCTAACAATAATCTGGTAAAGGCGATAAAAATACCGGAAAAAGAAGAACCAAAGCAAGTTGTCAAAACAGAATCACCCAGTCCTTACTCAGTAAAAGGCATGAAGAAGGTGATGAATGATGCAAAAGGCGTTGAAGCGTTGCTGCAGAAACGTCATGAAGAACAACAGAAAATGATGAATAATTTGTAGTAGCAAAAATCTTATTTGGCAGTCAAAAACTAAAAAAGTATTTCACCACAGAGGCACAAAGAGCACAGAGTTTCAATTTGTTAACTGCGCCGTAGGCGCAGTTAACAATACAAAGCCTTTCTCTGTGTCCTCTGTGCCTCTGTGGTGAATTGTATTTGTTTGAACTACTGCTCCAGGAGTTCTTCCAGAATCGTGTTTAAAAATAAATAACCTTTAGCTGTAGTAGTGATTTTGTTTTTATCGATAAACAATAAAGACGAATCAATATTTTTAACAGCTGTTTTTAAGATCCTGTAATCCAGTCCGGTATGTTTTTTAAACGTCTGTATATCACAACCAGCTTTTAATCGCAGTGCATTTAATAAAAATTCAAACACAACATCCTGTTGTTGAAGTTGCTGTTTACCGGATAAGGCATTGCCATTTAAAGTATTCTTTATGTACTGCTTCGGTTGCCGGTTTTTCCAGCGGCGTGTGACTATTAGTTCCTTGTTTAATGATTCGGTTTTATTAGTGAGTTTTCCATGTGCGCCTGCGCCGATGCCAATATAGTCACCAAAGTGCCAGTAATTCAAATTATGGGCACACGATTGGCCAGTTTTTGAATACGCAGAAATTTCGTAATGCTTATATTGTTTGTCTATTAGTATGTTTTGACATTGTGTCTGCATTTCCCAGATTAGATCACTTTCTGGTAGCTCGGGTGTGTGTTTATGAAAATAGGTATTTTCTTCGATGGTGAGCTGGTAATGTGAAATATGAGGCACATCAAATTCGCAGGCGATGGTTATGTCTTTAATTGCCTGTTGCATGGTTTGTTGTGGCAGACCAAACATTAAATCCAGATTAATGTTATCAAAACCTGCCCTTTTTGCTGTTTCAATTGCAGTTAACGCCTGTTCCTGGTCATGAATGCGTCCAAGCCTTTTTAGATGCGAGTCGTTGAAACTTTGTATGCCAATGGATAAGCGATTTACACCTGCATACTTGAAATCGTTGAATTTTTCCTGTTCAAAAGTACCGGGGTTAGCTTCCAGGGTTATTTCAATTTCATCGAATTTAAAAAGGTCTTTTGCATGCTCAATAATGCTATGTATCGAGTTGGCAGAAAATAAACTCGGTGTTCCACCGCCAAAAAAAATACTGCTCAGGGTTCGCTGCTGATTATTCTGGTATTCATTATCTAAATCATTTAACAGTGCTTTAAGGTACAGTTTCTCATCAAAAGAGCTGTCTTTTTCGTGTGAGTTGAAATCACAATAAGGGCATTTTTTCACACACCAGGGAATGTGGACATAAAGACTTAATGGGATAGTGTTTTTCACTAGCCCGGATATTTCATAGGAATGCAGACAATGGGGGTGTATTTTATAAAATCAGTCAGTGAGTCAGGTTGATTGATTCGCCGAAAAGCATAGCCATAGCTATGGTTACAGGTGAATCGGTCAAAATGGCCGCTGAGATTTTTCCAAAAACTGCATAGCGGTGTCTGGTGCATAGTGTGCTTTACTAATATACCGATATTTTTAAATATAATCATAGTGTTAAGTTGAATATGTAGCGTTCCTATGAAATATTCGGGCTTAGGAGTCGGGATGAGAAAAAAAAGAGGCATAACTTTAACAGTTATGCCTCTTACAGTGTGATTTGAAATGACAGGTATTGCTTAAGTACCTGAATGAGGGTTTATGCTGATTTCAAACCACACTATTGCTTGTTATGCATGGCAATAGCTATCCATACAGAAAATTAATGCTATTTTATTTAGCTTTAGTAACATTTCATATATTTAGTGGCTGTACTGAATACCGCCAATAGTGCTTATATTGGCCAACCTATGGTTTGACAAATAATCGTCACAAGTTAAGTCGCTCGTGGTTTCTCCACCTCTTCCTGGGAAGATTCTTGTTTTGAAAACGCTAAGCGAAACACGACAATGGATAAAACAAGTACTACGGCTAAAATGGAATACGTCAGGGTATCTAATATCATGACAGTTCACCTCTTCTATTAATGTTAATAATTAGTATAGTCTAATATAATTAAGTTCAAAGCATTTGCCCATGATTATTATCAAATTAGGGCTCATGTTACTGCTAAAGCCTGTCAGAACAGGCTTTAGCGGTAACTTCAGGTTTTATATCGGCATCTAAGATCAGTACTTTAGAAATAAATAAAAAAGGGCAGGGGAAGTAAAAACACCGATAATTTGGGTGTTTTTTTGACCAATAATATTGTAATTATTGGCTTATTTTGTGTGATGATCGGGTTTTGTTTATTTTTCTATGTCTGGCATGGCAGGGTGTTGCATTATCATCCGTATAACGATAATTGCAGGTATGCCAATTAGTGCCGTGTAAATGAAAAAGGGTACAAAACCGAACGCATCAACAATGTCACCAGAAAAACCGCCAATAAACTTGGCGGGTAATAACATCAGAGAGCTAAACAAAGCATATTGAGTTGCAGTATATGCGCGGTTGGTCAGGCTGGATAAGTAAGCGATAAATGCAGAGCCGGCAAGTCCACCGCTTAAGTTATCTGCACCAATCACCACGGACAGATAAAGTGTTTCGGCGGGCAAAATGGCAAGTAGTGCGAACAATAAATTTGTTGTCATAACCAAAACCGCACCAAGCAACAAAATGGGCATTACGCCGTAACGTATGACCAGCGTACCGCCAAAAATAGCACCTAAAATGGTAATAATTGGTCCGACCGTTTTAGTCACCAGGCCAATTTGTAAATCGCTATAACCTATATCGACATAAAGCGGGTTGGCCATAATGCCCATGGTGATATCGCTGATACGAAACAGACCGATAAATAATAAAATTATCAGTGCATATTTGCCGTTGCGCATAAAGAAATCAGTGAACGGGCAGATGACGGCACCTGTAAACCAGGCATACAAGTCACGTTGCCTCTTAGGCAGGTGTGCAGACTTTTCCAGAAATTGAATAACTTTTTCTTCCTGTTTCCATGTGTCACGTGAAACGGTATGCTCGGGTTCTGAAATTAACAATGTGGTGATGATGCCTATGCACATAAACATGGCGAGAACGGTATAGGCCAGCGGCCAGGAGTAGTAATGTGCCATGGTGAAGGCACCACCACCGGCCAGTAACATACCAAGGCGGTAACCCGTCTGGTATGTGGCGGCCATTGCCCCCTGCGTTTCTATTGGCATGGCTTCAATGCGCCAGGCATCAATAGCAATATCCTGCGTTGCAGACGAAAAGGCGACTAACAGGGCTGAATAAACCAGAAGCGTTAATTGCGCTTGTGGGTTGTTGCCTGCCATTAAAAGTAACCCTGATATAACACCAATCTGTGCGAGTAACATCCAGCTGCGACGCTGACCGAATAACGGGGTCAGTAGAGGGATTTTCAGATGATCTACCAGCGGTGACCAGGTAAATTTAAGACCGTATAACAGGGCAACCCAGCTGATGTGGCCAATGGTGCTTTTGTCAATGCCTTCTCGCGCCAGCCATGCGGACAGCGTGCCGAATACAAGTAAAAGAGGCAGGCCGGCAGAAAAGCCTAAAAACAGCATCGCCAAAACGCGTGGCTGAAGATAAACGGTTAACGCTTCAAGCCAGCTTTTATGTTGCTGGGTATTTTTCATACCGGTGTGACTCATGTAAGCATGTAATCGTAATCAATAATTAATGGTGAGTGATCAGAAAAGCGTTCGTCTTTATAAATGTCAGCGGCTTTTACTAGTGTCGCCAGTTTTGGGGTGATCACCTGATAATCAATGCGCCATCCGGTGTTATTTGCCCATGCCTGTCCACGGTTTGACCACCAGGTGTATTGATCAGGCAACTGGTTAACAACTCTGAAGGCATCAACAAAACCGATTTCATCAAACAGGGTATCCATCCAGGCACGTTCTTCAGGCAGGAAGCCGGAGTTTTTCTGGTTGCCCTTCCAGTTTTTAATATCAATTATTTTGTGCGCGATATTCCAGTCACCACAAATAATAAATTCACGACGTTTACGACGCAGACTCTGTAAATAACCCATAAAGCGTTCCATGAAATCATATTTTACACTCTGACGTTCTTCACTGGCAGAACCGGAATGCATATATAGCGAAATCACACTGAGCTTTTCAAACTGAAATTCAATGAAGCGACCTTCAATATCAATATCGTGCCAGCCAAGGCCCTTGCTTACTTTTTTAGGTTTTACCTTGCTGTAGATAGCTACACCACTATAACCTTTTTTTTGTGCATCGTGATATTGACAAAAATAACCTTCAGGACAAAATTGTGGGTCTGTGAGCTGGTGCTCCTGTGCTTTGGTTTCCTGTATGCAGATAACATCGGCATCGATTTTTTTAAGCCAGTCAAAAAAACCTTTTTTCGCGGCGGAGCGAATACCGTTGGTGTTAGCGGAAATAATACGCATGACTATTGTTCTTATTATGTGAGCGCCTATGATACCTTATTTTCACGTATACTTCGCATGCAGAAAACAGGTGAAATATGCAGGAAAATAAAAAACGTTTTATCGAGCTGGCTATCAAATACCAGGTGCTACGATTCGGTGAGTTTACACTTAAATCAGGTAGAGTTAGTCCGTATTTTTTTAATGCAGGCTTATTTAACAGTGGTTATGCACTGGCAGAACTGGGTAGCTGCTATGCGCAGACCATCATCGAAAGCGATATAAATTACGATGTTCTGTTTGGTCCGGCATATAAAGGTATTCCGTTAGTCGCTGCAATTGCGTGCGCTTTGTCGGTAAATCACAATATTGATAAACCTTATGCTTTTAATCGTAAAGAAGCCAAAAATCATGGTGAAGGTGGATTGATTGTCGGTGCAGAATTAAACGGTAAGGTATTGATTGTTGATGATGTGATTACTGCGGGCACGGCTATTCGTGAAGCAGTGGAAATTATTCAGGCAGAAGGTGCGACCACTTCTGCAGTTTTAATTGCGCTTGATCGGCAGGAAAAAGGTCAGGGTGAGTTGTCGGCAATTCAGGAAGTGCATCGAGATTATGGGATTGAGGTGTTTAGTATTATTACTATGGCGGATTTGATTGATTATCTGGCGGGGGATGATTCGTTTGGTGAGCATTTGGATGCTATGAGGAATTATCGTCGTGAGTATGGTATTTGATTTTTTATTGGTTGCGATTAATTCTGTTAATTCTGGTAATTTTTATTCATGGGTTCCGTAGGTCGAGTATTTTTGCATGTACAACATGCCATTTGTTCTTAGGCCTTACGGGTCTCGCCCCGCTGGCGAGTTACTCTTTTGTCAACAGCCCAAAAGAGTAACCAGAAAAAGCCGCCACAACAGCTACGCCCCTGTAAAAGACACAGGGGTGCCCATTTAGCCACTATCGCTATCATGCTGTGCCAGAACTCGCAAAAAACGCTCAGACATGCTGGCACAGAAGGCCCATGATAACGATACTGGCTAAATGGCTTGCTGAGGTGGATTGAAAGTCAAAGTCAAAAACTAGTGAAGCACTCCAACTATGTATTTCAGGATAATCTTTTATTTGGTTAGTTTTGTTTTTTCTTTTCCTGTTTTTACTCCCTCTTTCGTTTGCTGAATTCTCAGCTGTTGGTAGAGCAAATTCGCCAGGGAAGGCGAATTTAGTCCTGTGCGCCCGGACGGCGCATCAGGACGGGCTCGTAGGCAACAGCTGAGAATTCAGGCACCCGCAGGGCAAACGAATTTGGGCGGCCTTTTCTGGTTACTCTTTTGGGCTGTAGCAAAAGAGTAACTCGCCAGCGGGGCGAGACCCGCAATGCCTAAGTAAAGCCAACTGTAAATGCAAAACAACAGAAACCAGCAAGAGTATCACCCCAGCACCAACTTCAAGCCAATCAAAAGTGTAACTACTTCAAAACTCCGCTTGATAACCTTGTTCCCCTTCACAATCGATAAATGCGCCCCAATATATCCACCAATAAACGACCCAAGCAACAAAGCAGGAATCCACAACCAGTGAATATCACCAAGAAGCCCTAAAGTAACAGCGCCTGATGCATTCCAGAACAAACCAACAAACACCAGGGTGTAAGCCACCGCTAATTTATAGTCAAAGCCAAACCACCGTATTAACCACAGTGTGACAAATAAGCCTGTGCCGGAAGTTAATGAACCGTTGAGAATGCCAATCACAAATAAAACCAGGCCGCCGATGATATATCCTTTGTAATGGCGGTTTTTGATTTCATAGTTTTGTCCTAAATCTGGCGAAAAGAAAGAATAAAGCCCCAGCCCCATGGTTAATATCCCCAGAGCGGTTTTTGCTATCTGGTCCGGTATTTGAAGAATAAAACTGGCGCCAATAATAACCCCGGGAATGCCTGAAATCAGCATAACCAGTGCAAAATCACGTTCTATTCTGTTTTCTTTGAGATGCCTTGCGGTTGCGCCAATGCCCAGAGCAATAGTAGCCACTTTATGGGTGGCAAGGGCAAGTCCAAACGGCAGCCCTAAAAATATGAGGACTGGCAGTTGTATTAATCCGGCGCCACCGCCAGATAGAGCGGAGAACAGGTTGGCAATAAGCGAGATGATGAATATAAGAAGTTGCTCGGCCAAGTTGAATATACTCGATTCCTGAAGATTTACGCCTATACTCTATGAGAGTCTCTCATTTGAATGAATGAGAGACCGTTAAGCTTATCAGTTATTAATTCTAGAGGTTACACGCTATGCGTATTGCTTTATTTACTTTGCCAGTTGTTCTTGTAGTTATAGTTAGTTCATTTTCCGTTCAGGCAAAAATGTATAAGTGGGTGGATGAAGATGGCCAGATGCATTTTGGTGACAAAATTCCACGAAATACCTGGTAAAAGAGCATGATGAATTAAATGAACATGGTATGAAGACAAGACATCGAGAAGCAGCAAAAACAGCGGAAGAAAAAGCCGAAGAGAGGCGCCTTAAGCAAGAGCGTAAAAAGGCTGTACTTGCTGAGAAAAAGCAAAAACAGCTCGATCGTAAATTGCTTGATACGTATACCACCGAGCGCGATCTGATCGTGGCACGTGACTCACGACTGAATGCCCTTACTACCCAAATTCAACTGTCAGAAGCGTTTATCAGTGACTCAAATAAAAAAATAGAATCGATGGAACAGCGGGTGGCACAGATCAAAGCAGCAGGTCGCAAGGTACCGGTCGATTTGTATAATCGTATCGATAGTGAAAAACAGCAGGTCGCGGTGCAAGCGGAAGTAATGAAAAATCATAAAAAACGCAGTGAAAAAATCTCCGCACAATTTAATGGTTATATCGAACGATTCAGAGTTGTTCGGCCACGTTGAAAATGCTCGATTCCAAACAAATTATGCGTATACTCATAGCTGATCGGTTATAAACTATTTTTGAGGCTGTGCACTATGCGTTTTACTTTATTCACACTGTCAGTCGTTCTATTAAGCGGCTCATTTTCTGCGCAGGCAAAAATGTACAAATGGGTGGATGAAGATAGTCAGGTTCATTTTGGCGATAAGGTTCCAGAAGAATATCTCGTCAGGGAGCATGATGAGTTGAACGATAGCGGAGTGGTGATAAAACATATGCAGGCTGCAAAAACAGCTGAGCAAAAAGTGGAAGAAAGGCGTATCGAATTTGAGCGAAAAAAAGCCGCAATATTAGAAAAACAAAAAAAACAACGTGACCGTGTGTTGCTTGATACCTATACCACCGAGCGTGATTTAATTGTGGCGCGTGATTCCAGGCTTGAAGCAGTCGAGGCACAAATTCAACTGGCCAACTCAATCATCGCTGATTCAAATAATAAAATTGCATCTATGGAGCAACGGGTGATTGCTATACATGCGTCAAATCGTGAAGTGCCACTTAATTTGTATCATAGTATAGACAATGAAAAAGAGCAGGTTACGGTGCAAAGCAAGGTGAAAGAAAATCATGAAAAGCGACGGGACGAAATCGCTGCACAATTTAATGGTTACATAAAACGATTTGAAATATTAATAGCTGAAAAGAAAGCAAAACGGGAAAGGATTGCGAGAGAGCGTGGATACTAAATATAAGTTATAAGTTGGCAGAAAAAGCCACGAGCTGAAAAACTGTTTTAATGTAGTTTGATTTTTTAAAATTTACTGCCAACTGCCAACTGCCAACTGCCAACTTACGATTTAATTAACGTGCCCACACCTTCATCGGTTAATAACTCCAGCAGTACCGCATGTTCGACTCGACCATCGATGATGTGTGCGGTTTTTACGCCGGAGTGAACTGCATCAAGCGCACAGGTCACTTTTGGTAACATACCGCCGGCTATGGTGCCATCGCTATCAGTTCATTAACTTTTTTACCATTCAGCCCGGTCAGGATATTTCCCTGTTTATCAAGGATGCCAGGCGTATTGGTCAGTAATAGCAGTTTTTCAGCGCCTAACACACTGGCCATTTTGCCAGCAACCAGGTCGGCGTTGATGTTGTAGGATGACGCATCGCTGCCTACACCAATCGGAGCAATGACCGGAATAAAGTCACCTTCATCAAGTGTCATAACAATTGACGGGTCGATGGTGGTCACTTCGCCGACATGACCAAGATCAATAATTTCAGGTGCCTGAAGTTCTGCAGAATCGCGTGTAATTTCCATTTTTTTTGCACGAATCATGGAGCCGTCTTTTCCGGTTAAGCCTACAGCCTGTCCACCGTTATGATTGATCAGGCTAACAATACTTTTGTTGACCAGACCGCCTAATACCATCTCAACCACGTCCATGGTTTCGCTATCAGTAACGCGCATACCGTCGATGAATTTCGATTTTTTGCCAATTTTTTCCAGCAGTTTGCCTATTTGCGGACCGCCACCGTGCACTACTACCGGGTTTACCCCGACCTGTTTTAACAGAACAATATCGCGCGCAAAGCTGTTTTTTAAGGCATCATCAATCATGGCGTTGCCACCAAACTTGATGACGATGGTTTTATTGTTCAGGCGTTGCAGATAAGGCAGGGCCTCAGATAAAACGTCGGCGATGTGAGTTGCGGATTGCTTGTCCACGAAGGGCTCCTAAAAAATTTAGATGGTTGCTCAGATGTGGCTATTGTGCCTGTATGTTGCTTATAAAGGCAAACTTATATCCTCATTCACTGCTATCAAGCTAACAAAAAGAAATTATCTAAACAGGCTGATGTTGCATGCCTGGATAAGGGTTGCACTAATCCGAGACATGAACCGGACGCATCCACCATCGACACGCCGTAAAGCCATCCATGGCGGCTCAACACCCGCAGCCGACCACCACGGACGGTGGAAGTGCAGGTTTTGCAGGAGCAAAAACCTGCCATGTCGGTGATGGTCGTTGATAAATGTGTCCGATTCACGTCTCTGGCAGTTATCTGGACAGCAGTGATCCTCATTCTTAAAGTGAATATTTTACTGTATGTGGTTATCGCGTAATAAAGCCGCTGCTACAAATGTTGTTATACCTGTAGCAGCGGAAAAAACTTTCTGCAACAGTTTTTCAGGTAAGCCCCGCCATGGGTGACGCATAGGGGTATGCTGAATAAACTTGTTCCGCGATGATGGTTAGCAGTTATGCCAGGCTGCTGAGTGCCTCGTGCACGCGATAGTCTAGAACGGTAATTTCAGGGTGTTATCTACCGATAGAATTTGTTCACGAAAAGTGTTCTGTATTTCAGCCAGGGTGTTTTCATTATTAGCTTCAAAGCGTAATACCAGGCAAGGGGTGGTATTCGACGGTCGGACCAGGCCCCAGCCATCGGCATAATTAACACGAATGCCATCGAGGGTGATGATGTCAGCGCCTTCAAATTTAGCTTCATCAATAAATTTATTCATAAATTTATAATGTTCGCCTTCGTCAAAATTGATTTGAAGTTCCGGAGTATTAAAGCTGTCGGGCAGGGCTTCAAAAATGGTAGAAGTCGATTCGTCATGCTGGCTGATAATTTCCAGCATACGTGCAGCGCTGTATAATCCATCATCAAAACCAAACCATCTTTCTTTAAAGAAAATATGGCCACTCATTTCGCCGGCAAGTTCAGCACCTGTTTCTTTCATCTTGGCTTTGATGAAAGAGTGCCCGGTTTTCCACATCATCGGTTTACCGCCAAGGTTTTTAATGTAGCTGGCTAAATTGGTGGTGGATTTAATATCAAAAATAATCAGCGCGCCGGGTTTGCGTTTTAAAACATCGGCAGAGTACAGCATCATCTGACGGTCCGCCCATAAGATATTTTGTTTGTCATCCAGTATACCTACGCGATCACCGTCGCCATCAAATGCCAGACCAATATCCAGTGCGTTCTGTTTCATGGTATTTTGCATGTCGATCAGGTTTTCAGGTTTTGATGGGTCAGGGTGATGGTTCGGAAAATTACCATCCACCTCACAGAACAGCTCGGTGACATTACAGCCTAAACGGGTGAATAACTCTGTGGCAAGTACACCGGCAACGCCATTACCGCAGTCCACAGCAATATTTAAAGGTTTATCGAGTTTGATGTCGTTAACAATAGTGTCCAGGTATTCGGGAACAATATTTTTTTCAGTGTAACTACCTTCACCGTTGTTTACACGTCCTTCGATAATCATCTGATAGAGTGCTTTAATACCATCGCCATACAAAGTGTTGCCGGCAATTAACATTTTTAAGCCATTATATTGTGGAGGATTATGGCTACCAGTGACCATGATGCCAGTGCCGGTCTTTAATTTATGCGTTGCGAAATAAAGCACGGGTGTCGGTACCATGCCGATGTCAATGACATCGCAGCCGCCAGCAGACAAGCCTTCACTCAAACGCTGTGCCAGTTCAGGGCTGGAAAGACGGCCGTCACGAGCGATGACGACGGTTTTCTGGTTTTGTGATAACGCCTCGGTGGCGAATGCCTGACCAATTTGTTGTACTGCGTCAGGCGTTAATGCGTTTTCAACCACGCCACGAATATCGTAAGCACGAAAAATATCTTCAGTAATTGTCATGATGTTTTTTAATCTTTAATTGTTGTTATTTAGTAAGGAGTATGCCGATAAGTATAGTTGTTAATTATATCTTTTAGTTTTTTCCAGAGTGCCCAAAACCACCTGCCCCACGGTGTGTGCTTTCAAAGTCCTCGACTACTTCAAAGTCAACCCGAATCACCGGTACGATAATCAGTTGTGCGATGCGATCACCAACGTCAATGCTGAAGCTTTTTTTGCCGCGATTCCAGCAGGAAACAAATAATTGGCCCTGATAGTCAGAATCAATCAGTCCCACCAGGTTGCCTAATACTATACCGTGTTTATGGCCCAGACCAGAGCGAGGAAGAACAACAGCTGCCATGTTTGGGTCTTCAACATAAATAGATAAACCGGTGGGGATTAATAGTGTTTCACCCGGTTGTATTTCAGTTGTTTCTTCAAGTGCGGCGCGCAGATCCATGCCTGCAGAGCCAGCAGTGGCATATTCGGGTAAGGCGATTTCTTTGCCAATGCGGGGGTCGAGTATTTTAAGCTGTATTTTTTGCATGTTGTGAATTGTTGAGTTTATACTGTTTTGCGATAACGGTGATTAACTGTTTGGCCAGTCGAGACTTACGAGCGATAGCAAAATATTGTTCGCCGCTAATGTGATTCTTCTGCGCCCAGTAAACATGTAGCGCATTGTATTCACTATTAAAACCAATATCAGTTGTCTGTGTGGAAGAGGTGCTGACATCGTTTGCTACAATCATATCCAGATTCTTTTGTATCAATTTATTTTTCGCATTGTCGACAACATTTTCTGTCTCAGCAGCAAAACCAACAACATAAGGACGTACTTTATGACTGGCAACAGTAGCAATAATGTCCTCGTTTTTAATTAACTGTAATGTCAGGCTGTCTTCAGTTTTTTTAATTTTATTTCTCGCTACATTTTTTACACGATAGTCTGAAACCGCTGCAGTTGATATATAAATATCACAGTTTTTAATAGTAGATAAAACGGCCTGTAACATTTCTTCGGCAGATTCAACAGAGACGTAGCTTAATGATTCAGGTTGTTGTAAGTGACTGGGGCCGCTAATTAAAGTGACATTTGCACCTGCTTCCCGTGCCGCGCTGGCCATGGCATAACCCATACGCCCGGAACTGCGATTACCAATAAAACGCACTGGGTCGATGGCCTCATAAGTTGGCCCGGCCGTAATTACAAGGTTTAAGCCCTGTAACTCCTCTGACTTAAAACATTGTTCAAGTGACGTTAGCATGTCGCTTACCTCCAGCATGCGACCTTGACCCGTTTCGCCGCATGCCTGAGAGCCACTCGCCGGGCCAAATTGAAACCAGTTGTTATCAACAAGGGTTTTGCAGTTTGTCTGGGTGCTCAAGTCATGCCACATTACCCGGTTCATTGCCGGGGCAAAACATTTGATGGCTTCACTGGCAAGACAGAGTGTGGTGAGTAAATTATCCGCTTGACCTTGTGCGAGTTTGGCAATGGTATTGGCGCTGGCCGGTGCAATAATGATGACATCCGCCCAACGCGCTAGCTCGATGTGCTTCATGCCGGCTTCTGCGCTACTAACTAGGGTACTATTGTCTTCATTGGTCTCTACCTTAGAAGCAGCGTTATCGAAATACACGGGATGACCGGATAAGGCCTGAAAAGTCAGGGGTGTAACAAATTCGGTGGCCGCATTTGTCATCACAATGCGCACTTCGGCATCTGTTTCTTTAAGTCGACGGCATAAGTCGGCGCTTTTGTAAGCCGCAATGCCGCCGGTAATGCCGATAACGATATGTTTGTTATTTAAGGTGCTCATTATCGCTATTTTAGCAGAACCGGCCGTTTCTATGTTTATGGCTATGTTTATGTGTTATGGTTATGCCTGTAGTTTGCACTAATTACCGGATATGGTTAATATCTGGTTAATAAAGGAATAAGGGCATCTCTCATTTGATTGTGCCCTTCACATAACAGGGAAGAGACATGACGATATCTCAATGGCCGTTGGCTGAACGGCCGCGCGAAAAACTGCTCAACAAGGGTGCGGAAGCACTGTCCGATGCCGAACTACTGGCAATATTTTTAAGAACCGGCTGCAAAGGTGTGACCGCTGTGGATTTAGCACGGCAATTGCTGGACAACTTTGGTGGCTTAAAACCCATGTTACAGGCGAGTCAGGTCGAGTTTTGCCAGCATAATGGGCTGGGAAGTGCCAAATACGCGCAATTGCAGGCAGTAATGGAAATGGCAAAGCGCCATTTGTTTGAGGAATTATCGCGTGGTGATGCTTTATCTAGCCCGGCGCAAACTCGCCATTTTTTAAGCGCGCAGTTGGCCAGCTATCCGCACGAAGTATTTGCCTGCCTGTTTCTGGATAATCGTAACCGTGTCATTGCTTTTGAAAAAATGTTCTTTGGTACGATAGACGGTGCCAGTGTTTATCCGCGTGAAGTAGTTCGACTGGCATTAAAAAAGAATGCTGCAGCGGTTATTTTTGCACATAACCACCCCTCAGGTGTGGCAGAGCCCAGCCACGCAGATGAGCAGATTACGCATCGTTTAACAGAGGCGTTAGCACTGGTTGATATCCGGGTGCTTGATCATTTTGTGATTGGGGATGAAGTGGTATCGTTTGCAGAGCGCGGGTTATTATAGTCCTGGTTGCTAACGGTTTGTTGGCATAGTGTTTATTGTCTGAGAAACTATTTCACCACAGAGACACGGAGGTCACAGGGTAAACCTTCGTTGGTTGGTTATTGCGCCTGTGGCAAAACTGATAATAAAACCTCTGTGCCCTTCGTGTCTCTGTGGTCCAGGCTTTTTTTATTATCGTCGTCGTTGAATATTTCCCCATGAATAAGTTTCAACTGTCGTACTCGAAGGGACCACTTTGGAATCCGGCTGTTTCATGTAACCCGGTAACCAGAGCCGTTGCTTAGCTAGCAGTTTCTCCGGGTTGTCGTTGATAAATGCATGAGGATTTAAGTGTACGATCTCCCGTTTTAATGCTTCGTGTTTAGCCGGGTTATTGGGAAGCAGGTGTAGCGTGATTTCACCTAACGTATCGCCATAATGTGTGTCCCAGTAATTCTGGCTTAAAGAATAAACCTCAATGCGTTTAGAGTTTGTTTGTTTTACTTCAGGAGTTGTTATTATAGGTGTCGGCTATAGCTACTATGCTATTAGCTGTAATAGAACCGCTAAATGTTAATAACGGGATTGCTTTTATTGTCCCGTTAACAACAGATGTAGCTGTATTTGCTTTTACAGGTGACATATATTGAGTATAGCAAGACTTTAGTTAGAAAGTTTCTGCAGGCTTGCGGGTTTACACTAATTTGTTTTGGTGAGTAGATATTATCCTGGAAATCGCAGTTGACTGCTCTATTGAGGTTTTAACGACATGGTTCCAAATAGGTTTCCAGCAATATCAGGGTTCACCCATTGGATGAGTCCACTACGGCTGAATTGCACAGTTTTCGGAGCGTATGGCTGCGTTATAACTCCCTGGAATGGAGTAACCATTATTCCAGGCATCCTGCCTTCCACCCTACGGGTCAGCTCAAGCTGTTCAAATCGCTCCAGGCGATTTAGTCAGCGTTGCTATGCCTTGCCCTGCACGCCGAAAACCGCACACTTCAACCCGTCCAACTGCGGTTTCTAGGATTATGGATCTGGTTTTAATCGCAACACATTTTTCAGACATTACCTGGATATTTTTCGCCCTCATATTTGGCCTGATGGTGACCTTCGTTTCGTTGCCACCAATGGTCGGTTACCTGGCTGCCGGTTTCGTATTGAGCGCTATAGGGATGGAGAGTGGAGAAACATTAAATGCAGTCGCAGAGATCGGCGTCACCATACTGCTTTTCAGTATCGGTTTAAAACTCAATATAAAAGACCTGCTGCGCGCTGAGATCTGGGCAGTATCCATAATACACATGTTGATCATAGTCGTTGTTTTTGGTGTGCTGGTCTTTGTTATGAGCTTCAGTGGTCTGCATGAATTTGCCGGGCTCGCTGTTAACGAGTCGGTTCTCATCGCATTCGCCTTAAGTTTTTCCAGTACAGTGTTCGCAGTTAAAGTCCTGGACGAAAAAAGTGAGATGTCTTCATTGCATGGCAAGATTACCATTGGCATATTGATCATGCAGGACCTGTTCGCGGTGATGTTTCTCACTGCTTCATCTGGGAAAATGCCTACCTACTGGGCGGTATTGTTGTTATTGCTGATCCCCTTAAGGCCATATCTGATAAGGCTGCTGCAGTACATTGGGCGAGGCGAGCTGCTGATATTAAGCGGCATGCTGCTCGCTCTGGGTGGTGCATCGCTGTTTGATCTGGTCGGCATTAAAGCTGACCTTGGTGCGCTGTTGCTCGGCGTGCTGCTGGCAGGCAATGAAAAATCAGAATCGCTTGCAAAATCGCTTTTGTCTTTCAAGGAAGTATTTCTGGTCGCATTTTTTCTCAGCATCGGTTTTAACGGCGTGCCTTCAATAACGGCTACTCTCATTGCGGTAGTGCTTTCTGTTTTGATGCTGGGTAAATCGGTTCTGTTTTTCAGGTTGCTGACATTATTTAAGTTACGATCGCGTACTGGTTTTTTGACGAGCCTGTCGCTTTCAAACTACAGTGAGTTCGGTTTGATCGTTAGTTATATCGGTGTTACTAGCGGGTGGATGAGTGCTGAGTGGCTGGTTATCATCGCGCTTGCTTTATCGATTACGTTCACCATGTCTTCACTGGCAAATACCCGTGCGCATGGTCTGTATGCGAAGCTTGAAAATTATCTGTATAAGTATGAAGGCCTGGAGCGGCTGGCAGATGATAAAACTATCGATGTTGAGGGTGCTCAGGTGCTGGTTTTCGGCATGGGGCGTGTTGGTGCGGGTATTTATGATACCTTGCTGTCACAGTATGGAGAGAAACTGCTGGGTATCGATTATGACCAGAACGTAGTGAACATGCATATAAATGAGGGAAGGAAGGTCATCCTTGGTGATGCGACTGACTATGACTTCTGGGAGCGGTTAAGACCAGGTTCTGTGAAACTTATCCTGCTGGATATGCCTAATAGAAAAGAGGCGCTCGATGCTGTCGATATGATTAAGCGAAATAAATACCAGGTCATAGTAGCGGCAGCGGTAAAAAATAACGACTGTATATCACCATTGAAAGCAGCCGGCGTCGACTTTGTGTTTAATATTTATGCAGAGGCCGGTTCAGGTTTTGCAAATCACGTAACTGAGAATATCTGCTTGACGCTTGAGTAATATGCTGCCCGCGAGCAAAAATTATTCACGGACAGCTACTGATCATTAAGTTATTGACTCAATGCCTGGTATTGTTCTAATTTCAATCGTGGTCCAAACTGGCTGACGATCTGTGATGATGCCTTGCTGGCAAGGCTGCCCGCCTGTTCAAAAGACATGCCCCTGGTGCGGCCAAACATGAAGGCACCTGCAAAAAGGTCACCAGCCCCATTGGTATCGACAGCTGTTACCGGATGCGGGTCTATATTTATCAGATCCTGTCCATCATAAACGACAGCGCCCTTCGCTCCCAGGGTAATGGCAAAAGTTTTAGAAAAAGTTTTTATGACCTCTATCGCTTCATCAACTGACGCTTTTTGTGTATAGCTGAGAGCTTCTGCCTCGTTACAGAAAAGCAGATTGATGCCATTGCCAATCGTTTCGGTAAAACCGTCACGAAAGTGCTCGACCACAAAAGGGTCTGAAAAAGTGAGTGCAGTTTTAATATTATGTTTTTCAGCAATATTTCGTGCTTCGATATTTGCAGCTTTGCCCGTTACAGAAGTGGTGAGGTAACCTTCCAGGTAGCAAAAACGGGCATTTTTTATAGCTTCTTCGCTGACTTCGTAAGGCGATAATTCAGATGAAACACCAAGAAAGGTATGCATGGTTCGCTCAGCATCAGGGGTCACCATGACCAGGCATTTACCGGTAATGCCGCCTTTGTGTTTACCTTCCATGTTGCAGTCAACATTCGCTGTTTTAAGATCATTGAGGTAAAAATGGCCTAGCTCGTCATCGGCCACCTTACAGGAATAGTAGGATGAGCCACCCATTGAGCTTACAGCAATTAAAGTATTGGCAGCAGAACCGCCACTGGCTTTATTGCCTTCAAAGGCATCCAGTTGCTCGATTAATTCATGCTGCTGATTTTCATCCACCAGTGTCATCACACCTTTGTCGATACCGTTATCCTGTAAAAACTGGTCGGTAATTGCAAATTCCATATCGACCAGTGCATTACCAAGGCCATACACATCGTACTCACTCATTTTGATACCTATAAATTATGTTTTAGCGAAATCGCTAATCTTAACGCCTGTATAACATTCTGTCAGTTGATTGTGTAATATAGTGAACACATGGAAACAATTACCCTGCCATACTGGCTTTTTATCGTTCTGCTTGTGTTCGCAGCCATTATGGTGCTGGACCGGATTTTATTGCCTGGCATGCGCTGGTATTTGAAGCGCCGGGTAAACCGTGTTATTGAAGAAATCAATACTCGGCTCGATATTGAAATTCGTCCAATTCAGTTTACCCGCAGGCAAGCGTTGATTGATCAACTTGTTTTTGATGAAAAAGTTATTGATGCAATCAAGCTGTATGCAGAAGAGCATAAAATGCCGTTAGCTATTGTGCAGGAAAAGGCGCACAGATATGCTGCAGAAATTGTTCCTGCATTTAATGCTTATATCTACTTTCGAATAGGTTACTGGTTGGCAAAAAAGTTTGCACGGCTTATTTATCGAGTGCGGGTCGGTTTTTATGATAAAAGTAAAATCAGCGAAATAGATTCAAACTCCAGTGTTGTATTTGTAATGAACCATCGCAGTAACATGGATTATGTACTGGTATCATTTTTGGTCGCAGAAAAAACGACATTGTCTTATGCGGTAGGCGAGTGGGCAAGGATCTGGCCATTGCAAATGCTAATTAAAGCGATGGGTGCTTATTTTGTGCGGCGTAATTCGGGGAATGCTTTATATCGTAAAGTGCTAGAACGATATATAAATATATCAACACGTGCCGGGGTGTGTCAGGCTGTTTTCCTTGAAGGCGGTTTAACTAAAGACGGTAGTTTGCGTAAACCGCGTTTAGGATTCCTTGATTACATGTTGCGTGATTATCATCCGCATAGCGATAAAGATATCGTATTTATACCTGTTGGCATAAATTATG
This sequence comes from uncultured Gammaproteobacteria bacterium, assembly GCA_963759005.1. Classification (GTDB taxonomy): domain Bacteria; phylum Pseudomonadota; class Gammaproteobacteria; order SZUA-229; family SZUA-229. The sequence goes on from CAVWXQ010000041.1 coordinate 54,827, forward strand.
ATCGTGTCATTGAAGATAGAAGTCTTATACGGCGATTAGATAAATCAGCAGAGAAACGATCAGCCTGGTTTGTTATAAAAACCACGGTTGCTTTTATTTTTAAAAATGCCTTGTTGTCCAGAAAAAATCGCTGGCGACGATTTGGTTATGCCAGTGTGAATTTTGGTGAGCCGGTCTCTGCAAAACAATATTGTGAAACAAATCACGTCGATTTTAGTACTCTGGAAACAGAAGACAGGTTTGTTCGTGTTGAATCCTTAGCGCAATCCATTATGAATAATATTTCGCAGGTAATTCCTGTTGTCCCGGTCACTTTAATGAGTGAAGTGTTAATGAATAATGCTGCTAAGTGGAAAAGCGAGCTTGAATTAAAGTCACTTTGCTCAGAAAGAATTGCTCAGCTTGAAACAGCCGGCGCACCGATTGATATTTCGCACAGTGCGTTGGAAAGTGTATTAGGCTCAGCACTGAGCGCTCTGACCGGGCGCGGACTGGTAGAAGAAAAAGATAATCTGTATCGGATGAAAGAATCTGAAACTGATATATTAAAATATTATGCGAACTCTATTGTCCATTGGCAATAGAGTGCTGTATTAAATAGTTATCTACCGGATAGATGATTTCCATGAAACACTGCCTCACTGGGGCTCAGCACACTGGTAACCCATTGCACGTAAACGTGTTAATTCAGAAGCTGGTGTTGTATTGCTGATGTTCGTATTATAAAAGGTGTTATTGCTGTTTTTTGTGTTAGCAGGGGGTTCACATATTATATATTTCACCCCCTGCTTTTCCAGTTGCGTCATTTTAGTTTGTAAGGAATCATCTGTATTTCCATACACGAGTTTTGTGTTTTTCATTGTGCCCGGTTGCAGTACTAAAGCATGTCCTTTAGCGAAAAGTAAGATTTTTAATTGCGGGTTTTCAATGTCAGTAGACTCATTTTTGATCTGGGTATCATTAAATGCTTTTGTAGCTGTTTTTGTATTATCAAAATCAACTTTATAAACATTTTGTTGTTTTTGAGAATGATTGTCTGCAATTATGTCACCGCTAAAAAGCAACGTTATAGCTATGAGCAAGGAATATAGTGTGTTTGCTTTGTTAGGCATTTCTCTCAGTTTCAAAACAATTTGTGGAGCATTTTTTTGTGGAATCAAGGTCGTGCTTTTGACGGGCGAACTTAATTGATACTCAGTATTTAAAATTACGTTGCCGTTACATTTTACTAATTAACTGCCCAAAATTGTTTACCTGATTCCAGTTTGTGAATTCAATGCATGTTTTTGGATCGGTAGGTCCTTTAGTGATCCACATAATCATTCTTATCATAAAACGATCCAGTATTTTGTATTTTTGGTAGTCTATTTTTCCTGCAAAAACAGCCAGTTCTTTCGGTTTCCATGATATTTGCGACAGGAATTTTTTTAAATACGGATTAGTCTCGGGCCGGTTTTTATCAGGCTTGCGCGCAACAACATTAACTGAGAAAAATGCATTAGGTTTTTTATCTAATATTTGTTCGTTCTTATTAATAAATTCGTAAACTTTTTTACTGTGTTTGCCATAACGAATGCTTGCTCCTATGACGATTTTACTAAATTTATTGAGGTCTAATTCGTTTGCATCCTCGATGGGAATCAATGTTGCTTCATTATTATTTTTTTTAATTATATTTAGCAGGCGAGAACATATTTCTCTGGTATGCCCATCAGTAGTAGAATAAATGATAATAATATTGCTCATGTATGTTGCTTATTTATTTAACAGTCTTATTAAATTATGCCTTCACCCTTGTCCGGGTCGGGCTGGTTTTCCGGTGGTTGTACTTGTTGTTCCTGTAATTGCTGTTCACGACGTTGTTTCATTTTTTCGATAGATTTTTGCATTGTGCTATTGAGCTCATTCATAAGATGTAATAACGAATCGCCCATTTCTTTTGAGCCGTCCTCTAGCGCTTCGTTTAGCATCTGCATTCCTTCGTTCATGGCATCATCAATAGATTCAGCATTTTTCTGCATTGATTCAGAGAGTTCTTCAGTTAGCTGTTGTATCTCTTTTTCCGGTGTGCTTGGTTCGGGTGGAATGTGTGTCTGATTACTGTCTATTTTCCACTGGCCCTGTTGTAATACTAATACGGTGTTAAAGCTTTCTGTGCGACTATGGTTGGTTTTTGGATCAATGGTGGTGATGCTTGTGTTTACCAGGGCTTTTGCTTCACTGTTTTGCAGTTCTGTGTTTGAACTTATACGGTTGATATGTTCAGAAAAAGCCTGAGCACTGTTGACTGATAGCAGTTTTTCAGCTTCAGTGGTATTGCCGGTTTGTAAATATTGCCAGTATTTATCGGCAATGGCTTTTGGGTCGTCTGCGGTTAGTGTGCAGGCGAATAGCGATAAGCTAATAAATATTAAAAATAAAAATTTGAATTTAAGCATTGTTTTAAAATGTGATTGCTATGGGTGTATTTGACCATTGCGTATTGTCATTTCGACAACAGCAGGCATCTTACAGAATTGGTGTACAAGATCTTTCACTATCGTTCAAGATGACAGTTTTAAATTCTGTTTATAGTCAATTAATGGTGCTGGTATTTTTTTCATCTTCCAGGGTCTGACTATCAAAGGCATCCAGTATTAATTCAAAGATGTCAATTTCGTCGAGTTCGCCTTCCATGAATTCGTAAGTGTCTGGTTCGGCACCTAAAATCTGTTCAAAGCGATTAATTTCATCTTCCAGTTCGGCATTAAACTGTAACGCTTTTTTATACATATTGCGTGCTTCCAGTAAGAAAGCATCACGAAAATCTGGGTCGCGATTTATACGATCACGTGTTTCAATTTTTTTCTTATCTGATAATGGCATAATTTTATATTGGTAATTATTTATGATGTCGCATTAAAAGTGTTGCCGTGGCGTATTTTACCGTAAATTGGATATTTAATCCTTTAAGATGTTTATGGGATTTGGTTGCTGATTGTGCCTTTTATGGTTGTTTGTGTTTTTATAGGGCTTTTGTTGTTTGGCATTTACGACTTATTTAAATTTTAACATTGCGGGTTTCGCCCCGCTGGCGAGTTACTCTTTTGCTACAGCCCAAAAGAGTAACCAGAAAAGGCCGCCCAAATTCGCTTGCCCTGTGGGTACCTGAATTCTCAGCTGCTGCCTACGAGCCCGTCCTGATGCGCCGTCCGGGCGCACAGGACTAAATTCGCCTTCCCTGGCGAATTTGCTCTACCAACAGCTGAGAATTCAGCAAACGAAAGAGGGAGTAAAAACAAGAAAAAACATAATCTAACCTAACTGCATCAACAAAAGTATAATTTTGAAATACATGTTTATATTTTCATAGTTTTTGATCTTGACCTTCAGCCCACCTCAGCAAGCCATTTAGCCGGTATCGTTATCATGGGCCTTCTGTGCCAGCATGTCTGAGCGTTTTTTGCGAGTTCTGGCACAGCATGATAGCGATACTGGCTAAATGGGAACCCCGTGTCTTTTAAGGGGTGCAGCTGTTGTGGCGGCTTTTTTGGTTACTTTTTTAGCTGCAGAAAAAAGTAACTCGCCCGCGGTGCGATTACCGCAATGCGAAAGTAAAAAATCAACCGTAAATGCTATAAATAGAAAAAACTATATTTCCACGTGGGAGCGAGAAAAAAGAAAAATTGCTCGCCAGCGGGGCGAGACCCGCAATCTTGAAGTTTTACAATAAAAATAAATGCAGGAGCAGTAAGCTAATGCTACACCTGTTAACCCAATAAAGTGTCTTTGGCTTTGTTGATTTGTGCAGCCAGAAAATCTGAGCCCCCCCGGTCCGGGTGGACCTTTTGCATCATACGACGATGTGCCTGTATGACATCTTCTTTTGTGTGTTCCGGTTTTAATCCCAGCACTTCCCTGGCTTCATCAGGGCTCATGGCTTGCCTGCCTGGAGTGGGGGTATGCGCCTGTTGCTGATTATTTTGTTGGTACAGGCGATTAACGAAGGGCAGGTATTTAGCAAATTGCATGGCACGAGGCAGCAGGGCGACCAGGCCGGCAATCGCTGCGGTGATGATATTAAGATGACCGGTGAGAGCGAGGATTGCCAGGATAGCGCCAAGACTACCGAGAATGCTCCAGAAAATCATTTTTTTACGTTCATCGCCTTTGCTTCTGGTGATTTTATGCCACAGAATCAAAGCAATACCAATAACTGCAATTAGAATAATTAGACGTGCCATCAGGATGTCGTGTTATTTTGGCTCATAAGTGTTGGGAACAGGTCTGCATGGTATTCTGGTCCATTTTTATTATTCATGCTACCCCGTAATAAATGAAACTTATTATATATTGGCGAAGTAGCTTAATTATGTTGAAATACGCCGCTTAAATAATTAATGCGGATTGGTTTTATGAAAAAAATAACACGTTTGTTTGTTTTTATGGTTTTAGCGATGGCCGCACAGGCTGAAACGCAGGCTGAAACGCAGGCTACAGGTCCGGATGCACAACAATTTTACCTGGGTGGTGGTCTGGCCTTTAATAGTCTACCCGGCATTGGCAGTGCTCGTGGGTTTCAGATTTTTGGTGGTTATAATTTTAACTTCAAGTTGAATGACGATATATCCAGCGCGCTGGAAATAGGTTATATGGATACGGGGCATTTTGATCGTATAAATTCTACAACAAGCTTTGAGGACGTCAGCGGCTTATGGGTCGCCATGCTGGAATCTGTTCCACTTACAAGGAAAGCAGCAATGCTAGCGCGTTTAGGTTATGACTTTGGCGATGATGATGGTCTTTTACTTGGTACTGGTGTGCAGTATAAGTTTGATACCAAAGTTGCTTTACGCATGGAATATGTCGCACGTGAAAATATGACCGGGTTGCAGGTGAATGTGTTTTTTAACTTTTAAATAGTAAGTTGCATGTTGCATGCATACAAGTTGATAAAAGAGGAAAATTGAGTATTGCTAATTTGTAACTTATATACTATCTCTTTAAATGACTAACCGCATAGAAGACATCCTTGAGTTCTGGTTTGGTGCCTTCCCCGACCCTTATACTGCTGATGGTTCTAAAGCAGATATGTGGTTTAAAAATGGTTCTGCTTACGATAGTGAAATATTTATCAACTTTGGTGTTGATTATGATAAAGCGATTAACGGTGAACTAGATCACTGGATTGATTCCTACCGTGGACGTTTAGCTTTAATTATTTTGCTTGATCAATTCTCCCGTCATATTCATCGCGGATCCGCACAGTCGTTTGCGCAGGATGCAAAAGCACAGGTTTTATGTATTGATGGCATTGGAGCCGGTGATGATTCTAGAATGCATGCTATTGAACGCAGTTTTTATTATCTGCCACTTGAACATGCTGAGGATATTGAAAAGCAGAAGCTGTCGGTGAAAGCGTATACGCAACTGCTGCAGGATGTGCCTGAACAGTATCAAAAGCGATTTGAAGTGACGCTGAGTTTCGCCAAAAGTCATCATTATGTCATCGAAAAATTCGGGCGTTTTCCAGAGTTAAACGAAATACTAGGCCGCAAGAGTACTGTGGAAGAACTTGAGTTTATAGCGAGCGGCAAGTATTCTTTTTTGTGAGTGTTTTTCCGCAAATGAACGCTAATAAACGCAATTAAGTAACGGCATTTATATCAAAAACACATAACCAGCCTTAAGTTTTTTCTAGTGTAAAAGTTTAGTTTTTATTGGCGTAAATTTGCGTTCATTTGCGGAAAATATTTATTTCTATGTGCCAGTGATATAGTGATCGCGCAATTCGCGTCTTAATATTTTACCGACATTGGTTTTAGGCAGTTCGTCAGTAAATACGATTAATTTTGGTACTTTGTAACTGGTTAAGCTTTCACGGCAATAAAGTCTTAATGCCTCTTCAGTTAAAGACTCGTCTTTTTTAACTACTATCGCCATCACAGCCTCACCACTATGTTCGTCGGGTTTACCAATAACACCGACTTCAACAACACCAGGATGATTTGCAATAATTTCTTCGACTTCATTAGGGAATACGTTAAATCCTGACACCAGTATCATGTCTTTTTTACGGTCAACAATTTGTACATAACCAGCTTCATCCATAAAGCCGATATCACCGGTATGTAACCAGCCGTCATGGCTTAATACGTTAGCGGTTTCTTTGGGCTGAGCCCAGTAACCAGACATGACCTGCGGGCCACGAATACAGATTTCACCCTGTTCACCTAAAGCTAACTCATGCCAGTTATCATCCTGGATAGAAACTTCAGTAGATGAAATGGGTAAACCAATTTTGCCGTTAAACTCTTTTAAGTTCATTGGATTCATGCAGGCAGCGGGCGAGGTTTCTGTTAAACCATAGGCCTCAACCAGTGTGGTGCCGGTGACTTCTTTCCAGCGTTCGGCAACGCCACGTTGCACGGCCATGCCGCCGCCAAGTACAACCTTTAAATTTGAAAAGTCGACGCTTTTGAATCCGGGGTGGTTCAATAAACCGTTGAATAATGTATTCACCCCGGTAATAGCACTGAATTTAGTTGACTGTAATTCCTTAACGAAACCGTTGATATCACGTGGATTGGTTATCAGGTGATTACACCAGCCATAGTGCATGAAAGTGAGGCAGTTCGCGAGCAAAGAAAAAATATGATAAAGCGGCAGGGCAGTAATTATTGTGCTTGGTGAGTCACCAATGAAATCGTTAATCCAGGCCGATGCCTGTAGCATGTTGCCTACCATGTTTTTATTGGTTAGTACGGCACCTTTAGAAACACCAGTGGTGCCGCCTGTATATTGTAGAAAGGCAATGTCATCGTGAGTGCTGGGCACGGTTTGAAAGCGATGTTGAGCGCCTAGTTTTAATGCATTTTTAAAGTTAACCGCCTTGTTAATATTAAAACGCGGCACCATTTTTTTAACATGTTTTACCACGGTGTTAATAATGAAACCTTTTACCGGTGATAACATGTCGCCCATTTTGGTGGTAATGACATGCTCCACCCTGGTTTCATCAATGACATCCTGTAAAACGTGGGCAAAATTTTCAACAATGATAATGGCCTTTGCGCCGGAGTCATTCAACTGGTGTTTTAATTCACGTGCGGTGTATAAGGGGTTGGTGTTAACCACTACAAGCCCGGCGCGAAGTATGGCGAATATGGCAATGGGATTTTGCAAAAGATTAGGCATCATCACAGCGACACGATCACCTTTTTCCAGACCGAGTTCGTTTTTCAGGTAGGCGCCTAGTTGAGCGGTATAAAGATCAACTTCGTGGTAGGAGAGTGTTTTACCAAAATTTGTGTAGGCAGGTAAATCACCATATTTAGCAACACTGGTGTCAAAAATTTCTGCTACGGAGGAATATTTATTTAGATCAATTTCTTCGGCTATGCCTGCAGGGTAACTTTTTAGCCAGGGTTTTTGCATATTATTTCTCCATATTTAACAACATTATAACCAATAGAATAAGAAAAATGCTATCAGTTCGATATTTCATAGTATTTATTTGATTTTAATCAATAATTCCAGAACGAGACTTATTTATAGCATCTTGATCTAGTCAACTAAATCAGGGGTTCTTTAGCATTTCCTGATTCGCCAATGTATCGATTATTCGTCTTTCCACCACAGTGAAAGATCGGGAATATAAGTAACCATTAATAACCAGAGAAACATAATTAATAAATAGGGCAGTGTTGATTGAAATAAGGTGAGGATTGGTTTGCCAAAACGTTGACTCGCGATAAACAGGTTGATGCCAACGGGTGGGGTAGAATAACCAATTTCAAGATTGGCCAGGAAAATAATACCGAGGTGAACCGGGTCGACGCCATAGCGAGTCGCTAGAGGCAGAATCAGCGGCACTACAACAATGATCGCCGAAAAGATATCCATCATGGCGCCAACCAGAAGCAGGAACAGGTTCAGTAGCAGCAGAAACTGAAGTGGACTGCTGATGTGGTCTTCAATGGTATTCAGAAGTATCATCGGCAGTTGTGCATCGATCATCAGGTTGGTCAGTCCAAGTGCGACCAGCAGGATGGCGAGAAGACTGCCAAACAGGGTGCAGGTTTCAACAAGTAATCCGAAAAATTGCGTGCGCAGGTCAATTTCTTTATAAATATAAACCTCAACGATAATGACATAGGCCGCAGTGGCGGCAGCGGCTTCCATGATGGAAACAAAGCCACCAAAGATACCAGTAACAACACCTACAGGCAGGAACATGTCCCAGGCGCAGCCTTTTATTGACGCTAGCAGAGTACTGACCTCAAATTCGTGTTTAACCACGTTGTTTTTGTTGCCCTGGAACATGCTGTAGAGGGCAAGCATGATCATTAGCAGGGTGCCAGGGACAAGGCCGGCGAAAAACATCTTTTCAATACTGACTCCGGCCACGATGCCGTAGATGAGAATGGCCAGACTGGGTGGAAACAGCAGGCCTAGTGAGCCAGATGAGGTGAGCAGCCCCAGGGAGAACTTTTCTTTATAACCTTCACCTCTAAGTATGGGATAAAGCAGTCCACCGAGTGCCAGTATGGTAACGCCGGAAGCGCCGGAATAGGCGGTAAAAAAAGCGCATGATCCGATGGCAACGATGGCCAGGCCACCAGGCATCCAGCCTAATGCAGCGCGGTAAAAAGTAACCAGCCTCTCTGGCGCGCCGCCGCTTGACATCAATACGCCGGCAAAGGTAAATAATGGTATGGCGATCATATTGGGTGATGATGCCAGCCGGTTCATTTCGATGATTAGGATATCAGGGCTGATATCGGCACTGTGGCTGGCGAGTAAACCACCTGCAGCAAGAACTGTAAATAACGGCGCACCGGTCAGGGCAATAACAACAAGAAATATTGTCGCAGCGATCATCATTTTGATTTTTTAAAACAAATTAAAAAAAAGTGCAGGCCGAGCAGGCCAAATGCGCAAGGGTATATCAGGGAAAACGGCAGTGCCCAACGTTCATTTGCCGGTGCATACGCCCATTCGTCCATGACGAAGATGCCAGCATAGTAACTCATCAACCAGCTGACCACAGCAGAAAACAGAGCCAGCGGGCAGCGTAGTAAAGATACCTGCCGTTTGTTCATAAATACCGTCAGTGCATCAATTTTTATATGCCGAAGTTTTGATGTCGCGATAACCGCGCCCATGGCACCGCAAACGACCAGCAGGTTGCGATTGATAATCTCGATTTCGGCATAACCGAAATTGAAAATGTTGCGCGTAATGATCTGAAATAATGAAAAGGCCAGTAGTAAAAACAGGCTGAGTGCAGCAATGAGGCTTTCTGCTTTGACCAGGGATTGTTCGAATTTTTCAATCACTTCTGACCCTAACTGAATTATGCTTAATTATTTAGCGGTGGCTGGCGTTTGCTCGGGCTCGGGCTCGTCATTTGACTGCGTGCCATGTAGATCACGATATTCTGTCAGCAATTTTGTGGTCCTGGCAAACATGACAGCCGGGATGTAATCGGTTTGTTCAAGATAGCTTGCCGCATCGTTGCGAATAGCCAGTATTTCGTCCATGTCCACTTCGTCCCAGTCGAGCATAAACTCAATGCCATTGTTTTTGAGAATGCCTATACTTTTTCTGTTTTCTTCGCGCGCATTGAGGCGTATCTCATCACTCATTTTCTTGCCGGTTGTTATTAACAGCTGCTGTAGATCGGCTGGCAGTTTGTTATAGAAGCGGTTGCTAACAACAATCCCGCCTATGCCATTGGTAAGCGGAATGTGAGTTGCATACTTGAGTTTAGAGTACCACTGCAGTGCGATGGCGCCGAAGGTCGAAGTGTACACGGTATCGATACTTCCATGTTTGGCGGACAGTTGGGTATACACGTCCATAATAGAAAGCGGTATAGGATTAATATTGGCTGCTTTAAAAAAGGCTTCTCCCAGTGGGTCACCCTGCCATAACCAGATGCGTAGCTTTTTTATATCATCGATGGAGGTGATCCGTTGCGTTGAGAAAAAATGAATAAAACCGACCTCAGGCCAGCCCAGCAGTTCAAACCCACTTTCACGGAAACCGATTTCAAGGTCTGGCATGAGCTGCTCGCGCACGTAATCTGACTCGTTTATATTCTTGAACAGGAAGGGCATTTCCAGGACGCGTGCGGGAGAATATATACGACCAATGCCGTAACCGGTAAACATGCCGCCGTGCAGCTGACCTTTGCGTATCTTGCGCAAGACGTCTGGCTCATCACCCATAATACCGCCGGAATACATCTTGAATTTAATACGGCCGTTGCTTTTTTCCTCGACTTCTTTTGTCCAGTCATCCAGGATTTTTGACCAGGCAGTACCAGTGGGCAGTAAGGTGGCAAACTTTAGTACATATGTTTTTGCAATACTGCCGTTACTGAAAGCAAGGCTAAAAGTAAGCAGTAGTATCAGGTAAAGCGATCTCAAAACCATTCATTTTCCTTTTTCAGCAATAAAGCGGCTTTACGTTTTGCGATTTGATTTTGCAGGGCAAGTTCCGGCATCAGGTCATCGGGAGCATTCAGGATAGCCGTCAGGCGATCATGAAAATCCTGTTGATCCTGTTGCTGTCTGGCCAGGTACTGAGCCTGCAGCAGGTCGGTAATCAGCAGTTTACCGTCGGTGATTTCTCGCGCACGATCAAAATGTTGCCGGGATTTTGCATAGTTGCCACCGAGTAATGGTGCACGGCTGCCATAGTAGACACCGAAATAGATATGGGCGCCACCAAAATAAAAAGTATCTTCAAGCTCGATTACCCGCTGCATCAGTGCGGTGGCTCTGGCAAGTTGTGCGATGGCCTCGGCATCGTCGCGGTGCATGTCTATCCATTTGCCCCAGTTGCTTGCGGTCCAGAACATGGCGGCAACATTATCTTTGCCCATCTTGCCGACCTGTTCTTCAAAATTGGCTATCGGACTGTTTTTCAGGTCTTTAGCGCCGTTGAGCTCAAGTGCAGTGAGGCCGTGTTTTAAGCCGCGTAAATAAAAATCCGAGCCGCGTTTGGGGTTACTGTCTTCATTGAAACCATACGATAAGCCGTAGTAAGCCTGTGCTGCAAAAGTATGTAACTGGGCGTTTTCAGGGTGTAGGTTGATCATGCCATTGAGCATGCTGAGATTGGCTGGCATGGAATCTTCTGCCAGTTGCAGATCTGTCTCATAGTTCATCGCTTCAATGCCGCTATCTATCATCGGCATGGACATGTTCACCATCATTTTGTCCATCGAACAGGCAGACAAGGTCGCTAGTGCAAGAGTGAGAGTAAAAAGTTTGGTTGACGGTGGTAGATGCATAGTAGGGATGATTTTGTTAGTTTAAGTGAATGTTATCAATCATTCTATAGAAATTTGCTAGTAAAGAGAACCGTTTTAATTAAGGGGGTGAGGATTATAGAGAAATGATTTCTGTATTTTTAGATTTTATCAAAGCGGGTGAAAAAATAAATAACCAGCAAAAATAGCGGTAGTAATGCCGGCAAGGTCAGCCAGCAGGGCGCAGGCGAGTGCGTGACGTACTTTTTTAATACCGACACTGCCAAAATAAACAGCAAGTACATAAAACGTGGTCTCGGTGCTGCCCTGCATAATAGCTGAAACCGTCGCGGCAAACGAATCAACACCATACGTATTCATGGTTTCCAGCATCATGGCACGTGCGCCGCTGCCGCTTAAGGGTTTCATGAAAGCGGTGGGTAATGCCTGAATAAAATCGGTATTGAATCCAAGAAAAGTGAAAAGGGTTTCGCACAGTAAAAGTAAGCCATCAAGCACGCCACTGCTACGTAATAAACCAATCGCAACCAGCATAGCGAGTAAGTAGGGGATTAAGTTGATGGCAATTTTAAATCCCTGTTTAGCGCCTTCGATAAAGGCATCGTAAATATCCACTTTTTTAAACCAGCCAACACCCAGGAAAAGCATGATAATGGCAAATAAAATAAAGTTGCCAAGCAGGCTTGATGTTTTTGCCATTTGCTCTGTTGGCAGTGATACCAGAAAACTTGCAAGAGCAGCGAGTAAAATTGCAAAGGCGGCAAAATAAAGTGCGATTGTTTTATCGAGCAGATTTATCTTTTGTACATAAGCAACAGAAAGTAGTCCGGTTAATGTGGAGGCGCTGGTTGCCATTAGTATGGGTAGAAACACCGCAGTAGGTTCTGCCGAACCTTGTTGCGCACGATACATAAATATAGTTACCGGCAATAAAGTGACAGCAGAAGTGTTGAGCACAAGAAATAATATCTGTGCGTTACTGGCGGACTCTTTTTCAGGATTTAACATTTGTAAATCCTGCATGGCTTTTAGACCCATTGGTGTAGCTGCATTGTCCAGGCCAAGAATATTGGCGGCGATATTCATGGTGATGCTGCCGTGTGAAGGGTGGTTTTTAGGGACGTCTGGCATTAATTTTAAAAACAGAGGTTCGAGAAAACGAGATAGTAACTGAACCATGCCGGCAGACTCGGCAATTTTGAAAAAACCTAACCAGAGTGCCAGTACGCCAATTAAACCAATAGCAATTTCGACACTGAGTCCTGCCATATCAAAAGTTGACTGGATAAGTGTCGAAAAAATTTCAGACTGCCCGTTTATCAGCCATTGATAGCAGGCGCTAATAAATGAAACTGCAAAAAAAGCAAACCAGAGTTGAGTTAGCATAAATAATGGTAGGGGCTGGTGCCTGCTGTTTTTTGGTCTTGACAGTAGTTAGTGATAGTTGGAGTATAAACAGATGAGGTGAGTTATACAAGTTAATCGGAGGCTTCAGAATATTATTGATTGTAAAGTTAGCTGTGTGTAGCAAGGTTAAATGGGGTTTTAGTCATGGTCACCTAAAACAGAGCATTATTTGTGCTGGTAATAGCAGTCCTGGCAGGTTGTAGTAGTCATGATGTTAAAGATGAGGACTCGGTATTTTATGCTGTACCGGTGGGTTCTACGCTTGTGCTAAATCAGCAGGTGAATATCCAGCGGAGATCAGGTTGCTGTGTACGTGCAAAATGGCGAGCTTATGCAATATGATGAGGTGGATTTTTATTTGCCAAATTGCAAGTTTCAAATATATACCATGAGCGAACAGCCACGTACAGTACAGGCGGATACTTTTGAAATTATCAAAGTTGAAGATGATATCGAATCATCGTCATTGCCAAAAAGCACAGACCTGGCTGTACTGGATAAGGCGTTAGCATATGGCATGCTGGATAGAAGCTACATGTTTAATTATGCAACGTTGATGTATTTAAATTCGGCGAAACAAAAAGATGTGTATCGCATGACCTGTCAGCATTGGGAAGATGTGATGGATGACAGGCATTTAACAATAAGACAAATGCGTGAAGCTATGGGTGAGATTTTTACGCTGAAAATTAAAGAATAAATATTTTCACCACAGAGGCACAGAGGACACAGAGGTTTTTTTACTAGTGCGCCTTTGGCGTGACTAACAAAAAAGTTTTTCTCTGTGTCCTCTGTGCCTCTGTGGTGAAATGTTTTTGATGTTGTTTACCTGCTTAATGCATTAACAACTGCCGTCCAGGTTTTGGCGATGTTAGCGTGATTATAACCACCGCCGCCCATGGCGAGCAGTTTGCCAGCACAATGTTGTTCAGCAATTTCAGCTAACCTTTTAGCCGCATATGCATGTGCTTTTTCTGAATATTCCATGTGTGTGATCGGATCGCCTTTTATGCTATCAGCACCGCATTGAAATAATATGAGCTCTGGTCGGTATTTTTCTAAAAATTTTTCTACATGTGGCCACATTTTGAAAAATAGTTCATCATCTGATTGTGGCGGCATCGGGATGTTAAGTTTTGTGCCAGCAGCGATGCCTTTTCCTGTTTCAGTAATAGCCCCTGTGCCGGGGTATAAAAACTGACCATCTTCATGCATATCAATAAAAATTAAACGCGGGTCCTCCTCAAAACTGTAAAATACACCATCACCATGATGTGCATCGATATCTACATAAGCGACGCGGTGTAATTTATATTTTTGAAATAAGGTTTCTATTGCGATGCCGCAATCATTAACTACACAAAAGCCGGCTGCTATATGCCGACGTGCATGATGTAGTCCGGCAATCGGAATAAAGGCGGTTTTATAGTGTGTTGCCATTAACTGATCAATGGCATCAATCACGCTTCCGGCGACATAACAGGCGGCCTCAAACATGCCGATAAAGGCAGGGGTGTCACCATTATCAAGATAACCGACGCCAAATTTGGACTGCTCAATGACTTTCTGAATGTATTCGTGGCTATGAAATAATTCTAAAGTTTGTTGGTCTGTTTTGACGGGTGAGAGAATGTCGACTTTTTGATCAAGCTGTTGATGATAAAGCGCCTGTTCAAACACGTGATGTCGCTGCGGCCCAAAGGGATGGTTATCACCAAAGCCGTAAGCAGCGAGTTCGTCGCCCAAATAGACACAACAGGAATTTGCGCTCATATGTTAATTCATGAATTAATAAAAGGAATCTATAGCATTGTACTGATTTTCATGAGATTTTTGCAACAGGTTCAATCAAAACCATCAACCACAGAGGCGCACAGAGTTTTGCTTTGTTAACTCCACCTACGGCGCTGTTAACAATATGAAGCTTTTCTCTGTGCGCTCTGTGCCTCGACAACTGCTCCTGCATTGTCCTACTTACGGGCTTCCTGCCCTAATCTGTGGTGAAATTTTATGTCCTCATTGCCAGATTATAGTTTGCAGGCTGGACGTAAACCCTGGTTGACTGCATTTTGATAAGCAGGTTTAACTTTTGGAATGCGTTCTTTTAGCTGTTTTATCCGGGTATCACTAGATGGATGAGTTGACATAAACTCTGGTGGTGCCGCCCCTGCCTGTGACATGTTTATCCACAACGTCACACTTTCCTCCGGATTAAAACCGGCTTTAGCCATTAGCTCCAGGCCGATTAAATCAGCTTCCGATTCATGGCTGCGGCTATAGGGTAAGGTGATACCGTATTGCACGCCCAATCCTAATCCAGCGAGTATCAATGCATTGTTTTCATCTTGCGTGCCACCTAATATAGCCGATGCTATGTCCAGACCGGTTTGTGTTGCCATCTGACTGGAAACACGTTCGTTGCTGTGTTTGGCAATGACGTGAGCAAGTTCATGCCCCATTACTGCGGCCAGCTGATCCTGATTTTTTGCGTATTTTAATAAGCCGGTATAAACACCGATTTTGTAACCGGGCAGGGCAAAGGCATTGGCCTGCTCATCTTCGAAAACCTTAACTTCCCATTGGCTCGGGTCAGGGTTTTCTTCTACATGCGGGATAATCCTGTTGGCGATGCATAAAACATATTGTTCGATGTTTTTATTTTTTGTCAGCGGAGTTTGCTGTTTTATTTGTTCAAAGCTCTGTACTCCCATTGCATCCATCTGGTTTTCGGGGATGAGCTGGAGCTGTTTTCTGCCTTCAGGGGAGGTTGCACACGATGTCAGGTGTGCAGAGATGACGGTGAATAAAAAAACGGCGAAAAATATTTTTATGAGTAATGTATTCATGGTTATTAGAGTTTTTTGATAATCGAAAGGATGGTATCTGCATCCTGGCGTACTAAAAAGTGGGAAGTCGGAGTAGTAAAGGTTGACGAACGTCCATGTAATGCCGGCACATTGTTCATGTCCTGGCTAAATCCAGGCACAAAATAATCACCGGTTTGTCCGGTATTGTTTAATCGAATGATAGAAGTATACTGAATATCGGGATGAGGCTGGCTGTTCAGCCAGTAGAGCAGGTTGCCCGGTTGCGGGTGTCTTAAATCAACCATTAAGCCGCGTGAATGTTTAAGTGCATCGTAATCGCTGCCACCAACAAAACTTTTTACCATATTAAATGGCCCGTGGTTAGCGGTAATGTCTAAAGCCTGATCGGCCCGCCCAGTGCCAATATGAGGAGTTGCTATTGTGATCAGTGCTTTTATATTTTGTAGTTGATGCCGTATCAGTGCCATGCGGGCAACCACGCCGCCGGCAGAATGCCCAACCAGGATAAATTTTTCATTTTTATGATTCTGCGTAATTATATCCATAATATTTTTTAATACATCTGCTTGCACTATAACGGGGGCCATTGAAGGTAAGGTGGCTACATAAACCTGATTTTTTGCATTATTGCTATCTGTGACAAATAACTGTGGACCCAGTGCGCTGCCCTGAAACATACCGGCACGAGCCCAGCCTTGCTGGTGTAATTCACTGTTAATGCCTGATATTTCCCATGAAGTAGCATCACCTAGATAGCCATGGATGAGCAGCATCACATCGGCGTGTACAGACGTACTTAATAGTAGTAAAAATGATAGTAGTATTTGTTTTGGTCTCATAATGTTAATCATTAGGCCGATAAGGCAATTCTAAAGTTAAAATAACGCAGTCGAGACTATTTTATAATAATTTGCATCATAGATTGTATATACAGGATTGGTAGTGAATAAAGTTGAGTTAATTATGGCGCATCAGCAGGTACTGAGTGCGTGTCGATTATGCCCGGAAATGGTCCCTCCTGTTATATTGGGGCAACCAGTACATTCAGAAATTTTACTGGTAGGTCAGGCGCCGGGAGATAGAGAAGGCAGTTTGGGGCGGCCTTTTGCATGGACTGCTGGCAAAACCATGTTTAAATGGTTTGAGTCAATTGGTGTTGCAGAGCAAGATTTCAGACAGCAGGTTTATATGTCAGCAGTGTGTCGTTGTTTTCCCGGAAAAAATTCGAAAGGTGGTGACCGTGTGCCGAATAAAAAAGAAATAGAAACCTGCTCGCAGTGGTTAAATAAAGAAATTGAGCTATTACAACCTAAGCTAATCATTCCTGTCGGCAAACTGGCTATATCACAATATTTAACGGTGAATAAACTGGTTGATGTGATTGGTGAAAAAATACAGCAGAATATCAATGGTCTTGATGTCGATATAATTCCATTGCCGCACCCGTCGGGAGCATCAACCTGGCACCGCATGTCACCGGGAAAAGAATTACTGGCGCAGGCGCTGGAATTGTTGGCGTCACATGAAAGCTGGAAAAGACTAGATAAAATTGTCCACAGATGAACGCAGATGAACACAGAGTATTATTTGGTTTTCGCCGCGGTGAAGCTAACAATAAGTACTCTTTACCTCTGTTCCTCTGTGGACTGAAATAGTTTTTAGTGATGCCAGTGTGTGCCTTTGGTCGATCTGCTTTGGCTGCCCGGTATGGCATAAGGTTTCTGAGTCAGTAATTGTGAAATCACCTTCGGTGGCAAGGGTTTGCCAAACAGAAATCCCTGCGCTTCGTTGCAGTCTATTTCACGCAGATAATCCAGTTGTGCCTGGCTTTCAACACCTTCGGCGATGACATTTAAATTCAGTCCCCTGGCCATCGCGACAATGGTATTGATGATAGTGTTGTCGCCTTTATTGATGCTACTTTCTTTGAGGAAGGTGCGGTCTATTTTTAGTGTTTGAATCGGTAATTTATGAAGATAGCTGAGTGATGAGTAACCGGTGCCGAAGTCATCAATAGCAATAGCGATATGATGATTGCTTAATTCTTTGAGTTTGCAAATGATGCTGTCCATGTCATCCATAATGGCGTTTTCTGTTATCTCAAGTTCTATTTTTTGTCCCGGTATGTCATTATCTTTTAAGATGTTGAGGATAATATTGACTATATCGTCTTCCATTAATTGACGAGCAGAAATATTTATCGACATTCTTATTTCGGGCAGGCCGGCCATTCGCCAGCGACTGAGTTGTGCGCAGGCAGTTTTAATCACCCATATGCCGATATCAACAATTAAGCCGCTTTCTTCAGCAAAAGGTATAAATTCAGCAGGTGATACAGTGCCGTGCTCCGGGTGTTGCCAGCGTAATAGTGCTTCAACGCCGACGATTTCACCCGTGCGTAAATTGATCTGTGGTTGATAAACCAGGTTAAATTCGTCATTATCCAGTGCTTTGTGAATGCCTGTATCTAATGAAAGGTTTTCAAAATAGGGAACATTCATTTCATTGGAATAAAACTGGTAACCATTTTTGCCCTGACCTTTGACATGGTACATGGCAATATCAGCATGTTTGATCAGGCTGTCAATACTGGTTCCGTCTTGCGGGTATATGGCGATGCCGATGCTGGCGCTGACATATAACTCGTGACCATCAATGGTAAATGGTTGCTTTAGTGTGTCGGTGATTTTGCCGGCAAGTTTGCTGGCGTCTTCGCGTCCATTGTGAAGTTTAGGTAGCATCAGGGTGAATTCATCACCGCCGAATCGCGCTAACGTGTCGCCGGCACGTATGCACTCTTTTAATCGCATGCTTACCTGTTGCAATAACTCGTCACCAACCATATGTCCCAGGCTATCATTGATGTTTTTAAAGCGGTCAAGGTCGAGGAACATGACAGCAAGGCTTTCCTCTTCACGTATGGCCTGATTAATGGCCAGGCTCAGTCGGTCACGCAGTAGTGCTCGATTTGGTAGCCTGGTTAACAGATCATGGTAGGCCTGGAAGTTAATCGTCTCTTCAGCAATTTTACGTTCGGTAACATCACGGGCAACGCCATAGGTGCCGGTGTAATTACTGTTGTGTTGACTGTTTCCGGAATACATGCCCATTGCGCAAAGTTCAATCGGTAATGTGCGGTTAGCAAAGTGACGGGAGCTACCATCATCTTTGCATTTCAGGCGTAGTTCGATATTTTTAGTAGCGCGTTTTATGATGCGGCGTTCATTAAAGGCATATTTTGCCTGTTGCATGTCATCGTGGTGTACCAGGAAGGAATAATGTTTCCCCACAATTTCTTCTTTGCTGAAGCCTAACAGGCTATCAATACGTTCATTAATAAAAGTAAAGTGACCTTCCTGGTCCAGAATGTAAATAATATCAGGAGAGGTGTTTACCATATAACGATGCAGGCGTTCAGATTCTGATAGTTGTTGTTGTATGAATATATTTTGTTTTTTCAGGCGTTTTTCTTTTAATGCATTATTGATAGTAATGATTAATTCATCGGTGGCATAGGGTTTGCGTAAGAAGTCATAGGCGCCCTGTGTGCAGGCATTTTTTGCTGCTTCAAACGAGGTTTCGCCACTGACGATAATAACTGAGGTGTCGATTTGCATGTTGTTAATATGGGCCATTACATCGTGCCCGTCGACATATGGCATGTGTAAATCCAGCAGCACCAGATCATAGTTGTTCTGCTCAAGTTGACAGATGGCTTCCTGCCCACCGATAGCGGTGTTCGGATTAAATCCTCTGATGGCAAGTAACTCTTTTAAACTTTTAAGGATGATGGGATCGTCGTCGACGATCAGAATTTTCTGCTCATTTATGCTCATATGCTCATTTTTCTCACTCTGCGGTGTAAAAGTCGCCCAACTTTCACATTATTATTATAATTATCACGTTTCAGAGTTCGTGTTTTTTATCATTTATATTTTTAATCACTTGGGGAACAGGATATAAAATCCGGTGCCCCTGTCACTGCTTCTGCAGCTGATCGATCCATGCAGTTCATTGACCAGGTTTTTGACAATTGTCAGTCCCAGTCCAGCGTGACCACTACCCTTGGTTGAGACCATTGGTGAAAATAACTGCGAAAGGGTCTCAGTATCCATGCCTGGTCCATCGTCGGCAACAGAGAGTTCAATGTGCTCTTTGCCGTCAACATTTACATGATCTTGAGTGTAGACCATTAGTGTGCCGTTTGCAGGAAGTGCTTCAACGGCATTTTTAATTAAGTTGGTGTAGATCTGCTTGAGGGCATTGGTGTTGCTTCGCAGGGTGTGAATTCGCTCATCCAGATCGAGTGAAATCTGGATGTTTTTGTCGGCGAATAGCGAGGTCTGGAAAACATTGCTAAGGTCAGTAATGACGGCGTTAATGTCTACTGGTGAAGTTTCACTGGTTGGCGCTTCGGTTTCGGTGAGGCCATCGAGGATCTGACTGATGCGACCAATTTCGGCTTTGATGGTCTGTACATCTTCCTGCGCGGGTTTATCATTTTCCAGCTTATAACTGAGAATGCCAAGGTAGTTATTCATTATGCTCAGTGGATTTCGTACTTCATGTAATACTTCGCGAATTTTGTGCTCTAGTTGAGAGGTTTTGCCATAATGTTTAGCAGGCGATTTGCCGGTAGGGCTGCTGAGACTGATGCTGAGAGTCACTTCATTAACAAATCGTTTTAACAATGGCAACTGTTGCCACAACGCTTCATATTGTGTTTTATCAACACCCAGAATCAGCGTACCGAGGGCGGCATTATTTATTATCATTGGCAGGCAGATTATGCCCGCCTGTTCGGTTAGTCCAATTAACTGCCGGTCGATGATGGCAAGTTTGTTTGTGTTGCTGTCCAGCGGGGCTTCATTGAATGAATGACTGGCCTGCTTGTCCAGCAAGGCATCTGTTACCAGGCTGCGGCCGGCCGTCAATGGAATAGATAAGTCAGCGAGTTGCGCTGGTTGCCTGCCTGAGGCAACCGCATTAACGCGGTTCTCTGCGGCATCAAATAAAAACAGGATACATTGTTTAACGCCGAAAAGTATGCCGATATGCTGGAAAATTATGGGTAATAAGGTTTTTCTGTCCTGGTTTTGAGCACCACTTCGTGCCAGGTGCTGGTGAATACTATCAAATAGCGCAATATTTCTTACCTGCTCAGCTAGCTGGCTCTGTTTTAACTCGTCGCTGGCGGTTTGTTGTTTGGCTGTTTCAGCATCCATGGCATCGACGGTAAGAATGATCTCCAGTGAGCTGGCGGCCGCTTTGACCTGTTCCTGCGATTTTTCCAGTATTTCAAGTAGTAGTGGTTTGGCTAATGCTAACAATTGTTCTGCGCTATCAAATACCTTCTGGTCTTCTTTTTTAAAGTGGCGACTGGTCAGCATGTTGGCCAGGTTGATAATTTTTACCAGTGGATGTGCATCAAGAATGTCATCAGTCTGCTCATGATGGTATAAAACAGCGTCATAGACAAAACTGCTTGCACCATGTTTTTTTAATAATTCGGCACCTACCTGTTGATGCGTGGTATCGAATTCATCCTCTTCCAGAGTGTGAAAATAGTCGCTTTCAGTTAATAACGCGAAGCTTGTTGTGTATTTGTCAGGGTAGGCGGTTTCCAGTACCAGCTGGCCGATATCATGCATCAACCCCGTGGTGTAGGCTTCATAAGGACTATTATAATTGCAGTGTTTTGCAATTGATCTGGCAACACTCGCGCAATACAGTGAGTGCTGCCAGTGTTGTTTGAGAAATTCAGTGCGTTCAACATTTGTACGTGAAAAAAACTGTTGTACCGTTGCAGTGACGGCGATGCTCTTTATCGTGTTAATGCCGAGTTGTTGAAGTGATAGCTCAGCGGATTGTTCAGTATAGTGTTCATTATCGGCTTGCTGGTGACCATTGTTGGTTTTTTTAAGGTATTGATTGTTATGACATGCGGAATAAACACGGGTGTATAAACCGGGGTCCTGACGCAGGGTGGCCGCCAGATCACTGAAAGACAGGTTTTCATCATGGCAAATATTGAGTAATTGAAGCAAAACATGCGGCAAACTTGGGAGTTTTTCTACATCTGTTTTTTGCAGAATTCTTGTGGCTTTTTTATTCATCTTTTTATAACATTTTGTAGCATTTTTTGTAGCATAGGCGGCGGTGCATTGCGCTAATCAAAACTTGCTCGATATTCGCTATCTGTATTGCCTAAAGGTAATCGAATTGACAAAACATGCATTATAAGTATGTGGCTATGCAACAATCATGCAAAAAATAATTTATACTTTTAATTTAATGACTTAAGAATGCCGCTGTTTTTGAATGATTTCAAAGTGTAAAGAAAACAAACAGGGGAAATGTTTTAAAATCTTGCTCTGAATATTTTTGAATTTTAGCGGTTTATACATTTAATTGATAGTTATAGTCGCTGAGTTTTAATATACACATACCTGTGCGGACTGGTGTAACGGTCGATTTTTTCATCCGTATTTGTTTACTGTTTTTGCTTGAAAACAGTTAAATATAGTTGAAAGTAGCATTTAAAGCTTGATTTGAAGAAAAATTAGCAGTTTAGTAGTTAATGTTGGTTACATATTTTTGATTTATATGGTTTTTTTTAATTTTGGCTGGCAGTGACAGTTGAAACTTCATATAAGTAAACTAGCTGCGACCTTTCTTCTGGTTTGTGGTAGAAACTTATGTGGATCGTTTCCAGCTTTCTCCATTCGATGCTCACGCTATTTTGCCTTAGTTTCATCTACAGCAACTGGTTTAGAATAGTAGAACCCCTGCACCTATCCGCTCCCGCGTGTGCTTAAGAATAATTTGTGAACCCATTACCCATTATTTAGTTATTTATTTCATATTTAAAATCATTGTGTTAGAGTCTGTTCAATATTCATGAACGAATTACGTTAAGGCATAGAGGGGCGTTTGATGGAGAAAAAACAGATATTGCAACAGGCTTTAATGCAGTTAAATGCTTTTGTCCGGAAGGAGAGAAGGCTGGCAGCCAGTGAAAATGTATTTTTTTTGTCAGAACATGCTTCAGAAACAGGTGATGCTGTAACCCTGGAGTGCAGTGATTTCGAGCAGTCTTTTACTGTTGTGGTGCAAACATGGGCACCGCAAAAAGACATCAATGTGTTAATCTCTCAAATTAAATCAATGCCGACGAAAGCGATATTATTCGCCGATTTTGTCAACCCTGTGATGGCGGAAAAGTTTCGTCAGCGTTCAATCGCATTTGTTGATTGCGCTGGTAATTTATCGATTAAAAGCAAACGGCTTAATCTGTATGTTAAAGGTAAAAAGCCAGCTCGGTTACGTAATAAGCGTGTGCGTGGCAGGGCCTTTAATGCGGCAGGTTTGAAGTTGATATTTGCTGTTTTTAATCAGCCGCTATTTCTTCATGCTTCTTATCGTGATATTTCTAATAAGATAAATATTGCATTGGGTAGTGTTGGTCCTGTAATTGACGACCTGTACGCCTCGGGTTATATACTTGATGACGGCGAGCGACGGCTGATCAATAAAAAACGTTTGTTTGAGCGTTGGGTCGATGGTTACCTGGAAAGATTACGGCCCAAACAAATTCTGGCGTGTTATAGCTGTGAAAATAAAAGCTGGTGGAACAAAGCAGATCCGGGAAAATTTCAGGGCTTATGGGGCGGAGAAGTTGCTATCGCAAAATCAACACCCTTTATGATGCCGGAAACGATTAGCCTGTATTTTTCATCAGAGGTGAAGCATAAGGAGTTTGCAGAGTTTTATGGATTACAAGAAGATGATGAGGGTGAAATCTGTGTGTATAAAAGTTTCTGGTCACCAAGTTATGCAGGCGATAATAATATAGATGGTGTAAACCCAATGATTATTTACGCTGATATTGTTGATTCAATAAATCCAGGAAGCTGGGATGTAGCTAAAACATTTTATGGTGAAGCAGTGGCGCAGTTGCTACAAGATTAGAAACGGCTAAAAATTTGATGTTTTTCAAAAGGCTGAGGGGCTGAAATCGGCCATGAATGGAAACACAAACAAAAACGTTTTTTCCACAGATGACACAGATGAACACAGATAAAAGACTTTAGTTATTTGATGTCATCCTGAACGGTAGTGAAGGATCTTGGACGGTTACACCATACTAGCGTGGTGTACAAGATTCTTCCATTACGCTACGCTCCAGTCAGGATGACAAAAATAAAAATTTCTCGTTTTTATCTGTGTTCATCTGTGGACTATTGCTTTTTAGGTTTTGACTGTCTGCTCAGTGTCGTTTGTGCTCTGTCAGCTTTGTTGAATACATAGCCAAAGTGCCATATCAAGTTTGAGTTATTACAATTTAAGTCAATTGATATTTATCTTTCAAATAGGAAAGCACATCATCCTGTCGACCTTTAAAAACAACGCGGTCCTGTTTTTTGCTAAGTTGAAAGTCATACATAGGATCGTAGTAGTCAACCAATAATACTTTTATCCATTCTTTATGATGTTCTGCATTAGCGGTTGATCGTTGTCGCTCAATTGCATCCGTAAGTATTTTTTTAAGCTCTTTATAACGAACCCCGCCCAGGCGTCGTTGTATTTTATCTATAGATGTATGCAATTGTTCTGCCCAGGTATTAAATCCCGGCCCTTCACCATAATGTGCCTGGTGTTCAGCCAGGGCTTCAATTATGTATTCCTGATAGGTTATATTGATTCTTTCTTCAAGACTTGCTGCCAGCAGAACAATTGGTGACTGTTTCATTTTTTTGAACAGTATCTCAGGGATTCCTCTGGAGCCTATGTTTGTACCTTCATCCTCTAACACCAGGTGTTTGTATTTTTTGTTTCGACATTTAAGCAATTCAATGGATAGTTTGTTTTCAATATCAATTTGTGAAGGTTGGGGCGTGGCGTGTTTGCCAAATACGGAACCACGATGATGGTAAATGCCTTCAAGGTTTATTTGCTGTTTTAATTTATTTAGTAACAGGGTTTTTCCTATACCGGTTCGACCGCCAAGCATTATCGGATTTATGTGATGTGCAGATGTTTCCAATTCGTCAATTAAAAATCGACGCATGGCTTTATAGCCGCCTTTTATTCGTGGATAGATAATGCCTGTTTTTTCATAGATCCATTGCTGTGATATTTTTGAGCGCATGCCGCCGCGAAAGCAATACAGCGCGCCATTAGGGTGTTTTTTAAAGAAGTTATACCAATGATGTACGCGTTCCGATTTTATTTCTCCCTGCACTAGTTTGTGACCCAGTTTGATTGCTTCATTCTGTCCTAGTCCCTTATATTGAATACCTATTTTTTCGCGTTCAATATCATTAATCAAAGGGAAATTTTCTGCAAAAGGAAACGCGCCCTGATTGAATTCTACAGGCGCACGAACGTCCAGCAACGCTGTGTCATTTAATAGCAAAAATCGATAATCGTCAGTCTGAGGAAGATCCATAATTATTTGAGTCGTGTGAGACTAACCATATAATGGCAGCCTCCTGGCATAGGCATATTTTATAACTATTTTTTGAGGATGGAACTATATCATGGTAGAGACTATAAAGAGGACGGCGGAAGGTGCTATTAATATCATCCTGAATCCGTAATTTCGAATATAGCCTTCATGATTATTCATACAAATTTAGTCTGTCTACATTATATGGATTGATCAATGTGTTTTTTGAATAAAAATTGTCATCATTTTCTGCTGTTCAATAGAAATGATTACCATTCAACTTATTCGGTACACACTGATCCTGTGAGGTCTCAGGTTTGCCCGCAATAATTGGCCTGACTTTATCCGTAGGCCAGTTTCTGATACACCGTTTGAAAGGCATGAAGTGAACGGCAACCTTTGCCAAAGCTTATTTTGATGTAGCGCGATGTTCTGACGATTCGTGCTGCAACATACATCAGTTCTTGCATCACAGTTTTAATCCGTCGCCTTTTCGCCTTGTTCCGCTTGGGCGACTTAGATCCCAGCAATCCGTTTTGCCCAATCCAACGCAGGATATTGTATACCAGTACACTGGTTCCCAGCACCAACGCATTGGTGGCGAATTTCCCGGAGGGTAACCGTTCGATATCCATGTCAGTCTTGAATTCACTGTGGAACTGTTCCGATGTGCCATGGTCCGCATACAGCTGAATGATGTCTTCTTCACTGATATCCAGACTTGTCCACCACCCTTCAAGATCAATCTCAGGGACAAGCAATATCTGCCCCCGTTTATCAATGGTTCTTTCTGTTAAACGGATGACCTGTCGTACCGAATATTCATAGCCTCGCCATTCCCGTGAAGTCTGTATGCTGAAGGCGGTTGTCCGCTTGCCTTCCCGCGGTGTCTCCCATTGTCCATTTTGTTCTGCCAGATCAAGCCAATGGGTTTTATCCTGTTTACGGGGATTCCACTTAATGAGGAAATCAACAGGTGTCTGGTTTTCATTGGCTTGGTTGTGTTCAAGGATGACGTCGATGTTCTCGATGGAGTCGTTGCCGCCGTCGAGCCTGAGCAAGAGTGGTTGTGTTGTTATTTGCCGGGCATGTTTTAATGCGTTTGCCAACAAGGCCGGCGTGTCTTTCTGGCAATGTTGTTTGCCTTCACGGAATTCAAAGTCAATACAATAGCCTTCCTGACCGAGGTATACCGCCATGGGTGCAAACCCGTCATGTCCCTTGTAGGTTCTCGACACGCCTTCTTTATGGCTTCCCGAATTATCCATAGGGGTAACATCGGCATCGATCGGAATATGACCGGTGGACAAGGGGTGGAGTGTCGGCTGGATATTGCACAAAAAGTCCCGACTGGCTTTCTCGACAATGGGTAGGAATTTATCGGCATGATTATCCATGCGTTGGCGCAGCGTTGCTTCACAAGGGATATCGTTGATATCCATTGCGCTCATGAAATAGAATTCACTCTCAATGGTGTTAATGGCTTCAAAATCGTTTTTACCAATACTCAGTAATGCCAGGTAGCTTTTGATGACATCGGAATGCTTTATGCCATGGCGTAACGGGATGTTTGCATCCAGTTGCTTACTCAGGTTGGTGTGATGCTTTATGGCTTGACCGATCAGTGATAGTCCACTGTGGCTGATGATGTCGGTATTAGATTGTTCAATTTTCAAGTGCTTCATATTTCACTTGCCGGGTGACTTTTTGAGAGCGTCTATTTTAACAAAATAGGCTTTAAATAGCGGCATTATTCGCTTATTTATTGCTAATCAAGTTACGGATTCA
>CAVWXQ010000042.1:0-43393 GCA_963759005.1 uncultured Gammaproteobacteria bacterium
AATGCTATCCAGATATTGATCAGGGGCTCATTAATAAGCTTACCGTCGAACATGCTGCGAACCTGTTATTTACTAGCAGTGGATTCTCCTGCATCCAGCTCAACGCTAAATCACGCACCTGATTTAATGCTTCACCCGCCTTGCCTGAGTCACCTATTACCCATACACACCACAGGCCAAGCGTTTTCCCGGATGGGTATAAAACCATTGTTTCTTCACCCTCATCTTCATGAAAATCACCGATCGTGCCTGTTTGATAATAATACCGGAGTCACGGCTAAAGATTGAAAAGCTCTTACACTATGATTTTTTGCCAGTGGTTTGCCTGCTAAATGTAGCATGTTCTTCATGGTGTTCCCCAAATAGAACAATACCAAGCTGATTTTCTTCGGTCATCCAGCGAATAATCACACTGTCCTGCGTTAACATCTGAATATATGGCGCGCGATAACCGCTTAGCCGGCTATCTTGAAACACCACCACAAATCGCCCGACTGCATAAGCAAGAGCGATAAAAATCAAAATCTTAACAAGCTTTTAATAACGACATTTTCAACAGTATGACACACCAGGAGCACTATATCATACTCATTATGGTACACTATGCGGCGTTTGGAAATATCTAATTGCATAAATTTTACCTGTTAATTTGATCGGTTATCTTAAGCAGCAACAGTTAAAATAGCTACATCGTCATTTCAACACTGCTAAACGAATGTTGACCTTTATGGCTCACATTATCATCCGACAATAATGTCATTTTTAAATAAGATTCCACGCCTGCATTTATACGTTATAACCGTTTTATTTCTGTTTCTTATAATACAAACGGGCCTGCGTTTACTTTTCTGGCTAAAATTTAATAATCCGGCCGACCCGGTTTCAGGCAATGACCTGCTCTGGTCGTTTTATCTCGGAATGAAATTCGATCTACAGGCATCACTTGGTACTCTGCTGCCTGTTTTATTACTCGGCTGGATAAAACCACTGCATCCTGTTTACAAGTAGATTTGGTAAACGGTTATGGGCGTTGTCGGTCTGCGTTATTTCTGATGTACCTGATCGTATTCACAGATGCAGGACGTTCTCTCCTTTATCCAGACAAACGCTTAAATGCCACTGCACTGCGTTTTCTTGAAAACCCGTTCATATCTGCCAATATGGTCTGGGAAACTTATCCAATTATTAGTGGCGGCTTACTATTTATTTTTATTAATGCCGTGACTATTTTTCTGTTTGTAAAACTGACAGGCAAAATAAACCGCTCCGACTCCGTAAAGTCATACTGGTAACTCAAACGCTGGTATTCAAAATACAGCACTGGTTCTGATTACAATATTTGTGGTATTTTTTGCTTTGATCGGCAAAAATTTCCTGGTACCCTTTACGCTGGAGTGATGCTTTTTTAGCCACATCCATACAGTGCACAGCTAGCGTCAAATCTGTCATTCTTTCAAACACATTAAAAAATGTTGCTGAAACCTATGACCTGGATGCTGCCAAACAGGCCTACCCGATGATGATTGATTATTTAGCCTATCCAGCAGTTTCAACCATTGACTACTCAACAATCGACTAAACAAGCAGCGAGTGAAAAACTAAATTATGAGCGCCGCTACGAGTTTGCTCAAAGCAGCAATAAAACAAATGTCATCGTTGTAATCCTTGAATCGTTTGCATACCTATAAAACAACCCTGTCTGGCAACCCGCTGGACTCAACTCCTAATATCGCAAAACTGGCCGGTGAAGGTTATTACTTTAAAAACTTTTTTACACCAAGCACGGCACTGCACGTTCCATATGGACATTTGTTACTGGTCTACCTGATATTGAAAAAAACAAAACATCAAGCCGTAATCCGCTCATTGTTAACCAGCACACCATTATTAATGCATTTAACAATCACAAAAAAATCCTACTTTTTTAGGTGGCAGTGGCGGGGGTTTTTGGGCAAATGTTCGCGGTATACTGTCGGCCCGAATCTGTTCGGATTTGAGGCTCTATGAAGAAGGTAGTTACGACTCACCGGATATTGATGCTGGGGCATCTCGGATTTAAGCCTGTTGTCGTCAGCCAACACGGTACTTAAAGATGTAACTCAGCCATTTTTTGCCGTCATTCAAACCTCTGGCAACCACCGCCCATACACCATTCCGGATGACAACGAAGGGTTTGAAGTGTGGACAGCGGAAGATTTGCCAGGTGAAATACAAAATTACGGCTTCGCCTCGATTGAAGAATTAAACTCATTTCGATTCATGGATCACAGTATCGGGCATTTCATCAAAATTGCCAAAAAAGAACCTTATTTTGATAATACGCTCTTTGTTTTCTTCGGCGACCATGGCATTCACGCGCCAACCGGCAACCACGTACCCGCTTCTGATGCACAGCTTAACTTGCAAGGATTAGTGTTCCTCTGGTTTTATACGGAAAAAGCGTTATCAGCAAGGCCAAAGTCTTTGATACAATAGCCAGCGAAGTCGATGTATTACCAACCATTGCTTCGCTAACAAAGACCAGTTACCTGAACACAACGCTTGGTAGAGATTTAACCGACAATACATTTGACGAAAATCGTTATGCATTTACTATTGAACATGGCAGTGGTCGCACTATCGGGTTAATATCTGATGAATATTATTTGATGATGCGTCCAGATAACGGCACAATGAAAAGCTCATCATCCGACCAGTGACAATCCGCGCACTGATGTTTCAGCTGAAAATCCTGAAATGGCAGACTTGTTAACTCAAAAGCTAAGCGCTATATGGAACACAATTCGATATATGCGAGAGAACAACAAGCCGGAACAATAATATCTACACAATTAACAAACTGATTACTCACAGGAATTAAACATGAATATCTCCGTCATTGGGACAGGTTACGTAGGACTGGTCACAGGCACCTGTTTTGCTGAGATGGGACATAACGTCATCTGTGTCGATATTGATGAGAAAAAAATCGAAAACCTTGAAAAAGGCATGCTTCCAATTTATGAACCGGGGCTTCAAGGACTGGTTCACAGTAACGCCAATGCCGGCAGGCTACTTTTTACCACTTCCATCGAAGAAGGTGCCAGCCATGCATCTGTACACTTTATAGCCGTAGGTACACCGCCAGATGCTGACAGCGCAGCAGACCTTAAATTTGTACTTGAGGTAGCTACACAGCTGGGCCAGACAATGACGCAGGATTATAACGTGGTAGTCGACAAATCCACGGTACCCGTTGGAACTGCCGACAAAGTTACTAGCGCCATTCAAAATGGACTGGATCAACGTGGTAGTAGCCTGGAATTTGATGTCGTCAGTAATCCTGAATTTCTCAAGGAAGGTGCTGCCATCGATGATTTCATGCGTCCTAACCGGGTTGTAATCGGTGCCAACACTGAACGTGCAAGAAAAATCATGAATGACCTTTACAGCACCTTCATGGCCAGTCACGAGCGAATTATCAGCATGGGCGTTCGCGATGCAGAAATGACTAAATATGCCTCTAATGCAATGCTTGCTACAAAAATTTCATTTATGAATGAAGTTGCAGAGCTGTGTGAACGCCTGAACGTCGATGTCGGTAATGTCAGGCTAGGCATGGGCTCAGACGAACGCATCGGTTATTCATTTATCTATCCGGGAGCCGGTTACGGCGGTTCCTGTTTTCCTAAAGACGTGAAGGCACTTGTCTCCATGGCAAAAAATAACAGCGTACCAGCCGATATATTACAGGCCGTCGAACTGCGTAATCAACGGCAAAAAGAACGTATTGCGGTAAAAGTTAAGCACTATTTCGATGGCAACATCGAAGGCAAAACTTTCTGCCTGTGGGGTCTGGCATTTAAACCGGGCACTGATGATATGCGAGAAGCGCCATCATTACAAATCATTAATGACCTGGTCAGTGCTGGAGCAAAAATTCGTGCTTATGACCCGGTAGCTACCGAAACGGCAATAGCCTCTTTACCCAAGACCTGGCTGGAAACGGGTCTGGTAACCATAGTTGATGACTCATACAGCGCACTTGAAACTTGTGATGCGCTGATTCTAGTTACTGAATGGAAACAGTTCAGACGCCCGGACTTTGATAAAATAAAAGTAATGCTAACGCTGCCATTAATTTTTGATGGCCGCAATCAGTACGAACCAGATACGATGAAAGAACTCGGTATAACCCACATTGGTATAGGCAGAGGTAATCAATAGCCATGAACGCAAAAAAAATTCTTATCACCGGTGGTGGCGGCTTTCTTGGCTCCCATCTTAGCGAAAGGTTACTTAACGAAGGCAATGAAATCATTTGCCTGGACAATTTTTTTACCGGCACCAAACAGAATATCCTTCATTTGATGGATAATCCGCGTTTTGAGCTGCTGAGACACGACGTCACCATGCCACTGTATATAGAAGTGGATGAAATATATAACCTGGCCTGCCCTGCCTCGCCAATACACTATCAACATGACCCTGTGCAAACAACTAAAACCTGCGTGCACGGTGCCATCAACATGCTGGGCCTTGCAAAACGCACCGGTGCAAAAATAATGCAGGCGTCAACCAGTGAAGTTTATGGCGACCCGGAAATACATCCACAGGTTGAATCCTACTGGGGCCGAGTAAATCCTATCGGCATCCGTTCCTGCTACGATGAAGGAAAACGTTGTGCAGAAACCTTATTTCTGGATTATCACAGACAGCATAATCTGGATATAAAAATTGCTCGTATCTTTAACACTTACGGTCCAAAAATGCATGCTAATGATGGACGCGTGGTATCCAACTTCATTGTTCAGGCTCTCAAAGGTGAAGATATAACGATATATGGTGACGGGCAACAGTCACGTTCATTTTGTTACGTAGATGAAATGGTTGATGCTTTTATACGATTAATGAATACTGACCGAGACTTCATCGGCCCAGTTAACCTTGGTAACCCGGGTGAGTTCACCATACGAGAACTGGCAGAAAAAACACTGGCGATGATTGGTTCAAAATCATCACTCATCAATGAACCACTGCCAGAAGACGACCCAAAACAGCGCCAACCCGATATTAGTCTCGCAAAAGAAAAACTTGGATGGGAACCTGTCATTAAGCTGGATGAAGGCCTGACTAAAACAATTGAATACTTTAAGTCCGTTCTGTAAAGTCTATTAACTTTTTAGTAACATAATGGCAAAAATAAGCGCATGCATTATTTCATTTAATGAAGAGAAAAAGATTGAGGATTGTTTAAAGAGCCTTGAAAACATCGCCGATGAAATAATAATCGTTGATTCATTAAGCACTGATAACACGGTAGAAATAGCTGAAAAATATACTGATAAAATATTTCACCAAAAGTTTCTCGGTCACATTGAACAAAAAAATCTTGCCGTTGAAAAAGCAGAAAATGACTGGATACTAAGCCTGGACTGTGACGAAAGAATATCAGAGGAACTTCAACAATCCATTCTAAAAATAAAAGATAGACTCGATCACGCCGATGCGTATCGCATGCCTAGAAAAACGTTTTATATTTATCGCTGGCTCAATCATTGCTGGTATCCAGACCTTAAAACACGTTTATTTAATAGAAATACCTCCCACTGGGGTGGCACCAACCCGCATGACCACATTGTTACAGTAGGAAAAAATATAATTCGCCTTAAAGGCGATATTTATCATTATTCATTTGATAGTATTTCAGACCATCTAAAAACCATAGACAGTTTCACCGAAATTGGTGCCAATGAGCTCGTCAGAAAAAACAAACCCGTCTCAATAATAAGCCCTCTTACACACGCAAGCTGGACGTTTTTAAAACTTTATGTAATCAAACGCGGGTTTCTGGATGGTTTTGCCGGTTTAATTGTATCAGTACTGTCGTATATGCATGTATTCATTAAATACAGTAAGGCATATATAAAGTATAAGCTGGCAAAACTAAAATGAACATACTGGAGCTATGTTTATCAGCAGGACTGGGCGGACTGGAGCTTTATGTTTTTCGTTCAAGTGAAGCTTTAGCAAATAGTCCGTTAAATAATAACACGGTGATCGCTTTATTAAAGCAGAACAGCAAACTGGACAAATATTATAAAGATCACTCCAGTCTCAGCATTCCCGCTTTTAATATTCATCATATAAAACACTTTTTTAGCCCTTTGCCATTGTTAAACGCCAGAAAACTGGCGACTATTATCGATAACAATAATATCGATGTCATACACATGCACTGGGGAAAAGACCTGCCATTAGCGGCTGTTGCCAAAACATTCTCTAAACGGAAACCCGCGCTTGTTTACACCAGGCAGATGATGATCACTCGAGCGAAAAACGATTTTTACCATAACTTCCTCTATCGTCAACTGGATCTCATGCTAACCATCACCGAGGAACTTGAAGGTCTGTGCAAAAAGTTTATTCCATTATTCGCAGATAAAATAACCACACTCTACTATGGCGTTAAACAACCAAAAGAAAAACTTGATGAAAATAGCATCCAGCAGCAACGAGAAAACATTGGCTTCACTAAAAATGATTTTATTGCCGGTTTAATCGGCAGACTCGAAGAAAGCAAAGGCCAGCACTTACTGATAGAGGCATTACACACCGCAAAACAAAATGGTCACAACATAAAAGCACTTATCGTCGGCCATGAGATGAACCCAGGTTATCGAGACAAACTCAAAAATCAGGCAAGTAAACTTGGTGTGCTTGATAATATAATATTCCAGGACTTTACCAGCGACCCACAACAGTTGATGCAACTATGTGATTGCGTGATACTGGCTTCAGGCCAGGAAACTTTCGGCCTGGTATTACCTGAAGCAATGCGCGCTGGCGTAGCCGTTATCGGTAGCAATAGCGGTGGCGTACCTGAAATAATCGACCATAAAAAAACCGGGTTATTGTTCGAGACTAAAAACGCAAACAGCCTGTACCAGGCCATTCAAATGCTTTACACAAATCCTGAACTAAGAAATAATCTTGCTACAAATGGCAAACAAAAAGCAGACAGCATGTTTAACGAAGACAAACACTTTAAAATATTAGAGCAACACTTACAAAACGCTATTTCGGAAAATAACAGGTCACAATAAAAATATGAAAATCTGGTTTATCAAAGGCGTATGGACTTCACGCAAAGCTAAAGACAAACTCAAAGATCTGTCATTTGAAGACATAAAAAGTATCGCTGTAATAAGGCATGCAGCTCTTGGTGACATGGTACTCACGCGCAGTTTTATTATAGAGGCAAAAAAATTATTTCCTAATGCCACAATAACAATAAGTGTCATTAGTAATTACACACGAGGCATCCCTGAGGATCTTGTTGACCGCGTACATATTATTCACGGTACAGATCAGCGAGACACACCTTTACTTAAACGTATCAAAAAAATTCGTGAACTAGGGCATCATGACCTTATTTTTGACCTTGCATGTGGTAACCGCTCTTTTCTCACATGCCTGTTTACACCGGCACTACTCAAATTTAGCTACCCCTATCGTAGAATCCGTGCCTGGATGTTTTATGATGTGACTACATGCCGGACAGATCTTAACTTTGAAGTCAACGATATGCTGAGCATGCTTAACGTACTTGGCGCCAAAACATCCTACCCTCATGTTTATAATATGCCGGGTGAAGCATTAAAAAGAGACAAACCGTACATCGTATATTTTATCGGTGCTTCAGCACCTGACAAATGTTGGCCATTGAAAAATTTCCGTGAACTAATTCAGCGGGTATCAGAAGAATATCCAGATCATGAACATTTGATACTCGAGGGTATAAAGGAGTGGGAAAACGCTGATGAAATATTACAGGACACTAAAAACAATAAAAATATTTTCGCTGTCAAAGCGGATAGCATAGAGGAAACCGCGTCGCTATTAAAAGGAGCAGATATGCTTGTTTCTAACGACACCGGCATCCGGCACGTTGCTATCACTTGCAACACACCAACGATTGGAATATTTATCGGCGGACCTTACCGGTATTGGCCGCGGTACGATATTCATGATGCAGTTTTTCCATCAGTGGAGGACACCGTTGTTACGGTAAATGATGTCAGTACTTCATGCCTGAATATGCTGACCCGGTTAAAAGACCTAAGGAACCTCTGATTAAGTCTGGGTGAATTAGATTGAGATTCAGGGTTTTCAAGGGCAAGGCGGTAAGCGCTTGTAATAGCAGGGCTATTGCAAGTGCTTGCCAACGCAGCTATTGGAAATTCTGGACTCAAGCTGTTCATCCACGACTTAATCAGAGGTTCCCTAACACGCGACTAAAAGGATCTACTGGTAATCTTCATAGGACTTTTCTTCAATGAAGTCCGACCCCAACTTAATATTAATCTCACGTTTCACATCCGAACGCCTGTCGTTTGTAAAATAGACTGATCTCGCCAACTCAATGAATTCCTGGTCAAATGATTTCGCCGACTCTTTATCGCGAATATCATCTTCAATCACCCAGAGCTTTTCATTAATCGTCTTTAGCTCGCCAACTTCAATGTCAACATCTGCTCGCGAAAAAGCCAGGCTACTGAGGAGCTCATTCAACGCATCCAGCTCGGTGTTAATATTAACAAGCTTGCCGGCATCTTTTATTCGTTCTTTTTTGATTTCAAGTATGGTGAGTTTGTCAAAAAATTCACCTATAGAAATATCTATATTAACGTTCATGATATACTTTTATTCTGTTTACTGATAGTTAAGTCCTAATTATACTCGATAATATTGAAATGAATATTCTAGCCGTCAGAGTAGGTCGTGTAGGTGATACAGTTATGATGACCCCAGCCCTATCAGCGCTTATAAATTACTATCCAGATGCTAATATTACCCTGCTAACCAGTCCGGCAGGTAAACATCTATTAAAAAACTTTCACCCAAATATAGTTGATATATGGTCATGGGAACGAAGCGGCATACTCAAGCCATATTGCGGTATAGTTTCCATTAAACGTAAATTACGCAATAGGCATTTCGATAAAATCTTCTGTTTTGATACCAGCCCTCGCATTGCAGGACTATTTTCAGGCTATAAAGACAAGTTTTACTCGATTCAACACTTACCCGAGCATAAACATTGTGCAAAATCCTACCTGGATTTTCTTGCCGAATCCTGCAAAAAACCTGTTTCAAAGTACTATAACACCTTACCTGTTACCCCCGATGCCAACAGGCGGGTTGAGCAAGAACTAAAAACCATCAACATCAATCCTGGTGACACATTAATAATGTTTCATCCAACATTTAGCGGCTATGCAAAATCAAGGTTCCGTAAAAAACAGGCCCGTTTGCGCAAACTCTGGCCGGCAAAAAATTATGGACAATTGGGTAAAAAACTCTCACAAATGGCATTAGCCAATGGCCGCTCACCGAAAATCCTCATGGTGTTATTACCCGGCGAAATGTCGTACGGACAGGAAATCGTCTCCCACAGTGAAGGAACGATACAATTACTGGAATCTGAATCAACTTTTGAACGCTACAAGGCAATGTTAAAACGTGCCGATTTATTAATAACACCAGATTCAGGACCTATGCATGTTGCTTCTGCACTGGGCACGCGTATTATTGCCTTCTTTTCAATGAAAGATCCCGGCGACTGCGGCCCATACATGCCATCTGAAAAATTCATAATCCTTCGAACAGAAGATACTGAAACCCCGGAAAAAGGTGTTGCAGCAATTGATGTTGACACCGTGTTTAATGCCTGTAGAAAGCTACTTCCAGGCGCTAACTAAATATCATCTCACCATCCAGGCCCGCTAAAGATGAAGCATAATAAAAATATTTTAGTTATCCGCAATGATAAACTAGGCGATTTTATGCTTGCCTGGCCAGCATTATCATTATTAAAACAACAATACCCTGAAGCAACGGTTACAGCACTGGTTCCATCATATACAAAACCAATGGCTGAAATCTGCCCGTGGATAGATTACTGTATTACCGATAAGCAGCACAATTCAGTGCTTTCGGATGCGATTTTTCTAAAAAATAAAATAAAAAATAAAAACTTTGACGCATCAATTTCATTATTCACGGAATCACGAACAGCAATTGCTACCTTTCTGTCACACATACCATTGCGCATTGCGCCAGCGACAAAAATAGCACAAATATTCAGTAACAGGCGACTGCCACAGCGACGCTCACAGTCATCAAAGCCAGAACATGAGTACAATACTGATCTTGTAATATTTTTTATAACACTACAGGGCGACACACCTGTTACTCTCAAACAACCGCCTTACCTGCAGTTCGATACAACAATAACGAACAATCTGCGCACTCAGTACATTGCAGAAAACAGCATAAGCACTGAATCCATGCTGATTATTGTGCATCCAGGCACAGGTGGATCCGCCATTAATTTTTCAGTTAAGCAATATGCAGAATTGATAATATGCATCGCAAATCAAATAGATGCACATTTCATTATCACTGCCGGTCCAGGAGAAAACAACACAGCTCAAACCTTATCTTCTCTTATTCAGGACATTGATCACAGCGTATATATATCAAATGAAGGAATCGTTGCATTTAGCCAGTTTATTGCCATCAGCAATCTCTTTATTAGCGGTTCAACAGGTACTTTACATATCGCAGGAGCGCTTGACATACCGACGGCAGCCTTTTATCCTGCACGCAAATCAGCCACAGCACTGCGCTGGCAAACGCTAAATCAGGCTAGCCGAAGAATAGCTTTTTCACCTGAAACATACACTGGTAATAATGATATGGCAGAAATTGACCCTGTAATTTGCGCACAGCAGATCACAGATCTTCTGAAACAACTATATGCACCCACACGCAATGCCTGATAAGATAATATCTTCTGCATTAAACTACCATACCATTAATATTAAGTACTGCTACTAGCATTTTAACATGAGCCATTCAATCAGCGTCATTCTACCTAGCTATAATGGCCGCAATCTCCTCGAAAAGAACATACCTTCAGTGCTGAAAGCTATTGGTCATTTCGAACATGAAATCATTGTTGTTGATGATTGCTCAACAGACGATAGCATACAGTTTCTTGAACAAAACTACCCAGACATTATCATTGTCCGCAGTGAAATTAACCGGGGCTTTTCAAATACCTGCAACAAGGGAATAAAAATTGCGAGCAAGGAGTTTGTTTGCATTGCAAATACCGATGTTACATTTACAGAAAGTTATTTCACTAACGCATTACAATGCTTTTCCGAAAATGACGTATTCGCAGTAAAAGGCGATATTGTTAATTACAATGATAACTTTGATGACGTAAAAAATATTGAAAAAACATCATTACTTTATTACAAGCGAGGCTTTTTACGATTTAATCAAAAAATAGAACCCAACGATAATCCACTCAGTTCAAAAATAAATACACAATTTGTATTACTAGGCTGTTGTTTTATTTGCAAAAATGATGGCCTGCAAACTCTAAAAGGTTACGATGAAATTTACTCCCCTTTTTACTGGGAGGATGCAGACCTGGCACATCGCGCATTACAAAGTGGTTATCTGCTTAAATATAACCCTGAGTGCAAGGTCTACCACCAGTTAAGCTCAACTATTAGCACCTACCACAGTAAACGAAAACGACGCCTGGTCTCTTATCGTAATAAATTTCTTTTTACATGGCGCCATTTAAAGGGCTTCAATAACTGGCTTTTACACTTACTATATACTTTATTGAATCTAATAACTCGGTGGATTGTACTCGACTGGAAATACTATGTTGCATTTTTTCAGGCAGTTTACCGGCACTTTACCTTTCCACGAAAAAACTAAAAGCCTACGATAAAATATGCCTTCAAATAAAGACAAAATTATTATCAATCTCGGCTGCGGCAGTGTAAAGCTAGCTGAAGAAATCGGAGTTGATATTATCGACGGGCCGTTAGTAGATATCGTTACTGATCTCAATAAGTATCCATTACCCTTCGAGGATAACAGTGTCGATATTGTAAGGTCATCACATTGCTTCGAGCATCTTGAAAATATTGTCACTCTCATGGAAGATATTCATAGACTGCTAAAACCCGGCGGCATACTTGAATTTACCGTTCCTCACGTAAGTAATATCGGATTTTTTCGTGACCCTACACATAAACACCCTTTTACACTTGGGACCATGGATTATTTTGTTCACGGACTGAAACCCATTGCATATACAACAATAGAATTTGAATATATAGAACGAAAACTTCGTTTTGGTGGTGGGCTACGAGGCAAGATAGGCGAACTACTGGCAAAAATATCTGAGCGCCGTTATGAAAAATACTACTGCTGGAAATATCCAACGAACGAAATATACTACAAATTACGTGCATTAAAATAGTTGATGCTTCAATAAACTAGCACGGATCATTTAACATGAGCGATTCAATCAGTGTCATTCTACCTAATTATAATGGCCGCCATCTCCTCGAAAAAAACATACCATCACTACAAGAAGCCATTGAGGGGGTCAAACACGAAATAATAGTAATTGATGATTGCTCATCAGATGATAGCGTACATTTCTTAAAGCAAACGTACCCTAATATCAAAATAATATGCAATGAAAACAATATCGGCTTTTCAGCTACTTGCAACAAAGGCATAAAAGCGGCCAAACTGAATTTATTATGTGTAGTTAACACTGACGTCACATTCACGCCAGATTACTTTACAAAAATGATTCGGGAGTTTGATGACACATCTTTATTTGCCGTAAAAGGTAATATTATAAATTACAGCTCTTCTTTTGATGATGTTATAAACATCGATAAAACAGGGGCTTTATATTACAAACGAGGTTTTCTTCGTATCGATACCAAGGAACCATTAACAACTAAAACTCTGATAAATAATAAAAATAAAAACTTTGTCTGCCTTGGTTGTTGTTTTGTATGCGATCGCGAAATGATGTTACAGCTAAAAGGTTTTGATGAAATATATTCACCATTTTATTGGGAAGATGCGGATATTGCACAAAGAGCAATGAAATGCGGTTACAAACTACTTTACCTACCCGAATCTGTGGTTTACCATCAGGCAAGCTCAACTATTGCTAGCTACTGCAGCAACACCCGCAGAAGATTAGTTTCTAACCGAAATAAATTTTTATTTACGTGGCGCCACTTAGAAGCCAGCACTTTATTATTTTCACATGTTCCAGTAACAATTTTTAATATACTTACTCGGTGGATCATTCTTGACTGGAAATACTACGCAAGCTTTTTCTGGGCAATATCACGCAAATTAACATTCCATCGAAGATAGACAAAACATCGTAAATTAACAAGATTATTATTAATTTGTACAATGGCATCAATGAATGACATGAAGGTACTGGTGTGAATCTCATTACTACAATTAACCGAGTAATGAGATATATTGATTACTCCGTATAAACATATAAGTAGCTAACATATTATAACTATTTGCCCATAGATACACCTCATATATAGAACATCCTGTAACTAAAGAATATACTTTAGAATTAAATTTTATTAAAAACTCGAGAAAAAATCGTGGATTGGACAAATTACACAACAGATCCCTGTGATGCGAACACACAGATTAAAATTCATAACTACCTTAAAAATATTCGAGAAATAGCGGGTAAAGATGATGTCAGCTGGTTATTAAAGCAGGTTGCTGGAAAAAGCTGTTTGGATATAGGCTGTATTGAACATGATCTGTCGTATACCGACAGGCCATCATGGAAACATAAGAAGATTGTAGAGACAGCATCTCATGTCGTTGGCGTCGATATTCTGGAAGAATATGCCAAGGTATTAAATGAGCGCGGTTATGACATACGTGTATGTGATGCTACATCTGATAAATACCTTGGTGAAAAATTCGATACCGTTATAATGATCGATGTTATCGAACATGTGGAAAACCCGGTAAACCTGGTGCGTTTTGCAATCAGGCATTTAAATGATGATGGCAAAGTTATTGTGAAAACACCCAATCCTTATTATATCGACAACATTTTGAAATTTGCTAAAAGCAAAGACTTTGTTAATTTTGAACATATTGCATGGTTCACACCTACCATGGCGCTTGAGCTGGCACGCAGGGCTAAGTGCAAACTATCTGCTTATGTCACATTTCCAAGAAAACGTCCCTGGTCAAAAATATTTTCAAAGACAGATATATTTACCCGTGATTTTGTTTACATATACTCTAAATAAGAATCGCATGCCAATCAGATAATTCTCTTTCGGCATGAAAATAATTTTTTGCCAGTTCAATATTATTCTTTGAGCGCTGTTTTTCATTATCGATATCTGAGACCACATCGAGCAATGTCTGAGATAATGTATCCACATCACCATCCTTAACCAGGTGCACATAAAACCCCATATCAACAAACTCTGGAAATACTGTATTGCTATACGCCAGACAGGGCACTCCATAATGTAACGCCTCGATAAACGCGTTTGGCATACCCTCCCCAGCACTCGGAAACAGAAAGATATCTGTATACGAGAGAACTTCACTGACA
This sequence comes from uncultured Gammaproteobacteria bacterium, assembly GCA_963759005.1. Taxonomy (GTDB): domain Bacteria; phylum Pseudomonadota; class Gammaproteobacteria; order SZUA-229; family SZUA-229. The sequence continues at coordinate 14,501 of CAVWXQ010000042.1, forward strand.
TTATTAACATGCCCACGCAGATTGACACGTTCAGCCAAATTAAGCCGCTCGATCTCAGACTTAAGTTCTTTTTCGACAGCCGCATCTTCGACTCCACCTAACAGCTCTAATCTAAAATCCTTTTCCGCAACAGCAAGTTTTTTGCAAGCAATCACAGCATCTACCTGCCCTTTTCCCCTGGCTATCCTTCCAACATGGGTGAGTACTAATGCTTCTGAGTCAGTTTTTTGTTCAGTAATCATTTCAGAAAACTCGAAGGAGGAGTAGATGATACGATAATCCACGCCAGGAGTTGAGGGCACGATTTGACGGACATTTCGCAGTAAATGTTCTGATAGCGCAACATGATGATTAACATGCGAATAAACCAGTCTGTGCAGCCAGTCTGTTTTTGGGTGAGACTTAGTTGTTCCATGTCTCACGATAATATTTAGATCAAAGCCCAAAAAGGCAAAGTGCAATGTTTTCAGTTCAGATGCACCAAAAAAAATAACATTTTTTATTTTTTTATTTTTTATTTCCCGCCTTACAGAAAATAACATTGATAAACTAAATTTTCGACTTAAAAATCTAACAGGAACATATTTAATGCGTGATTGATCTTTTAATCTCTGGTGTATAAATGATTTATTTTTGCATAGTAAAGTAACATCACAGTCTTCATGTAATAATTTAGCAAGCTTAATTGCATCAAGTTCCATGCCTCCATTATTACCCGAGAAACACATAACTAAAACTTTTGGTTTATTATTCATTTCAGATAAATTATACGGATTGACTCATACATCTTCAGACTGATTGTTTCGATGCGCATAAATTCGAAAATATCACAATAAAATAAATGATATAAACAGATACCATTGGCAATCTTAATGTCCACGACTCACTTAACCCTAGTGTTGCAAAAAACAATACAAACATCAAACCAGTCAGTGATGTTACTGGATTATCAATCATTTTTTCCTTTACAAGCTTTAATGGCATAAGAATTATAGCAAACAACATAGATACAAAACCTATTGTTCCTGCATTAACTAATGACTGAAAATAAATATTATGCGTGCTTGCATGAACATCCATTCCTACATATTTTCCATTATTCTGCAACTCACGTACATCGTCATCAAAATCACCAGGTCCAGAACCTACTACAGGATGTTTCTTCCACACATCAATAGCAATATCCCACATTGCCAACCTTGTCCCTAAGGAAGAAACATATTGACCCTCACTGTAATAAGAAAGAACCTCATCAGCACCAGCATCAACTCTTTCTTTAACCATTTCGCCGAGAGGCGACAACAACACAATACCTGCCAGCAACACCAGTCCTATTGCTGAGCCACCTACACTAACCTTTGAATGTTTCAATGAATAATAAATCATCAAAAGCACATAAACTGGCAATGCTAACCAGACCCCTCGTGATTGCGATAAAAGAGCCGCTGATAAACCACAGAGCATCGAAAACACAATAAGAACTTTATTTAAGGTGCTTAATTTCCCTGTCAACAGAATCGAAAGCATCACTCCAACATTCAACATTGCAGAACCACCAAAGATAATATGATGATAACCACCCTGGGCTGGTACATTCGGATTTTCCAAATAACTTTGAAACGCTATCAATAACAAAAATGGTCCAGATACAATGGCACCAGCGTATAAATAATAAATAACATCTACTTTATATTTTTTTATCATTAAATAAATAGGAATCGCAGCTAAGAAACGCATATATCGTTCTAATTCCTTTACATACTGCTGCATATCATCAACATTTATAACTGCAACAATACCTGAAAGTGCATATAAACCAAATCCAAAAAGAAGCCACTTTTCATTATTGTTTAATTTTATCCAGATACCTTTCCATTGTTGAATTATTATTAAACTGGATAAAAATAATAATCCGAACCCTGTACTAGCTACATGCTTAACCGATGTCGCCATTATCGCTACGCAGAAAACACAACTACCTATCCAAAACACCCGTGGTTCATTTTTTACTTCAGTCAGTAATGTATCTATATATTTCTTCATATTTAATATCATTCAAACAATTTGTATGACCTAATGGGCATATCCTTTTAAAACAGGGACTACAATCAAGACCTAAATAAAAGATATTTTTCTTATCTTCACTTGTTAATGGCGGTGTGTATTCAGGTGTAGACGATCCATAAATCACGTTAACTTCTACTCCAACGGCTGCTGCAACATGCATTAAACCGGAATCATTACTCACAACAGATTTTGCACAGGCCAACAAATCGACAGTATCAACCAATTGAGTTTTACCACAGAGGTTATATATATGACCATGACCAGTATCTGCAATTTTGTCACCAATGATTACATCTTTATCGGAGCCTAATATCCAGACCTGCCAACCATTATCTACTAAGGAAGCAGCCAGCTTTGCATAATATTCTATCGGCCACTGTTTTGCAGGGCCATATTCCGCACCTGGCATCATGCATACCACGGGTTTTTCTAACTTTAAGCCTAATTTATCTAATAATTGAGCCTGATTATTGCTATCTACCTGTAATTTTGGGAAAGGTATCTCAGGTGCAGTTGGCGTGCTATTCGGGTAGGCATGAGCCACATATCTTTGTACGGTTTGCTTCAAAACCGCCTTATTTAAGATTCTAATATCATTTAGCAAACCATAACGCATCTCACCCTTGTAACCTGTTCTTACTGGTATGCCTGCAAAAAAAGGAATGAGAGCTGATTTCCATGATCGAGGGATAATAATCGCATGAGTATATTGTTTTGATTTTAGACTTAAACCAAGCTTACGACGTTTAAAAAAAGAAAACTCACCATGCCCAACATCTACTGATAGTCCTTCATTTACTTCAGACATACGTTTTAAAATTGGCAACGACCATTCCGGTGCCAGTACATCGATCAAACAATCGGGATATTGCTGCTTGAGTGTGATAAATAATGATTGCGCCATCACCATGTCGCCTATCCATGACGGCCCGACAATGAGATAACGGCGTTGCACATTATTCAACACACCAGTCTCATTCGACCATTGGGATCGCTACAAGGATGTAGTTTATTAGACAATGCATGGAGCAATTGTCGAAAAACCTGAGTGTTCTGGCTCACAACATCCTTCACCTGCGTTCAGGATGACAGAAGATTGTTAACAATGCGCACATTGTCAGATAAGTGTGAGCGATTAATCGTACCCACTATCATACTGCTAACGCCTGGTAAATTTAGTATGTGTTTGAACGCGGCATTTACTCCACCGCCTCCTGAAGCACTATCCGCATGGCCACTTTGCAAACCTTTTTTAATAATCACTCCTTTGTTTAATTTTTCCGCCAGCTCTAATACCGGACGTTCATCATCATAGCCAAGGTTTGCGGTTGCCATTACCACATCGCAGTTTTCTACTACCCAGCGGCCGCCTTCCACCGTTTTGCTGGACATACCATATGCTTTTATCAAACCTTTTCTCTTAAGCAGATTCTAATGCTTCAAACACCGGTTCATTATTAATGATATCCATATCATTGCCATCGGAATGTACCAGTACTACATCGAGTACATCACGTTTTAGTTTCCTTAAACTTTGTTCAACACTGTTAACCGTATAATCGAATGAAAAATCAAAACGTGATTGTGTATTCTCGAATATCTCGCCTACTTTTGTCACTATCACCCAGTCATGACGGTCTGGAAGTAACTCGCCCAAACGCTGCTCACTGCTGCCATAGGCCGGCGCGGTATCGATAAAATTAATACCCAGTGATTGCGCCAGTTCGAACAGCTCAATTACTGCTTTATCATCGGGTAATTCAAAACCGCTCGGATATTTCACCTGCTGGTTACGGCCGATTTTTACGGTGCCAAGTCCCAAAACACTGACATCAATGCCTGTTGATCCTAAGACACGTTTTAACATTAGCCGCTGCTCTCAGATTCAGGCTTCCAGCAATTTTCTTCATTCCATGGAAAATCTGCATATATTGGCTGCTCCCAATCTGGCAAAGAGTGATCAGGGTCAGGCTTTATGTTTTCTTTATCTACTATCTCGAATAAGGCGTCAGCCAGGATAGGAGCCAATGCCATTTTGGTCGGCCATGCGGTAATCAGGTTTTTGTTATTTTCTATCGAAAAACTATCCGGACGTGTTGTGCCGGGCTTTTTAATCTCGGCTCGGTTAATTTCAAGCACACCCCACTCTGCATCTTTTAACTCAAGCCAGGGAATAAGCTCATTCAATTCATTTTTTGTCGCCTGGATTACTTCAGCATCACTTTTATTAATACCATCTTCTGCCAGCTGACCACCCATATACCAGACAATATTTCCCTGGTCATCACGATGAGAAGTAATGGTTATTCTAGGGTTAACCGATGCGCCTAAACAATGTGCATAGATCATATCGTTCAGACCATGGTTTGGGCCACCACGCATAACGACCATTTTCAATGGTCTACGTTGCATCTCTGGCTCATTGCAAGCAAAACGGGATAATAAATTTTCATTGCCCTCACCTGCAATAAATATTATTTTTTTGTAATGAAATAAATAACTTTTACCCTGTTTTGATTGCACGCTAACTGCGTTATCCTCTGGAACAAGCGTTTCCTGTTCGATCATCAAGATGGATTTTTTCACTGGTTCTGCTAATGCGCGTATAACACTTAAAACATTAAACACAGGTTCATCCAGACGATAAAACTGACCTTTAAAGTCTTTATGCTGAAAAACTGAAGGTAGTGACTTTTTGTCGCTAGCACTATCCATCGCAGATGAACGAGATCGCATGACTTTGCTGGCAAAAAACCCGGAGATGCGTGAAGTCAGTCTGGTGGTAGACCAAAGATAATGTGCATCGGAGAGTAACTCAGCCTGCGTTAAATCCAGCTCACCATTACCCTGGTAACAGGCACGCCATCGTGATGGCATATCGGCCAATGATTCTGATGAGGCGGTTAACTTACCGGTTAAAGCATATTTAGTTCCACCGTGTATGATACCCTGTGCGTAACGAGTCTGCCCGACACCTAATGCCTGAGATTCTAACAGGACTGATTTATAACCAGCCTGTTGCATGCGAGCATGCGCCCATAAACCGGCAATGCCACCGCCAATGATTAACACGTCAACAGAAACGTCAGTGGTTTTTTGCTTTTCTGAGTCAGTCATTAAACTCTTCGCTGTAGTAAAATGTTTGTCTTATGTTTCTTTAGATCCTTCACAAAAAACGTTCAGGATGACAACGACTGCCGACTGTCAACTTTTTTTAAACTTTTTCTTTAATCGAATCAATAATCTTTGTGGTGGAAATACCATCAACATAAGTCAGCACCATTACCTGGCCACCTGATTCACGAACACAATCTCCACCCGGGATTTTATCGACTTCATTGTCACCCCCTTTCACTAAAATATCGGGTAATACATTACAGATCAATTGTGTTGGTTCATCTTCACTAAATGGGATCACCCAGTCGACACAACGCAGGGCCGCCAGCATTCGCATACGATTTTCTACTTTATTTACCGGTCGATCTTCACCTTTTAACCGGCGTACGGTTTCATCGATATTAACCGCCACCAGTAAGCGATCACCCAGTTCACTGGCCTGCTCCAGATAAGTCACATGACCTGCATGTAAAATATCAAAACAACCGTTAGTCATTACTATCGTTTCACCACGCGAGCGACAACGCTCCAGTAACGGGTAAAGCTCGGCCTCTTCTAAAATACCGTGTTCAGTATTTGATGAGTTTTGTTCTATTGCGTTTTCAAGTTCACTTAAACTGACACTGGCGGTACCTGATTTAGCCACCACTACGCCGGCCGCCAGATTTGACAGCACCATAGCACGTTCAAGCGATAGACCGGCACCCAACGATGCCGCCAACGTCGAGATAACGGTATCACCTGCACCGGTAACATCAAATACTTCTTTTGCCTGCGTCGGTATATGCACAGGATCATAACCCTGTTGCATCAAACTCATGCCATGTTCACTTCGTGTGACCAGAAAGGCATCAAAATTAAACTTCTCCGAAAGTGAATTTGCTTTTGTAACCAGGTCATCTTCTGATTCACAGGAACCAGCAACCGCTTCAAATTCAGCAAGGTTTGGTGTAATTAAATTAGCGCCTGTGTATTTTTCAAAATCATTTCCTTTAGGATCGACCAGTACCGGAATATTTTTTTCATTACACAATTCAATCATACGTTTTACCTGGCGCAAACTGCCTTTACCATAATCGGAGCAGACGACGATATTATGATTCTGTAATTCGGCTTCGAAGACTTTCTCAAGCCCGGACAAATCCTGTCCGATAAAACCATCTTCAAAATCCAGACGCATTAACTGCTGCGAACGACTCATAACACGCAATTTGGTCACCGTGGAATTTTCAGGCATACGAACAAACCGCGGGATCACACCAACCTTTGCCTAACATTTTTTCAAGCGTGCGCGCAGCTTCATCATCACCACACAAACCCATTACCGTACACTGCGCTCCCAGGGTGGCAATATTTAATGCCACATTACAGGCACCGCCAGCACGTTCTTCATTTTGATTAACGTGTACCACAGGGACCGGCGCTTCCGGTGAAATTCTTGAAGTGCCACCATGCCAGTAACGATCCAGCATTAAATCGCCAACCACCAGAACCTTGGCGCTTTCAAATGAGGGGATATGCATGGTCATAAGATCAGGTACTCGGTGCTAAAGTTAATTAGAGGTCCCCTAATCAACAAGATGGTATTCACAACCACAATAGGGGCATTTTGCAGTACCCCGTTACCTCCACAGGAATATACACCCGGGGATGAGAGTCCCACAAACTGCTTCCTGGCATAGGGCAATGAATTGGTAGAACATTTCGTGACACTTCATACATCATAGTATCATTCGGTACTTCCAGTCCTTCTTGTGTTGCTGTGTTTGGGTTAGGCATATTTAACTCCTAATTTTTTTTCCGCTAATAAACGCAAATGAACGCGAATAAAAACAGTTAAAAATATTTAATTTTTATTACCTAAAAAACATTTGCGTTTTTCGCGTTCATTTGCGGATTTGTCATGTTCTTAAGTCATTTAACTACCGTCAACCAGTCCTGGTGGACATCTAATCGCCCATGTACTAAATCAAAATACATGGATTGCAGTTTTTCAGTAATTGGCCCGCGAGAGCCGTTACCTATTGAATTATCATCAATTTCACGAATCGGTGTTACTTCAGCGGCAGAACCGGTAAAAAACACTTCATCAGCATCATACAACTCTTCGATCTTTATCGTTGTTTCGACAACATCGTAACCCTGTTCTTTAGCCAGCGTCATAATGGTGTTACGAGTAATACCGTTTAGTGATGCAACCAGTGTCGGTGTATACAATACACCATCTTTAATCATAAAGATGTTTTCACCACTGCCTTCAGCGACATTACCCTTACTATCCAGTAACAAGGCTTCATCATAACCCTTACTCATCGCTTCATCGAGCGCCAGCATGGAGTTAATATAATTGCCGTTGGCTTTAGCCAGGTACATACTCGGATGTGAATCATTTTTTATAAATGTAGATTTACGGATACGAATACCATTGTCCAGACTTTCCTGCCCGAGATAGGCGCCCCACTCCCAGGCAGCAACCATCACGTGTACTTTTAAATTATCAGCACGCAAACCCATACCTTCCGAACCATAAAAACACATTGGACGGATATAGGCAGACTCAAGATTATTTTCTTTTACCGCTGCAATTTGTGCTTTGTTGAGCGTTTCTTTATCAAACGGTATATCCATATTCATGATATTAGCGGATTCAAACAGGCGATCGGTATGTGCCTGCAGACGAAAAATAGCAGTGCCCTGTTCAGCTTTGTAAGCGCGCAAGCCTTCGAACACGCCCATACCATAATGTAATGTATGCGTTAAAACGTGGATCTTGGCATCACGCCATTCAACCATTTTCCCGTCAAACCAGATTACGCCATCTCTATCGGCCATGGTTTGCATAAACTTCTCCTGCTATTTCTCTAAAATAAAAATCAAAATATTTTTTAACCACAGAGACACAGAGGCCACAGAGGTTTTTACTTACTAATGCGAACATTGGATAGCCGACATGCTCGTCCGCGAGACGCCGTGAATATATCCCTGTAGGCTTGACGGTCGCGTCCCGGCGACCGACACTCACACACGAGCATGTCGACTATCTACTAAACTGTATAGTATAACTGCCAACTGCCTACTTAAAACTTTCTTTTTCAGGCATTAACCTGTGCCAGACAGCAATCACTGTATCACGATGCAGCGACATTTCACTGACATCAGCATCGCACTCTAACTTTTGCCAGTTTTTCAGCTTACGAAAATATCGATATGCATTTCCGATATTTTCTGCCTCGTCGGCTTCATACCAGCCAACTTTTGTTAATTCGTTGATCAGCTCCAGTGTAGCAGTATGTTTAATACAGTCAGCATGCTGCTGCGCATGGATTAGTACACCGGCCTGTGTCATAAACTCTATATCAACCAGACCGCCCGCATCCTGCTTGATGTCAAAATCGGCTGACTTATTGGCCAGGTGCTGGCGCATTTTCTCGCGCATTTCGACGACTTCCTGCAACAACTTATCAGCCTCTCGCTTCTGCCTGAGCACCGAACTGCGAATTCTATCAAATTCCTGCTCTATCAGCGCGTTTCCCTGTAAATTATCCGTCACAAATCTCGCACGAATTAATGCCTGATGTTCCCAGGTCCAGGCTTTTTCACGTTGATATGACTCAAATGCCGAAATACTGCTAACCATCAGGCCCGACTGTCCGTTAGGTCGCAAGCGGGTATCAGCTTCATACAATATGCCGGAATAAGTCCGGGTATTTAGAAAGTGAATAACCCGCTGTGCAACACGGGCGAAAAAGCTTTGATTATCAATACTTTTCTTACCAGTCGTAACTTGTTTTTCGCCACTACTATTGTGCACAAAGATAATATCCAGATCAGAGCCATAACCCAGCTCATTTCCGCCCATTTTGCCGTAAGCCACGATCGATATCGCAGGTCGAAAGACCTCACCATCAACAACACAACCCGGTTCTCCATATTTTGCAACCATCGCCTGCCAGGAAAAACCAAGTATTTTCTCTAATAATACGTCTGCCAGCTCAGTTAAGTGATCTGAAACGATTTCCACCGGCTCTGCATAAAAAACATCAAGCATGGCAACGGTAAATACCATCTGCCGTTTAAATTGCCGCATCCGGTCCATCAGCAACTCAAGATCCGCATCTGCACTTGAGCTATCACCGGCAATACGTTCCAGTTCCAGTGCCAGCAATTTCTTTACATCGTGTTGCTGTCGAAATGTTTCTGCCGTACCGAGCAAGCTATCCAGCAATATCGGATATTTAGTTAAGCGTTCGGTAAACCATTCACTGGCTGCACACAATGTCAGCATCTGCAACTGTATGTCTGGATATTCATTGAGCAGACTGATATAGACCTTGCGTCCTGCCAGCGCTTTGATAATTCGGCAGACGCGATTTAGCAATATTGTTTGGTTAGGGTAATCAGCAATTTTCTCAATCAACGATTCCATTAAGTGCGACAGCAGACGAGCGGTATCACCGGTTAAATGTTTTACCTGAGACCGGGAGCGTAACTGCGTCAGTAATTCGATAATATCATCGACACCGCTGTAGCCAGAGGACTCAAGATACAACCTGACACCTTCTTTTTCATTATCACTGGCATCTACATGCGTCCAGAATAGGGCAAACGGCGAGACACTGACATCCTGTTCTTCATTTTTAGATGCAATAAGGTTTTGAAAAACATCATCAACGGCTCTCTGATGAAACCACAGCTGCTCCAGCAACTCATCCCAGTTTTGCATTTGCATGGCAACACATAAACGTTGTTGAGATACTTCATCATCGGGCAAGGTATGCGTTTGTTTATCACCCTGCATTTGCAAACGGTTCTCCAGTTTACGCAAAAACCAGTAAGCCTGAAGCAACTGCACTACTTCCTGTTGTTGCAAATAACTCTTTTCAGCCAGAATCCTCAGTACTTTGATTATGCTGCGTTCGCGTAGTTCAGGCTCTCGACCGGCGCGGATCAACTGCAGTGTTTGGCCAATAAATTCAATTTCACGGATCCCGCCGGGACCAAGCTTGACATTATTGGTCATGCGTTTACGTTTCATCTGTGCACTGATCATCGCTTTCATTTCGCGAATTGATTCAAGCATGCCAAAATCAAGATAACGCCGATATACAAATGGCGTTAACATTGATTGCAGGTATTTTTTATCGCTATCACGAGCCTGTAATCAATCTAGCTTTGATCATGGCGTAACGTTCCCAGTCACGTCCCTGTAACTGATAGTATTGCTCAACACCGGAAAAACTCATCGCCATCGGGCCGCTTTCACCAAAAGGCCGTAATCGCATATCCACACGATAAACAAAACCTTCTGCGGTCACTTCGTCCAGCACTTTAACCAGCTTTCTAATTACCGTGCGGTAAAACTCATAATGGGATTTACGACGCGGGCCGGAGGTTTCTCCGTCTTCTGCAAAGATAAATATCAAATCAATATCGGAAGAAAAATTAAGCTCACCTCCGCCCATTTTCCCCATGGCAAATACCAGCAAAGACTGCTTCTCACCATTCGCATCAAGTGGCATACCAAAGATTTCGGCCTGCTGCTGCTCCAGCGCCTGCAAAGTAACTGAAACCACCGCTTCAGCAAAATCAGTTAGCTCATGAAGAATGGTTTCAATATCAGCCAGGCCATTTAAATCACGCCAGGCGATACGCACCATCTCCTGTTGGCGTAATACACGCAGTGTCGACATCAATTCTTTTTCGTCTTTGGCAGCAGTAACTAGGTGACTTACTAATTTTCTATAATCATCAATTGTTCGGCCTGATTCAAATCCTTCTGCGAGCAAGTAATAAAAGATTCCCGGGTAACGAATACAGTTGCGTGCCACAAAATCACTACATGCCCAGGTTTTACCTACTATAGATAATGGTAAATTCAGATTTCGGTTTTCCTCTTTCTCTTCACACGACCTGCACCAGTCATCCCATAAATTTTCTACAATAGATTGCAGAGATTGCGGAACCTGGGAATAAAACTCAGCGGGTGTTTGTGTGTCGTTAGTCATTCGTCGTGGGGCTTTCGTGTTTGTTATCAGGCATCTGAAAATGCCGTTACTTTATAATCTATAGCTACAACTAACAATAAGAATGAAAACTAAGATGCAAGGTTGGAAACAAACTGCTGAAATCTGCCAAAATCATCACAATCCTTATAAAAAGCAGTTTTTTTTGCTTTATTTTCATATTAGTTTTAACGTCATGATATGTCTACCAATAAATACGTCAAAACAGCCGGGTTAAAGTCACTAATAAATCAGCTTTTAAGCACGCCGTCAATCAGCTGTACCTCACCGGATATCGATCAGGGTAACCTTGATGTAATTAATTTATTAGCCGACTGGTTTGAGAACCTTGGCTTCCACTGTGAAATCCAGCTTATCGACAGTGAAAAAAACAAGGCTAATCTAATCGCAACACTGGGCAATGGTAACAACGGGCTGGTTCTGGCCGGTCACACCGATACTGTTCCCTTCGATGAAAACCGCTGGCAGGTTGAACCTTTTGGGCTTACCGAAAAAGATAATCGTTTTTATGGTCTTGGCAGCTGTGACATGAAATCATTTTTTGCCATTATTATCGAAGCCTTAAGATCGCTCGATTTAAATCAGATAAAACAGCCTTTGATTATTCTTGCCACGGCAGATGAAGAAACCAGCATGTCCGGTGCAAAAGCTATTGCTAAACATGCAAGCCAGCTTGGTCTTAACAAAACACGTTATGCCGTCATTGGCGAACCCACTAATATGCAACCGGTGCGTATGCACAAAGGCATGATGATGGAAGCCATTCAACTGACTGGTCAGGCAGGTCACTCCAGCAACCCTGCTTTGGGTAATAATGCACTTGAAGCCATGCATAAAGTAATCGGCGAATTGCTGAAATGGCGTGAAGAATTACAAAGCAAGTACAAAAACCCCTTGTTTGAAGTCCCCGTGCCCACCATGAACCTGGGCCACATACATGGTGGTGACAACCCAAATCGTATTTGCGGCAGTTGTGAATTACAGCTTGATGTTCGCCCGTTACCGGGAATGAAAGTAACTGATTTGCGCACTGAGATGCAGCAACGTGTTAAAAATGTTTTGCTGGACACCGGCATTCATTTTAAAACCGTAGCACTATTTGATGGTGTTGATGCTATGGAAACCAGTAAGCACTCCGGACTGGTAAAACTCGCTGAAAAAATGACCCGCACTGAATCCAGGGCGGTGGCTTTTGGCACAGAAGCGCCTTATTACAATGCAATGGGGCTGGATACGATAGTCATGGGTCCGGGCAGCATCAATCAAGCGCATCAGCCGAATGAGTATATCGAAACAAAAATATTAAATCCAGCGGTTGATGTAATCAGGCAGCTTATAGTTCATTATTGTTGTTAAAAAACAACTCACCACAGAGGCACAAAGGACACAGAGTTTTTTGTATGTTAACTGCGCCGCAGGCGCAGCCAACACAAAACATTTTTTCTCTGCGCCCTCTGTGCCTCTGTGGTGAATAAGTTTTTATTTAATAATTTTGTAACACGGCACATACTCTGTTCCTGGCAGCTTCATACGATGCTGTTCAACAAAAGCCGATAACAAAGCATCCATCGGTTCCATAATTTCCCGGTCACCCTTTAACTCAAAAAGCCCATGCTGCTCAATCGAACGGATGCCTTCTTCTTTTACATTACCCGCAACCACACCGGAAAATGCGCGACGCAAATTTGCGGCTAATAAATGTACAGGCTGATTTTTGCGTAGTTCCAGCTTACGCATAGTTTCATGCGTTGGATGAAAAGGTTGTTGAAACTGCGCGTCTATGGTCAACGACCAGTTGAAATAAAACGCATCATCGCGCTGTTCTCTGAATGCTCGCACCTGTTTAATGCCACCTTTCATTTCCCTTGCTACAGCCGCCGGGTCATCAATTATAATTTTATAACGCTGTTGCGCATCAAGACCAAGCGTATCCAAAATAAATTGATTTACCTGTTTAAAATAATTTTCGGCAGATTTAGGGCCGGTAAATATTAGCGGAAAGGGTACCGAAGTATTATCAGGGTGTAATAAGATACCCAGTATATAGAGTATTTCTTCCGTTGTTCCCGCACCACCAGGAAAAACAACAATACCATGACCGGTGCGAACAAAGGCTTCCAGGCGCTTTTCAATATCCGGCATAATAACCAGGTCATTAACGATGGGATTAGGTGATTCTGCAGCGATAATCCCCGGTTCGGAAATTCCCATATAGCGACCGACGCCACTGCGCTGCTTAGCATGCCCAATGGTTGCCCCTTTCATTGGTCCTTTCATTGCGCCCGGGCCACAACCGGTACATATATCCAGATCACGCAGGCCCATTTCATAACCCACTTCCTTGGTATAGTCATATTCCTCACGACTAATGGAATGCCCGCCCCAGCAAACCACCAGATTTGGTATCAGCCTGGGTATCATGATATGCGCATTGCGTAAAATATGAAAAACGGCATTGGTCACATCAGCAGACTCACTCAGATTAAATCGAGGTGAATTTACAATTTTGCTATACACATAAATAACATCACGCAATACAGCAAAAAGATGCTCATTGATACCGGTAATCAGACTACCATCAACAAAAGCAATTGCCGGCGCATTTTTTAGTGATAATATAATACCGCGCTGACGCTGTATCACTTCTATTTCAAAATCAGCGTAACGCTCAAGCAGCTCCTTGCCATTATCTATCGGACTACCGCAATTTAGAACCGCAAGTGAACAGTTGCGAAAAATATGCGCAGGCTCACCTTCACTGGTATCCAGTATCAGCTTAACTTCAAATTGAGACAGTGTTTCGAGCTGCCCTTTGGGAGAAATGACCGCATCAATCACATCATATTTCATGTTACTTACTCTGTGTTATTATTGTTTCTTATACCGTCGAGTATAACTGATGATTTATATGTTAGGGCAACTCTGGTTAAGTCTCATAAATTCTGCGGGCTTTTAAGCGTACATATTCAAGGCATGTTTCGAAATGAATGCTTATTGCCTTCATAAGAAGCATAACGCAGAAGATGTGCGCTTAAAAGCCCGCCTGTGGGGCGATGCCCAAAAGCCAGACTCTGTGTTATTGCTTTTTACCATGCAATAAGCATGATTTCAAAGCAATGCCTTGATTCTGACTTTTGGGCATCGCCAGAATTTATGATACTTAACCAGAGTTGCCTATTGGCTCGCCGGCAATACTCTAAAACTTATCTGTTACCGCACCCTCTGATGCTGAACTCACCAGCCTGGCATATTTAGCCAGAGTACCACGTGTTTCTTTTGCTGCGGGTGCTTTCCACTTACTGAGTCGAGTTTCGATTTCTTGCTGGGGAATATTCAAATTCAATACTCGATTTTCCGCATCAATCGTAATACCGTCACCATCTTCGATAATGGCAATTGGACCACCAACCGCCGCTTCCGGAGTAACATGCCCTACTACGAAGCCATGGCTACCACCTGAGAAACGACCATCGGTAATTAAGGCAACATTTTTTCCCAAACCTTTACCCATAATCGCGCCAGTTGGACTTAACATTTCGCGCATACCCGGTCCGCCAACAGGGCCTTCGTGACGTATCACGATGACATCATCTTTGACTACCGTATCACCCAGTATTGCAGTTAATGCATCTTCTTCTGATTCGAAGACACGCGCGTTACCAGTGAAACTCAAACCTTCTTTGCCGGTAATTTTTGCTACCGCGCCGGTGGTAGCTATGTTGCCGTACATCACCACCAGATGGCTGTCTTTTTTGATGGGATTGTTCAAGGCATGGATAATGTCCTGCCCGGCAGGATAAGGCTGCACTTCAGCCAGGTTTTCCGCCATGGTTTTACCGGTAACGGTCAAACACTCGCCGTGTAATAAACCGGCATCAAGCAGCATTTTCATTATTGGCTGAATACCGCCAATAGCAATTAATTCTGACATTAAATATTTACCGCTGGGCCGAAGATCGGCCAGCAACGGAACATTAGCACCTATACGTGTAAAGTCATCCAGCTCAAGCTCTACATTTGCAGAATACGCCATTGCCAGTAAATGCAATACCGCGTTGGTTGAGCCGCCTAATGCAATGACAACAGTAATCGCATTCTCAAATGCCTTACGCGTCATTATATCGCTGGGTTTGATATTTTTATCTATCAAGTTTAGTACCGCAGCGCCGGCTCGATGGCAATCATTTTTCTTATCGATAGACACGGCTTCCTGCGCAGAGCTGTTTGGCAGACTCATGCCCAATGCTTCAATCGCAGAAGCCATGGTGTTAGCTGTGTACATACCACCACATGAACCGGGACCCGGTATTGCCGTATCTTCAACGACTTTTAACTCTGCCTCTGATACGGTTCCTGCGGCAACGCCACCCACTGCTTCAAATACAGAAACAATATCAGTATGCCCCGCACCAGGTTTAATGGTGCCGCCATAAACAAAAACTGATGGGCGATCGAGCCTTGCCAAAGCTATCATACAGCCCGGCATATTCTTATCGCAACCACCAATTGCCACCAGACCATCAAATCCCTGTGCACCGGTAACCGTTTCAATCGAATCAGCAATCACTTCACGTGATACCAGCGAATAGCGCATACCAGGCGTACCCATAGAAATTCCATCGGAGACGGTAATGGTATTGAATATAATACTTTTACCACCCGCTTCATCCGCACCCAAAGCTGCATCTTCAGCCAGTTTATTGATATGCATATTACAGGGCGTCACCATGCTCCAGGTCGAAGCAATACCAACCTGCGGTTTTTTAAAATCGGCATCGTCAAATCCTACTGCATGCAGCATGGCACGACTGGGAGCCTGCGCCACACCATCAACGATAATTGAAGAAAATTTACGTGTTTTATCATTTGCCATATAACTAACCTTCCAGAGACTTGCCTTCTATAATACTTATTAAATACAATGCTCAATTAACAATTGAACAGAGAACAGAATCGGGTATATTACAAGGTATACTGTTACGAAAGAAGTACTGAGATCACACGGTGGATAAAAAAACTAAAAATCGGCACTGTAATACTGATGGACATGTGGCCTGGTTCCGGCAATCAGCACCCTATATTCACGCGCATCGTGGCAAAACGTTTGTCATCCTGTTTGGCGGTGAAGCGGTTGAGCATGATAGTTTTGCACACTTAATCCATGACATGACGTTGCTAGGCAGCCTGGGGGTTCGCCTCGTACTGGTACACGGCGCCCGGCCACAGATCAAACAACAGTTAAATACCCTGGGTATCCACTCCGAATTTACTGGAGGCATGCGTATTACATTTAGTGAACACATGCCTGCCGTCGAACAGGCCGTTGGCCAGACACGTTTGCGCATTGAAGCACAACTTTCTATGGGACTACCAAATACACCCATGGCAGGCGCATCGGTGCGTGTGGTTTCCGGAAATTTCATCACCGCACAGCCCTTTGGCATACATAATGGAATCGACTTTTGTCAGACCGGCAATGTCAGAAACGTCGATGCTGAGGCAATTAATCAGCAACTGGCCAATAATAATGTGGCGCTCATTTCACCCATCGGTTATTCACCCACTGGCGAAATTTTTAACCTGCGTGCAGAAGACATAGCAACAGAAACCGCCATCGCCTTAAAAGCCGACAAATTAATCTTTGTCATGGAGAACAACGGGGTTACCGATAAACAGGGCAGCTTATTACAACAACTGGACTTGCCGCATGCAGAAAACTGGCTGGCAAAGCATCACAATAAAAAGCTCTCAAATAATTTAGCTGGCTACGACTATGACAGAAACACTGATAACCCCGATATCAATCTCTATGAAACGCAAACACATTTAAACAATGCCGCAAATGCCTGTCGCGGTGGCGTAGCGCGGGTGCACTTAATTAGTCGGCAGACCGATGGCGCACTTTTGCTGGAACTGTACACTCGAGATGGCACCGGAACGCTTGTTACCGCTGGTAATTATGAAGGCTTACGCACTGCAACCATTGAGGATATCGGTGGCATCATGGAGCTCATCTCACCACTGGAAGAAGACGGTGCGCTAGTGAAACGCTCACGCGAACAACTGGAACTGGATATAAATAATTTCACCGTCATCGAACGAGACGGCATGATAATCGCCTGCGCCGCTCTATTTACTTTTGCACAGAAACAGGCAGCGGAACTTGCATGCCTGGCGGTTCACCATGACTATCAAACACATGGTCGGGGCAACGATTTGATGCAACACGTTGAGTGGCAGGCAAGAAAGCAACACATGAAAAAAATGTTCACCTTAACCACGCGAACCATGCACTGGTTTCTGGAGCGGGGATTTGTTGAGTGTGACCCTGAAGCATTACCAATAGAAAAAAAACTGCTATACAACTATCAGCGTAACTCGAAAGTTTTTTGTAAACCGTTAACTTAACCCTGAACATTATTATCCGTGAGTTTCTAATCTATGGCCTTCTTACCGATACCGCAAAGCATTATTGAAGAAAATGTATTCCATGCACTGAAAGAGGACATTGGTGAAGGTGATGTCACTGCGGAATTAATACCACAGGAAAATATTTCGCTAGCAACCGTTATCAGTCGAGAAGCCTGCGTATTTTGCGGTCTGCACTGGTTTGAAGAAACCTATCGACAGATTGACAATGACATCTTAATCGACTGGTTTGTTAATGATGGAGAAAGTATTGAGGCAGGTCAAATTATCTGTACCATCAGTGGCTCATCACAAAACATTGTTAGTGGCGAACGCTGTGCACTAAATTTCTTACAAACTCTGTCAGCAACAGCCACACTGTCAGCTTTATATGCAAAGAAAGTTGCCGGTACAAAAACAAAAGTTCTGGATACGCGAAAAACTATTCCGGGTTTACGCATGGCACAAAAATATGCTGTGTCCTGTGGTGGTTGTGAAAACCATCGTTTAGGTTTATACGATGCGTTTTTGATTAAAGAAAATCACATTATCGCCTGTGATGGCATCACTAACGCAGTCAAAGAAGCACGTTTTCATAACCCGGATTTAAAAGTTGAAGTTGAAGTTGAAAATCTAAACGAATTGCAGCAGGCGATAGACGCAGGTGCTGACCGTGTACTACTGGATAATTTCGACACAAAAACCCTGGAACAAGCAGTGCAAATTTGCAAAGGAAAAATTATCAGCGAAGCTTCCGGGAATATCAACCTCGATAATATAACTGAGGTAGCTAAAGTCGGTGTGGACTATATTTCTATCGGCGCCTTAACCAAAGACATCAAAGCAATCGACCTGTCCATGCGCTTTGATTAGCTAACTAGCCAAAACCTCAATTTATGCCAGCTATAAAAAGAAGTGCTTACAAGATTCCTGAGGTGACTCCTGGCAAGGCAAAATTTGGCGAAAAAGCGGAGTTTACACGTAGTAAATGAGTATTTTTCGCCTATTTTTAACGCCGCCAGGGATCGCGTCAGGAATTTTGCAAGTACTTCGAAAGTTTTACCGGTCAGTACTGATTATAATATGGCTAATTTTCGGCATTATTCTAACCGTCCTGTTCTTACGTAATAGCAGACCGGCACATGGTTTTGCCTCTACCATAGTCGGCACCTGGCTGGGGGTTCTAGCCCGCATTTTTGGTATAAAAATAAAAACCTGTGGCACGGCACTGGCAAAAAAAACACTGTTTGTTGCCAATCACGTATCCTGGCTGGACATCGTTATACTCGGTCATCTACTGCCTGTGCACTTTTTATCTAAACATGAAGTAAAAACCATGCCTATAATAGGCTGGCTGGCAACGCGTGCAGGCACATTATATATAAAACGTGGATGTAAAGTCTCTGCCTCAGATTCAAGCAGCGAAATTACCGCCGCATTAAAACAGCAACATAACAGCCTGATTTTTGCCGAAGGCACAACCACCGACGGCCACATAAAAAAATTCCACAGCCGCATGATGCAAAGCGCCATCGATGCACATGCCATGGTGCAACCGGTTGCGATTTTTTATCCAATCAGAAATCCAGAAACCAGTAAGATAGAAATAAATCCAGTGACGCTGTTTCTTGCTGGCAGGTCTACTGCCGAATCTTTTGATTTAATTACACGTGCAGCCAGCATTGATGTTGAAGTACATTATCTCGAACCAATACACAGTAAAGATAAAACACGTGATGAGATTGCTCAACATGCTTTTGACGAAGTGGTTGCGGCGATTAAATCGATAAAAACACGAAAGCTTTAAAACATTACCACGAAGGCACAGAGGCACAGAGGCGCAAATTGTAGTTATTACGCCTAAGGCGTATCAAAAGATTAAATTCTTCGCGCATCTTTGCGCTCTGTGGTAGAGCTAAAATATTTTCTACTATCGAACAAATATACGCGATACAAAAAACAATAACGACGCAGAAACCACAATCGCCGGCCCCGTTGGAAAGTCCCAGCCAAGCGATGCAAGAAGCCCTAAGACAACAGCGGCAATCGCAACAAGGACGGAGACCAGCACCATTTGTTTTGGTGATTTAGAATACAATCGCGCCGTCGCCGCAGGAATGATCAGCAAAGCCGTAATTAAAAGTATGCCCACCACTTTTAATGCCACAGCAATGACCAGCGCCAGTAAAATCATAAATATAAATCTTATTTTCTCAACCGCAATACCATCAATACGTGCCAGTTCTTCGTTAACCGACATTGAAATCAGGGGTGATAATATCTGACTAAACACCAGCAATATAATCACCACACTACCGTACATAAGCACAAGATCAAACACACCGACGGCGAGCAGGTCACCAAACAGATAAGACATCAAATTAATATTAAATCCCTGCGCCTGAATTACCGACAACACAATCAAACCTAAGGCCAGGGCACTATGCGAAAGAATACCTAATAAAGTATCAGTGGATAAATCACCCTGTTTTTCCAGCCAGAACAATAAAATAGCAATCAACACACCGATCACTCCCACCCCGGCCATCGGTAATTGTTCAACCGCAATCGCCAGAGCCACACCTAACAAAGCAGCATGCGCCAGGGTGTCGCCAAAATAAGCCATGCGTCGCCACACCACCACACTGCCCAGTGGGCCGACGACTAAAGCCAGTGCAATGCCAGCTGCCAGCGCATACAGAATGAAACTATCATTCCACAAGGCAGCCATTACTTATTATCCTGCCATTGCTGTTCATGTTCACTGGGCTCACGGCTGTGACAATGTTCAGAATCCACAATATTGCCGCGTAGATCATGTTCATGATCATGGTGATGTGAATACAATGCCAGACCATCTATCGCATCGCCAAACAGTTTTAAATATTCAGGATGCTCACTGACGTCATCGGGGTGACCGGTACAGCAGATATGTGAATTCAAACAGATTACCCGGTCCGTTGACGCCATTACCAGATGCAGATCATGTGACACCATTAAGATGCCGCAGTCATGTTTGTCACGGATATGCCTGATGGTTTCATACAGGGCCTGCTGGCCGATAATATCCATACCCGAAGCGGGCTCATCCAGTACCAGGAGTTGCGGTTTTTTTAACAGCGCACGTGCAAGTAATACGCGCTGCATTTCACCACCAGAAATGTTTTGCATGGGTGAATATAATAAATAAGCACAATTAACCTCATTGAGCATGTGCTGACACTGTGCAACATCATACAGGCCGGTAACATTGAGAAAATCAATTACCCGTATCGGCATAACATTCGGTACATCAATACGTTGTGGCACGTAACCTAAGCGAAGACTTTCCTGACGTTCCACTTTCCCACTACTGGCATTAATCAATCCCAACAAAATACGTATCAGACTGGTTTTACCCGCACCATTAGGTCCGATCAGGGTAATAATTTCCTTTTTATGCAATTGAAGGCTGACGCCGTTAAGTATGGTTTTGCCCCTTATAATATAACCGATATTTTTCGCGGCTAATAATGGTTTGTCTTCGGCTTGTTGGTGTGGAATTGACATAACGGCTTCGATGGCGAATTGAATAGATATTACATGGTAATATGATGAGAGAGCTTTGCACGATGTAGATTTTTCGTTAGGGTAAGGCAAAAATCGTCGAAAAAGCACAGTTTACACGTAGTTTATGAGCATTTTGAGACTATTTTTAACGCAGCCATAGCGGAAAAGATGCTTCGTGCAAAGCTCTCTATGAGTATAAACAGCTATTATAAACCACATTAGATGGCCATTAGACCTTTTACCTGCACTCTGGATCGCGGTTTACCAACCGCAAAGCACCCTGCACTCAATATGTATCAAACTTTACAATCTTATTTTTGCGCATTCAGGCACCTAGCAGGATATTTTATTTTATTCATACTGCCAGCTAGCGCTTATGCAGAAATACCCGACACTATCGTGGTTACCATAAAACCACTGTACTCACTGGTGGCACATCTCACAGACGGCATTAGCAAACCTGTTTTATTAATGAAACAGATGCAATCTCCACATCATTACAATATGCGCCCCTCTGAGCGACGATTACTTGCCAATGCCAAAATGATTATATGGACAGGACCACAAATGGAGACCTCTTTAAATAAAATCATTGAACATCAGGCCAGCTCAGCAATCATTGTTTCTGCCATGCAGGCAAAGAACCTGAGAATACTCAATAAACGAAACCTTCACTCGCATGATCATGACGAGCACACGTCTACCGCTAGCAGTGAAAAACAAACCATGATTGACCCGCATATCTGGCTATCTACTCACAATGCGATGGCCATCAGCAAACACATTACCGCGCAATTAATCCGCTACAACCCTGAAAATATTGGACAATACAATAAAAACCTTGATACCCTGCTGAGCAAAATCGAACAGATAAATGACTTTATAAAAATAAACTTAACGGGACATCATGAACCTTTCATCGCCTATCACGACGCTTTCCAGTATTTCGAGGATGAAAATGCACTTAACTATATTGATTCAATCAATTTCAATGATGAAACCGGGACCAGCTTAAAACATATGCGCCAGATCAAAAAACACATAGAGAAACACAACGTCCAGTGTTTGGTCTACCAGGCGCCTAAACCGGCCATCATTGATACATTAATAGCGCAAAGCTCAGTCAAAGCAGTCGCATTAGACCCGTTAGGGATAAATATTCACGATGATAAAAATGCCTGGTTTGAACTGATGCAACAACTCGCGCTGAACTTTAACCATTGCTTATCTTCTTAAACTAAACAGTTACACTTTTTTTACTGGGGTTACCGCATCGCCAGCAATTTAAACTAAACTTATATTCATAATAGTTAGCAGTCCCGCATACGCAAGTCAACATACAAAAGGCACCAGGGCACCTCTGATTAAGTATCATAAATTCTGGCGATGCCCAAAAGCCAGGATCAAGGCGTTGCTTTGACAGATTTTTGCTCCTCGGCAATAGCTCCTCGACAACTGCTCCTGCGTTGTCCTACTACCGTCCATCCATGGACATATGCATTGCCCTAATAAGTTACATCCATGTAACGATGCAAAATCTGCATTCCCTCCATCCATGGAGGTCAAAGCATGCCGGCTTCATACTAAAGCGGGCCTGGTAAGAAGCAATAACGCAGAGCCTGGCTTTTGGGCATTGCCCCACAGGGCGGGCTTTTAATCGCACATCTTCTGCGTTATGCTTCTTATGAAGGCCCATAATTAATAATATCGGGCATTCATTGCGAAACATGCCTTAAATATGTACGCTTAAAAGCCCGCAGAATTAATGATACTTAACCAGAGGTGCCCTAGGTTACAAGAAATGCTTTACCAAAAAAAATTACGCTTTTCAACCACTGGACGTGGCACTTACAATATTACCAAACAGATAACTGAAACCATTGAAAAGTCAGGCATTAAATTCGGTATTTGCCATATTTTTATTCAGCACACCAGCGCATCATTGATACTTTGTGAAAATGCTGACAAAACAGTACGCGATGATTTAGATGCCTATATGGCTAATCTGGTTAAAGACGGTGACAGTCTGTACAGACACAGAGATGAAGGCCCCGATGATATGGCGGCGCACATTCGAACCATCCTGACGCAAAGCTCACTCTCCATTCCTGTAGACAAAGGCAAATGTGATTTAGGCTTATGGCAGGGTATCTACATGTGGGAGCACCGCACTAATTCACATAAACGCAATATTGCCATTACTATTATGGGTGAATAGATAAAAACCAACAAATATTTTCACCACAGAGACACGGAGGACACAGAGATTTTTATTGTTTGAATCATTTTAAACTCCGTGCCCTCCGTGTCTCTGTGGTGATCAGCCTTTAAACAAAATTTCTCGGCTCACCTCGTTTGAACGCCTGTATATTTTCAGCTATTTCATTCACCAGGCGTTGCCGTGACTGCTGACTTGCCCAGGCGATGTGCGGTGTAATAATTAAATTTCCCGCATCAAAATTGCTTAACGGATGATTAACTGGCGGCGGCTCTTCTTCAAGCACATCTAATGCAGCGCCACCAATCTGTTTATTTTCCAACGAATGTAGCAATGCCAGCTCATCAATTAAACCACCTCGAGCGGCATTAATTAATATCGCATCGGCTTTCATTAGTGAAAGCTCTTTCTCACTAATCAGATGATAATTATGCTCGGTTAAAGGGCAGTGCAATGACAATACATCTGATTCAGTTAACAAGGTAGTTAAATCCGACCGCCCCGGACGGGCATCTGTTTTATCGCGTTTTGCAATTAACACCTTCATGGCAAAACACTGTGCAACCTTTGCCACTGCTTTACCCAGCTCACCATAACCAATTATGCCTAAGGTTTTACCTTCAAGTGCACTAATGGGCTCTCCGAAATAACAGAAAAAATCACTGTGCGACCAGTCTCCATTGAAAACTGACTCTCTATAGGAAAATAATTTTCGATTGAGTGAAAGAATAAGCGAAAAAACATGCTGCACCACTGAGGATGTTGCATAAGCACGGACATTACAAACTACTATCCCTTGCTGTTTTGCCGCTTCTATATCAACGTTATTTGTACCGGTAGCAGCAACACATATTAATTTCAGGTGTTTACTGCTTTGCATTATTTCTCTGCCCAGGAAAATCTTATTGCTTACAATAATTTCAGTGTCTTCCAGGCAGTGCTGAACATCACTGACATTACTATTATCAAACCACTGCCAGCTTGCGGCATTTTCCAGTTTTGAAAAATCAAGGTCATCCGGGTACAGAGAAGCCTTATCTAAAAAGACAGCAAGTCGTTTATTCATGATTTAAAACCAGACAAATCGCCAGTAAACCGCCATTTGTTTGTTTAAGGCAACCCTGATTAATTAAACATCTTCCATTTCAAAATCTGATTTCCCGGCACCACATTCCGGACATTCCCAGTCATCCGGCACATCTTCCCAGCGTGTTCCCGGTGCAAGACCATGCTCTTCGTCGCCTAACTCTTCGTTATAAACATAACCACAAACGATGCAGGTTAAAACTTTATATGACATACTTAGCTCCAAATG
This sequence comes from uncultured Gammaproteobacteria bacterium, assembly GCA_963759005.1. Lineage (GTDB taxonomy): Bacteria > Pseudomonadota > Gammaproteobacteria > SZUA-229 > SZUA-229. The sequence continues at coordinate 39,198 of CAVWXQ010000042.1, forward strand.
ATACTTTTAAAAATCTCAATTCGACTATTCTACACACTATATCTTGCGTTAGAATAAGTTTAATTAAAAAAACCGTTGTACCAACACGGTAACAAGAGCTATGAACATAAATAATCCCCCCGTTGTCTTATGCTTTTCCGGTGCCGACCCCACTGGTGGTGCAGGCATACAAGCTGATATTGAAACTCTGTGCAGCCACGGCTGTATCGCCGCACCAATTATTACTGCAGCCACTGTGCAGGACACCATTGACGTTATTTCCTTTGCACCCATGCCTGCGGATTTAATCATTGAACAGGCACGTGCGGTGCTGGAAGATATGCCCATCGCAGCAATAAAAATTGGCGTGGTTGGCAGCGCCGAAATTGCCATGGCCATCCATTCGATTATTATCGATTACCCCAGAATTCCGGTGATTTATGACCCGGTATTCAGCACCGAAACAGATGCAGCCTTAAGCACCGAAGACCTGGTAGATACGGTACGTACCCTGTTATTGCCGGTTACCAGGATTCTCACACCAAACATCCATGAAGTGCATGCCCTGGCACCCGGCTCAGATACGCCAACCGCAGCTGCAATGGGATTATTAGAGTCAGAGGTTGAATATATATTATTAACCGGCACCCACGGCAAAACCCCGGATGTGGTACACAGCCTGTTCAGTAATAACCGTGAGCTGCAAACTTTTCACTATGAGCGTCTTGCACACAAATATCATGGTTCAGGCTGCACCCTCGCCTCAAGTATCGCAGCACAAATTGCGCTTGGACAGGACGTGCTTGGTGCGGTTAGAAAAGGACTGGAATACACCCATAAAACACTGGTATATGCTCACCGGATCGGTATGGGACAGTACCACCCCAACCGTTTTTTCTGGGACCGGAAGTGACATCGCAGAATGCACACGCAGAAAAGCTCAAAGGACTCTATGCAATAACCGATCAACTATTGATCGCTGAAGAAGACTTTAGTAAATCAGTAGAGGCAGCGCTGCAAGGCGGAACAGGGATCATCCAGTACCGTGACAAATCAGATAAGCAGTATAAACGATTTCAACAAGCGAGCCTGTTACGTGCACTTTGTCATCAATACCACGCGATTTGCATTATCAATGATGATATTGAACTAGCCAAAGCAGTAAACGCGCATGGTGTGCATTTGGGAAAAAATGATAGCTCGCTAACAGTTGCGCGGCAGGTACTGGGCGAAAATGCCATCATCGGTATTTCCTGTTATAACGATCTGAATCAGGCAATAGAAGCAGAAAATAATAACGCTGACTATGTCGCCTTTGGCGCGATTTTTTCTTCCACCACCAAACCCGATGCCAGCGTCGCAGGACTGGATATAATTACAAAAGCCAAACATCAGCTTTCTATACCGGTATGTACTATCGGTGGCATCACACAGGAAAATATCCAGCAGGTGATACAGCAGGGCGCAGATATGACAGCTGTGATCAGTGGCATTTTTTCCACCGACGACATCAAACAAGCAGCAACAAGGTTAAGTCAATTTTTTTAATTAAGCCCATGATATATCATCCAGATTTATCATCCAGTGCTTCACGCACCCGACAAGCCAGCTCGGTCTGAGTGTATGGTTTACTCAGCATGTTTGCGCTAAAACGAGCCTGCCCGTTACGTATAACTGCCTTTTCAGTATACCCGGAGGTAAGCAACACTTTCAGTTCCGGCAATAAAACTACCGCCTGTTCAGCCAGTTCGAAGCCATTAATGCCACCGGGCATCACCACATCGCTGAACAACAGATCGATCGCTCCTTCTTCTTCAAGCCTTTGCAACGCCTGCTATTCCATTGCTTGCGGTCAACACCCTGTAACCCAACACCTTTAATGATTCCTCGACCAGTTCAAGCAGAGCCAGCTCATCATCAACCAGCAGCACGGTCTCAGTGCCGCGTGGCCATGTACTGATATTTCCGATGATTTTCTCACAAACCTGCGCTTCTTCAGGCACCGCGGGCAGAAAAATGCGAAAGGTAGTACCAATACCTGATTCAGAATAAACTTTAATACAGCCACCAGAGCGTTTAACAAAACCATAAACCATAGCCAGGCCGAGTCCTGTGCCTTCACCCTGAGGTTTGGTGGTAAAAAAGGGCTCAAAAATGTGCTCCTGTACGTCTGAGGACAGACCGGTACCGGTATCACTCACCGCCAGTTGCACATACTTGCCTGGACCAATACCCGGATTAATATCACAATAAGCTTCATCAAGTTCACAATTACGGGTCTCTATAGTCAATAGACCAGTACCTGACATGGCATCACGCGCATTTAACAACAAATTAAGTAGCGCATCTTCAAAATCGCCTGGGTCGATCTCGACTGACCATAATCCTTTAGCTAGCTGCTCTGACACTTCTACCTGTGGGGTCAATGAGCGAACAATCAGACTCTTCATTTTTTCCAGTCGCTGATTAATATTAATCACTTTTTTACTGGTCGCTTCGCTACGTGAAAAACCAAGCAATTGACGTGTTAAATCAACGGCTCGTTGCGCTGATTGCTTGATGCTTTCAATCCTTTTTTGCACCTTGAGGTCAAATGTACTTTGTCTTTCCAGCATCTCAATATTGCCGAGAACAATACTCAGAATATTATTGAAATCATGCGCGATACCGCCAGCCATCTGGCCAACAGCATCCATCTTTTGCGAGCGGCGCAATGCCAGCTCCGTCTGTTTTAATTCGGTAATATCAGAAATAATAGAAATAAACCCGGTGACCTCACCCTTTTCATCGTATTGGTAGTCCCAGACAATCTCGAGAATCGACCTCGTCTCCATCACGGGTTACATTGCTTATCACATAAGGCTCTGGCGCTGGTTTTTCGGCGACCAGCATCGCCAGGTAGTCACGTGTCTCCTGCTTGCTGTTTTCATCCAGTTGAAAATCCCATACATTTTTCCCGATCAGCTCACCCTGGCTCACTCCTAAAATACGATGATGCGCCATATTACTAAATAAGATACGCCCCTTTGCATCACACTCCATCACACCATTAGGCAGCGTATTAAGCAGCTGGATCAGCCACTGCTCGTTCTCTTTTATTTCCAGCTCGATCTGCTTACGATCAGTGATATCCACAATAAAGCCACGTAAGGCAACGGCCTGCCCCTGCTCTTTTATTACACTCGCCACATCACGCACCCATACAACATGGCCATCATATTTAAGTATACGATACTCCAATGCGATGATCCAGACCTTTTTCCGATTTCAGACTGGCAATAAATGACTGCCGCATCCCTGTCGTCAGGATGAATACACTGCACCCAAAAATCGAAATCAACCCAGTTTTCTACCGGATAACCGGTGAGCTCTTTGATCTGCGGACTGATATAGGTAAAAGACATTGAGGACAAATTCACCTCAAAGGCAACTGCGGCGGTTGTCTCGACCAGGCTGCGATAATGCTTTTCACTATCAAATAATGCTTTTTCTACACGGTTATGATCAATGATGACACTGTCGATAGCCAACAGACTGCGCTTTATGATAAAAAAACCGAACACAAGCAATAGTAACAACAGTGCTATAAAAACAATATTCTGGCGATATTTGCGTGCTTCTATTTCAGCGAGCAGGTCTTCACGCGCTACAGTATGCAATTGCACCAGCTGTTTAAGGGTGTTTAGTATTTCTCTCACCGATAAATACATCTGACCCGCAGTGGCATCGACATGCGAGAAATCTTCGTTGTGACCCTCTACAAAAATAAACAGCTGCTGCTGCAATTTACTGGTCAACGGATCGAATCGGTCGTCAGCAAATTTCTCCTGAAGATCCAGTGCGGCATCAAGCTCATCGCGAACCAGATAAAATGAAACCCTGTCACTGTATTCATGCTGGATTTCCAAACTGAATATTCTGCGAAAGTGTATCATTGCTTTTCTCTAGCAACTCAAGCATATTGTGGCTCTGTATATGACGAAGCTCCAGCATCGCCCGGAGGTAATGACTGCTGCTATTAAGGTGATAATCGCTAGCAAGTGACTGCCTGCTGCCTGCTAAGCTCTTCTGCCAGAAAATATAAACGCCGGTAATCATGCCCAGTATTAACACGAGAAAAATGAGCTGGTAGATATGTTGGCGGATACCCTCCTGGGTCAATAGATTGCTGGTAGCAGTCATCGACTTTCCTGCCGTAACAGACAGCGATACGTGGC
>CAVWXQ010000043.1:0-18678 GCA_963759005.1 uncultured Gammaproteobacteria bacterium
AATACTTTAAAAACGATAGCCCACAGATGAACACAGATAAAAACAAGAAATGTTTATTTTTGTCATCCTGACAGGAGCGTAGCGTAATGGAAGGATCTTGCTCTCCACGCTATTATGGTGTAACCACCTCAAGATCCTTCACTACCGTTCAGGATGACATCAAATAACTAATGATTTTTATCTGTGTTCATCTGTGGAAAAAATATTTTTGTTTGTGCGTCCATTCATGCATGGCCATTATTTTCCTGCTAGCTCATGTCCAAAACACAAACCATCACCTTTTTAAAATAAAACAGCCTCGTTCATTCTCAACATATTCTGCCTGAAATTCTGGATATGCTTTTAGCCAACGCCTGACCAGTTCCTGCTCATCTTCTCTGGCAGCATCATCCAAAAATATAACACAATGTTTTGCCAGCAGTTCATGCAACAAAGGCAGGGCCGGGTATCGGGAATGTTTCTGTATAAACCCAGGCGGTCCATCGATAACAAGCATATCAATCTCTATCTCTGTAAGATTATTTAAAGCATACCATTTAAAACATTCGCTATTTAACCTGACATCCTGTAGTTGCGCATGAATAACATCACAATACGCTGATAGTAAAAAATCATCTAGCTGCTGACCTGTTTGTGCTACGTATTCTTCTCCATTCTCAAGACTGTAAACATGCCCGACCTGGTTCAACTGACAACACCTGGATAAAACCAGGCTACTGGTTCCGCTACTACATTCTACGATAACCTGAGGTTTCTCTTCTAAACAAAAATCACTTATTATTTTCAGGAAATCAGGCGCAGCTGACCAGTGCTCTGTAACGGGCAATGCTTTATCAAAACCCAGCTTTTTTTCTAATGACTGATATGACAGCACAACAAACTCACTATATAAACTATTGGCAAAAAATCATGATAATGGCAACCATTTAACCTAAATAAATCAGTTGAATCGACCTGTGTACTGCTCCTGCAAAACCGGCACTTCCACCATCCATGGCGGTCGTAGAGAGCGATCAAGGTGATGAATATACGATACTTTATCGGTTATTTTGAGCGAAAACGTATCGCCCATAGGGTTTTCAGCAAGGATGCTGTTATATCGCGGATGCAGGATGCATAAGAGCGTGAGTTCAAAATGTTCGAGAAAGTCTTGTAGATTCAGCGCATTGGTCGTTCGCAGTAGGTTCAACTGATTTATTTAGGTTTAATTATCATAAAGTTCTGTGCGCTTAAAGCATGCCCTGTGGAGCGATGCCCTAAATAAAAAAAGCAGCTAAATAGCTGCTCTTTTACTTACACATCAAGTGCAAATTACGCCTGATAGGTCATATCCTGACCACAACACATTGGTGACTTCACCATACCATGTCCATCAGGACATTTTGACACAAAAATAATTGTTCCATCATCCGTCGTGATTTCATCATGCACCAGCTCTTTACCGCATTCAGCACACGTCATTGAACCAATACCCATACCACATACTTCACATTTGTAAGCCATTTATCGTCACCTTTATTTACATAGTTTTATGCATTATTATTAACCGGCATCTATTTTATTTGAATGGAAGAACAGATACCATTAATTATTACATGGTTATAAAACGTTAACCAGGATGAAATACCCTGTACAGGAATACACAGAAAACACCAAAGCTTCAGTATCTGGATTCTGACTGAAACACCTCAATTATAATCTATCCGGGGTCGAAGCCAATGCACACTGAAATCAGAGTCGATAAACGCCGATTTCGACACCTTTATACATTTTTTATGCTGCTAACGGCTGTGCCAATGACTCTAGTATCTGCTGCCTTCTGTGTAATACGGTTTCAACCACCTTTTGGTAATCTGCACCTACTGCACTAAACATGCCGGGCACATCGATCCCCATACCATGCAGGGTATCATCAAGAAAATCCAGTCTGGATTCTATTGTTTGTAGATAGGCACAACTTTCAGCTTCCGGCAATTTTGCAAGCTCATCGTGTAATCTGCCCAGACCAAAAGCTACATGATCAATTTCATCCTGTAGCGGTACTTTAAGCGATTCTCTTGTACCCGGGTCAGCCATTGGCACAATTTGTTCTACTGCTTCCCCACCTAATGCTTCGATACAAACATACATATCAGTTAAGAAATCCAGCCAGTTGAGTGATCGAAAATGGACCAGGAACATTTCCTGCTGTTGCTCACTAAAAATGGGTGTTGTATCAGTGCCGAATTTTTTTATCCACTCCTGCTGAATACGCACATGTTTACTTTCATCACCTACCTGTTTCGCCATTAATAATCGGCTTTCATCATCCGGTGCATGGGTTATACGCTCGGCAACAGCACGCATAATCAGGTAGTCTACCTGGGTATACATCACCAGTAAGCGTCCCATGGCAACTTTATAGTCCAGATCTGTAATACTTTGATTTTGTTTCATTTTACATCCTCCGCGGTAAATTATTGTATTGACCCGGATATAGAGACATAGGGTTTTACCACAGGTTCATTGAATTTGAACTTTGAGCCTGTTTTACAACGTTTAAATTAACCACAACTTGAGCGCACATTTCTATGCTGTATTTTTTGTGATCGATTTCTTTTAAAATGCAGATTTATATTTTATTGATATCCCATGAAAAAACCCGAACTGCTTTCCCCTGCCGGATTAATCAAAAACATGCGCTACGCCTTTGCCTATGGTGCAGATGCAGTGTATGCCGGTTTACCGCGTTATAGCTTACGAGTGCGCAATAACGATTTTCGACTGCCAAACCTGGAAGCGGGTATTCAGGAAGCACACGGGCTGGGAAAAAAGTTTTTTGTGGCCACCAATATTCTTCCTCATAGCGCAAAAATAAAAACCTTTATGGATGATATGACACCCATTATTGCGATGAATCCAGATGCGTTAATTATGGCCGACCCAGGACTGATTATGATGGTCAGAGAAAAGTGGCCTGATATGCCGGTCCACCTGTCAGTACAGGCCAATACCTTAAACTCACCTTCTGTAAAATTCTGGCAGTCTACAGGGGTTGAACGCATTATTCTTTCTCGTGAATTATCACTGGATGAAATAGCACAAATTCGCGACGACTGCCCTGATATTGAGCTCGAAGTATTTATACACGGCGCATTATGTATTGCATATTCCGGACGTTGTTTGCTGTCGGGTTATTTTAATCACCGTGACCCTAACCAGGGCACCTGCACAAACTCCTGTCGCTGGAACTACAAAGTTAAAAATAATGATACCGATCAGAACATTGAAAATACCGGTGTATGGAGCAGTGACACAGGGACGTGTAGCTCACCAACCAAAGCATGGAAAGCCGAACCGGATAAATGCACTGACGAAATAACATCACAACAATTTTTGCTGGAAGAGCAGGGTCGCCCCGGCGAATTCATGCCTATCGAAGAAGATGAACACGGTACCTATATCATGAACTCCAGAGATTTACGAGCTGTCGAACACGTTCATCGCCTGGTTGATATTGGTATTGATTGCCTAAAAATCGAAGGCCGCACCAAGTCCTACTATTACACCGCCAGAACAACGCAAATTTATCGTCAGGCGATTGATGACGCTGTCAGTGGCAAAAAATTTGATCCACATTTAATGACGGAACTGGAAAACCTTTCACATCGCGGTTACACCGATGGATTTTTTGAACGTCATGCCCCCGAGGAGATGCAGCGTTATCGTGATAACAGCTCACGAAGCCAAAGACAGCTTTTTGCGGGTGAAGTGATAGAATTTGATAACCACAACAATCGCATTCTTGTAGATATTAAAAATAAAATCACTATCGGTGATGAGATGGAATTATTAACCACTAACGGTAACCATCATTTTATACTTAAAAAAATGGCTGACCAGAATGGTAATAACATTGAATGCGCACCGGGTAGCGGGCATCAGGTATGGGTTGATGTAGAATCAGCAGTCGACGAGGTTAATTTAGGCCTGCTGTGTAAAAGCCTTAGTGACGATACCGCTCGAATTGATCAGAACTAAACGGCTCCTGGCTGAAATTGAATCCAGCTTAATCATTTCAATAATGTTTTAATACATTTCTTATGGCAATTATAAACATGTCGTACCATACTCAACTACTATGGACTGAAAGTTCATAGGTTGTTTTTAGAGTGATTGAAAATCACTTCTAGCACCTGTCATCTCGAACATAGGGATCGTTACAAGGATGTAGCTTATTAAACGATGCATGGAGCAATTCTCGAGAGATCTTAAAGCTCTCTGATTTTATCAGAGCCTCAAGACTCCTCCTCGTATTGCTGCAAAAAAAACACAGCAATACTCTGTCGGAATGACAATATCACTAAAGTCTTGCACTATAGCGCATAGTTTTTACTAGCGTCTTAGGATAATAAATATTCACTGTCCTTCAAGAGGTTGCAGATATGGAAGACAATCGAGAAGTTATTTTTGCTAGCGCAGTGTTCGACGCGCCCGCGGATAATTATGAAGAATTTGATCAGGAAATCGATCCTGCCAAATTAGGCGAAAAACTCATACAGACAAATACACTGAAAGGAAGCTGTAGAGAATACCAGTTATACACATCCAGTTATTTATTACTCAAATTTGTTGAAAGAAAACGAGCTAAAGAAAAAAAATTTCGAGTTATCTTGACCTGGTTATCTTCTGAACCTGAACATAACAAAGTCATTATCTGGAAATGGTTATACACGTCTTTGGCTGCAGGCGCTTTAGCAGGTCTAAGCCTTTACCTCGGGATATCAGAAACGGTAAAACCATTATTTTGTCTGCTGACTGGTACTATTACAGTAACAATCGCTTTAATCTGCTGTTTAATTTTTGTATACCTGATGCGTGATGAATTTATATTTACAAGCCGTTATGGCCATGCCAGACTTTTTTTAATTGAAAACAAAAAACCCGCTCAACAGGAATTCGATCTGTATTTCATCAAGCTGCAACAGGCTATCGATAAAGCACAGACGCATATGTCTGTCTCAGACAGGCTGGTAGGTGAACTCAAAATGTGTCGCCGCCTTAGAGATGAAGGTATCATCAGTGATGAAAGCTATACCACCGCTAGAACAGCTATTTTCAAACACGAACAATATAAATCCTGACCGCTGAATATTTTTTACTATCGCCGGATTCATACTGTCTTCGCCGTATTATGTGGTGTGATACAAAAAGGCAGGATTTATGGAATTTATTCGCCTTAAAATAGCACCCCCTCAATCCATGCAAAGGGTGCTAGTAGCCTGACTTCCATTGCCTGATAATATGAAAAACTGACAATCTCTCGTCGATTTTAGTAATTATAAGAATGTAATTAGACATAGTCTTGATGCAGATCAAACTAGTAATTATTCTGTATATTACCACGCACCTAAAATAGAAAAAAACCAGCAAATAAGAGCAGTTATGCTTCCTGTTTATAATTACCACAGGTGCCAAGGCGGCATCTTTAAAAATCTATCGGTAGATAAAAGAACACAAAACGACCACCTTCAATATCGATTTTCAGGCTGGCGCCGTGGTACAACGCATAATCGATATAACCTGGTATTGCGCTATTAACGTGGCATTCACTGGCATGCTGTGGCGACTCAAAATCCCGATCTTTGTCATACCATGCAAGCAACATATGTTCACCTATTCTTTTTTCTGCCTCTTCATTAGCAACCGTCATTGCCTGCAAATAATCTTTCAAGGCAGGAACAGGTGTTAACTCAATAATTGTTACCCCTGTATAATCAGGCTGTTGTGGTATGTTACATTTAGATTCGATAGTCATGAGATAAATACTATTTAATGAGATTAGGTTCTGTTTATTTTAATCTTATTTGTCCGCTAACCATAGATATCAAAATATGTATTTGACATTTAATCTTGATGCCGGTTCAACATGCCTATTTATAATAATAATTTCCCATTTCATTGTTTACCTTGTTGAGAAGACGGTTACAATATGGCTGAATAAGGGTCCTGGAAACATGTATGTTTAAAGCAAATTACAAGTCTATCATTGGTCTTAGAGGTGTTGTACATAGCGAGAATCGCCAAGTAAGGTACTGGGCACATAAGTTCGAATTGCCGATGATAATGATAGCTATCTGGATCATTATCGAATGGTATGCATCCGCCCAGGGTGTATTTCCGCCGCTTTTAAATATAATAACAGACTGGTTTGTCTGGGGCTTTTTCTTTATCGAAACAGCTTTACTCACCAGGCTAGCTGATGACAAGGTGCGATACCTGTCGACCAACTGGCTTAATCTGCTAATCATCATTGTTGCGTTCCCAGTGTTGTGGGATGGTAGTACGGAAATTGCCGCACTGCGTACCTTACGCGTATTTTTAGTTCTGCCCCTGCTGTTCGGGATATCGAAAACAGCTCGCGGCGTTCTGGCAAAAAATAAGCTTGGTCTTACCCTGTTAGTAGCGTTCTTTATTATCATTGCTGCCGGCATACTCATTGCCGGTATCGATCCGGCTATCGACAACATCTGGGATGGATTCTGGTGGGCATGGGTTACTGTAACCACTGTGGGTTATGGTGATATCGTACCAAGCTCAGCAGCCGGAAGAGTTTTTGGTGGACTGCTGATACTGTTCGGCCTTGGTCTGTTTTCACTGATTACCGCTAATTTCTCCGCCTTTCTTTTAGCCAAAGATGAAGAAGAGATCATCAAGGATGAAAAAATAGAAATGATAAAACTTCAACAAATTGACCAACGCCTGGACAATCTTGAAAACATCCTCGAACGCATGGAGAAAACACTTTCAGAGAAAAAAGCAATCAACGAAACTAAAACTGAGAAATAGCTCTGACTTGAGGACCACGTCCCCGTTAATCACTTTTTTTAATGAAATAGTTTCTGCCGGTGTCGCAGCGAATAAAGTATTTGGATACTGCAATATAATCGCCGCAAATGGCACAAAGATATTAGAGAGACCTTTTCATACCCTTCATCAAGCATTGTAACGATAAATGACTTAAGCTCAGATAGCAATCATCACAACATAACTAAATCCGGAGAATTAAATGAGCAACAATCTAATGATACTGTATGCAAATGAACCTGAAAATATTCGCCTGATACAAATACCAGATGATTTTGAGGAACATGAAGCTTACCGTTACGTTACCGGCATAATTGCGAAAGCGGAAGAAGACTCAGAATATACCTGGGATGATATTTTAGATTTACTGGAAGACAAAGGTTTCGAGCCAGTTGATTTTGTACTGGGCCCTTCGCTGGATTAACCAGTCTCAATAATCCGTGAAAGCAATTTCATAAAAACATGGATAGAAAACGGAGGGATTATCCTGGAAAGAGGACTGACTTTAGTGTCCCTTTCGCCTACCGAGCCCGCTAGCTTTGGTAGGGTCAATACAAATAGGCATTTTTTACAAAACACGTCCTGTGTTTTTCCCTGCGGCTCAGGCAAAAAACGGCTGTTCAAGATTGTATATACCCTCCCTGGTATTTGCCCCGATGGGGCCAGCTACAAAACAGCTGTTCAAATTTATTACCGATAAATTTGTCGTTGCTGACGATTTTGTCATTAACACTCTGCTACTCAAGCCTTATGATAGATTTCACTGCCCGTTTTCATGAACTCAACCGATTTAGTTTCCATACCCTTCTGCAAGGCCTCATCTTCGCTAATACCTTGTTGTGCAGCATATTATTCCGGGCTATCCCTGCCCTCCACCCTAAAGGGCCAGCCATAAAGCGGCTGTTCAAGATTACAAATACCTTCCCTGGTATTCGCCCCGATGGGGCCAGCTACAAAACAGCTGTTCAAATTTATTACCGATAAATTTGTCGTTCCAGACGATTTTGTCACTAACGTTCTGCTACTCAAGCCTTATGATAGATTTCGCTGCCCGTTTTCATGAACTCAACCGATTTAGTTTCCATACCCTTCTGCAAGGCCTCATCTTCGCTAATACCTTGTTGTGCAGCATAATCCCTTACGTCCTGTGAAATTTTCATGGAACAGAACTTTGGCCCGCACATGGAACAGAAGTGGGCAACTTTATGTGCATCTTTTGGCATGGTTTCATCGTGATATTCACGCGCCCGTTCTGGATCAAGTGCCAGCTTGAACTGATCCTGCCATCTAAATTCGAATCGCGCTTTTGACATGGCATTGTCGCGAATCTGCGCACCAGGGTGGCCTTTAGCAAGGTCAGCAGCGTGAGCTGCAATTTTGTAAGTAATAATACCAACACGAACGTCTTCTTTATTTGGCAGTCCTAAATGCTCTTTCGGGGTGACGTAACACAACATGGCACAGCCATACCAGCCGATTTGAGCAGCACCGATACCAGAAGTTATATGGTCATAACCAGGTGCGATGTCGGTGGTAAGCGGACCAAGAGTATAAAATGGTGCTTCGTGGCAATCTTCAAGCTCCTTATCCATGTTCTCCTTGATCATCTGCATAGGCACGTGACCCGGACCTTCGATCATTACCTGTACATCGTGCTTCCAGGCTATCTTTGTTAACTCACCCAGCGTTTCCAGCTCGCCAAACTGTGCTTCATCATTGGCATCGGCCAATGAACCCGGACGCAAACCATCTCCTAAGGAGAATGAGACATCATAGGCTTTCATGATTTCACAGATTTCTTCAAAGTGGGTGTAAAGGAAACTTTCTTGATGATGCGCGAGACACCATTTCGCCATGATCGATCCACCGCGTGAAACGATACCGGTGACACGTTTAGCCGTCATTGGCACATACTTAAGACGCACGCCGGCATGGATAGTAAAGTAATCCACACCCTGCTCGGCCTGTTCGATCAAAGTATCTTTGAATACTTCCCAGGTCAGGTCTTCAGCGACACCATCAACTTTTTCTAATGCCTGGTAGATGGGTACCGTTCCGATCGGTACCGGTGAATTTCGTAAGATCCATTCACGAGTTTCATGAATATTTTTACCGGTGGACAGATCCATGATGGTATCTGAACCCCAGCGTATACCCCACACCATTTTTTCAACTTCTTCAGTTATCGATGAAGTAACTGCAGAGTTACCCAGGTTTCCGTTAATTTTTACCAGGAAGTTACGACCGATAATCATCGGCTCTACTTCCGGATGATTGATATTGGCTGGAATAATAGCGCGACCGCTGGCCACTTCATCACGCACAAATTCAGGCGTGATTTCGTTGGGAAGATTGGCACCAAACGACTGACCGGGGTGCTGCATCAGCACCTTTTTGTATTCAGGATTTTTGCGCAATTCCTGCAGTTTCATGCTTTCACGAATGGCGATATATTCCATTTCCGGTGTAACAATGCCCTGCCTTGCATAAAACATCTGTGATACGTTTTTACCCGCCAGGGCACGGCGTGGTGTCCGGATATGTTCGAAACGCAAATCGGCCAGCGACGGATCATTTTGACGCTGCTGCCCAAAATCGGATGTTGGACCGTCAAGATATTCAGTATCACCACGCTCTTCGATCCAGTTGCTACGCACATCAGCCAGACCTTTTAACAGGTCGATCTGTACATTCGGGTCAGTATACGGGCCGGAAGTATCGTACACCGGAATGGGTGGATTAGGCTCTGCACCAAAACTGGAAGCAGTATCTTCAAGATGGATCTCACGCATCGGCACCTGAATATCAGAACGCGAACCTTCGACATAAATCTTTTTCGAACCATCGAGTGGTTTGGTGGAACCGGATGACAGCTCAGCTGCACGATCAAGGAATTCTTGTGGTATGGCACTCATAGACTTCGGTCTCTTCAAAATGGTATTCAGTAAACTCACATAATACCTGATTTGGTTGCGTTATAAAAAGTTTGAACGATAAATTACTGCTTAATACCCGCTTTTTCCTTAGTGATAATTTTGCCGCAAATAACGCAAACTGCGCGAAAAAACACAAAACTAACACTATTTTACATCCTTTCTTTTGCGTGCTTTTGCGTTCTTCGCGGTCAAGTTCCTTGCTTTGTTAATCAACGGAAAAACTACCCTCTCTGGCCTTCTCAGGGTAGAATGCGCATCTTTGTAATAGATTAAACATGAAGGCGTATTATGGACTTCGAAAAAGCTCGTTTTAATATGGTTGAACAACAGGTACGCCCTGGGATGTACTTAATCCGCGTGTGCTGGACGTTATCAGCGAAATCCCGCGTGAAAATTTTGCCCCGGATAAATACAAAAACCTGGCTTATGTTGATACCAGTATTCCGCTGGGCAGTTATCAGGATCGACCCTGCAATATGGCCCATCCCATTATTGATGGACGCATTCTTCAGGAACTCGATATACGCGATGAAGACCTGATTCTGGAAATTGGTACCGGTAGCGGTTATCTCACAGCCTGCCTGGCAAAACTGGGACGCCACGTCGACAGCGTTGATATCAATGAAGACATGACCGCCATGGCTGAAAAAAACCTGCAGGCACTGGGTATTAACAACGTCAACCTAACTACAGGTGACGCTTCCAAAACCTGGGAGCAAAAACGTAATTACGATGTCATTGCAATTACTGCTGCGATGAAGACCATTCCCGATAGCTACAAAAAACTGCTCAAAATTGACGGTAGAATGTTTGTTGTAACCGGTGATGCGCCAGCAATGACAGCCTACCGGGTAACACGTACAGAAAAAAACAAATGGACTACCGAAGAGCTTTTTGAAACATCAATCGAACCGATGATTCAACCCGTCAAACAAATCTTCACTTTCTAAATATGCGTGAATTTAGTGCCGAGCAATTAAAAACATACCTCGATACCTGTGAAAAACAACCATTTTTACTGGATGTTCGCCAGCCCTGGGAATTTGATATCTGTAAAATTGAAAATAGCGTTTTAGTTCCTATGTCCACCATCCCCGCTACAGTCGAATCACTTGATTTCGATCGTGAGACAGTGGTTATATGCCATCATGGTATTCGAAGCCGCAGTGTGGGCCGTTATCTGGAACAGGCAGGTTTCACCAACATTATTAATTTATCCGGCGGTATGGCACAGTGGGCAAAGACGGTCGACACACAAATGGCCACTTACTAGAATAACCGGATTTAAAAGAGATAAAAATGAAGCTATTATTACGATCGACCCTATTACAACCAATCATGGGTTTATTTCTCTGTTCTGTTGCTACCACATCATCGGCACTTGATTTAAAAGATGCAATGGAGCTTGCGCAGCAATACGATACAACTTTTCAGGCAGCTTATGCTGGCTATCTAGCAGCCTCTGAAGCATCCTCACAAAGCACGGCTGCAGTATTACCCCAAATTGGTTTTAACGCGTTTATACAGCGCGGTCGGACTGAAACTGACCGGTCCGGTGTGGTAACAAAATCAGATAATAACAATGACGGTTATGGCCTCAATTTAAACCAGGTGATCTTTGATAAGACAGTATTTGATAACCTGGATCAGGGTGATGCCATTGTCGCCCAGGCGTTAGCTGACCTTGAAGTGGCCAGGCAGGATACCATTGTGCGTGTTTCCACCGCATACTTTAATGTTTTAACGGCCATTGACACATTGGAAACAGCCAGTGCAGAGAGAAAAGCCATTGGCAAACAACTGGAACAAAGTAAAGAACGTTTTAATGTGGGTTTGTCAGCAATTACTGACGTAAAAGAACAACAGGCAAGTTATGATATATCCGTGGCTGATGAAATTATCGCCACCAATGATCTATCGAATAAACGTGAAGCCTTGCGTTTTATTATAAATACCTACCCGGAAAACCTGAAAGTTGCCAGGGAAGACATGCCTTTAGTCATACCCGAACCGATGGACATCAATGCCTGGCAGGAAAAGTCATTACAAAATAATTTCTCTATCGTATCAGCTAAATATGCACTTGTTGCAGCCCAGAGTGCCTACGATGGCAGCAAGGGCGGACATTATCCCACGCTTAGCTTAAACGCCGCTTATGACGTAGTTAATGCAGATGACCGAAGCTTCTCAGGCATACCTATCCCCGCCAACGAGAATACAGATGCCCGCGTTATTTTGAATCTAAATATTCCTATTTACAGTGGTGGTTTTACCAGTTCAACGGTTCGCCAGAAATTATCAGAGCGAGACCAGGCGACAGCTTTACTTGAACAGCAAAGAAGACTTACGATCGGTTTATCGCGCAGTGCCTATTTAAGCCTGGAAGCAGATATTGCGAATGTCAAAGCAAGAACACAGGCGGTTATTTCTACGCAGACATCACTGGATGCCACGCTGGCCGGCTACGATGCTGGCACGCGTACCAGTGTTGACGTACTGTTATCACAGCGCCAGTTATTTAGCGCCAAACGGGATTACTCGGTAGCACGTTATACCTACCTGACGAATCAGCTGATATTAAAACAGGTTGCCGGAATTCTTACCCCGGCAGATGTTGATGCCATTAATAAATGGCTTATTCCCAGGCCTGCTAAGGAAGCACAGAACGACCAGAAATAATCACAGCAACCAGCCAATCTAACAATCGATACTGGTGAATAAAACAACAGACAAATCATTGCAGCTGAGTTCTTATTTAGCAGTCAGATACTGGCCATTATGGTTTGCATTTGGATTATTACGATTGGCATCATTTTTACCCATATCCGCACTGCAAACAGCAGGCTCTGTTTTAGGCCTCTTGTTATATCGTATCGTCCCGTCCAGAAGACGCGCTGCTCGCATTAATTTAAAACAGGCATATCCTGATTTCACAGATAAAGAAATTGATGAGCTGAATAAAAAAGCATTTAGCAGCCTGGGCATCTCAGTTTTCGAAACCGGTATTGCCTGGTTCACTAAAAGCGATGTATTACAGAAACAGTGTCAAATCGAAGGCAAAGAACATCTCGATCAGGCAATGGCACTAAACAAAGGCGTGCTATTATTAACCGGTCACTTCACCACACTGGAAATGGGTGGACATTTGATTGGCACCTACGTAAATAAATATAACGCTGTCTTCAAAAAAGCACACAATCCCTTATTCAATGCGCTAATGGTGCACTACCGATCAAAAATGGGTGATGACTTAATTGAAACCAGAAATGTACGGGGAATTATTCGCGGATTAAAAAGCGGTCACGCCACCTGGTTTGGTCCAGATCAGGACTTTGGCGATCAGGAACTTGTCTTTACACCGTTCCTCGGCGGTATGGCTTCGACACTAACGGCTACAGCTAAAATAGCCAAAATGACAGGCGCAGCCGTGGTGCCTTTTTATCCAGTTCGCCTGGAAAAGGGCAAAGGATTTAAACTCATTGTATTACCCGCGCTGGATAACTTTCCTTCTGACGATATAGAAACCGATAGCGCACGAGTCAACAAAACAATCGAAAACATGGTTTATGCTTGTCCCGAACAGTACCTGTGGTCACATAAACGCTTTAAAACACAAGCTGACCGTAAAACCAACATTTACGCTTAACACATAAATGCTGCTCTATCGTCTGTTAATTATCATTTTAAGTCCAGTCATCCTGGGCCATATAATCTGGAAGTCTGTAAGCAATAAACAGGGCCGTTATTTCTTGCAGCGACTGGGGTTTAATTATGAAAAATTGCCTAAAAATTGCCTGTGGTTCCACTGCGCCTCAGTAGGCGAAGTTAATACCTTATTACCGCTTTTAAAAAATCTACATTCTAAAAATCATCAATTAAAATTTATTATCACAACCAATACGATTACCGGCGGTAAAATTGTTAAACAACAAAAACTTAATTATCTGTTTCACAGTTACCTGCCTGTTGACTGGCGCTTTAGTGTTAACCGTTATCTCTCGATAGTAAACCCTGCTGCACTCTATGTTCTAGAAACTGAAATATGGCCGAATCTGTTTGACTTATGTTTTAACAAAGGCGTAGCCATACACATAATAAACGCGCGTTTATCGAGTAAAACCACCGCGGCAAAACCCTGGATAAAAGCCCTGCTTAAAACTGCCCTGTCGAAAGTTGACACCATTTCTGCGCGCCTGGAACAGGAGGCTATTGCATATGAGTTACTCGGCGCCGATAAAAACAAAATATCAACTATAGGTAATTTAAAATTAACCACCGCTCTGAACACCCACCAGGCGGCGAAAGATAGTAACTTTTCGCTAAACCGTGACTATATCCTTGTTGCCTCCACACACGATGATGAAGAATGTCAGATTTATAACCTCTGGAAAAAACTAAATCGAGAAGAGCTTCTTATTATCGCGCCAAGACATCCTGAACGAACAGCTTCCATCGTCAAAAAACTCAATTGCGATAATCTTTCCATAAGAAGCAAAAAACAGCTAATAACAGGTAAAACCAGGGTGTTTCTACTCGACACAGTAGGTGAGTTAAATAACTATTTTAAAAATGCAAAACTTGTCATTATGGGCGGTTCGTTTACACCAATAGGCGGGCACAATATATTAGAGCCTGCCAGCTATAATAATGCGATCATCACCGGGCCTTACATGGAAAACTTTAAAGAAGAACTGGAATTGATGATTGACAAAAAAGCGATTATTCAAGTTAGTTCTTATGATAGCTTAGGTGAAGAATTAACAACGTTGCTGGATGATGATAATCACAGAACATCATTACAAAACCATACGAAAGAATTAACACATAACGCAGAAGTAATACTGGATAGCTATACCACGCTGATACTTAATCAACAAAGCCAACGTTAATAGCTGTAATTTAGACTAACAGACGGTTAACAAATCGAGCGTATCTTTGATGTACCACTCAGATAAAACTCAAGGCAAACACACAATCAGACATTCGCGAAAACTGGCTAGCAGGTAAAAATCGGCCAATAGCGCTAGTTCAAAAAACAATTTTATTCCGCAGATGAACACAGATAAGAGCGTTTTTTAGCTTTTAAACATCGGTGTTCATCTGCGTTTATCTGTGGATGATTAATTTTTTTGCTTTTAAAAATATGCGTGTATTTGCGTTCATTTGCGTTCATTTGCGGAAGAATCTAAAAGATTTTTTCTTTTTGCCAACGGGAACTATGGGTTGGTATAGCCAGTTTAGCCATAATTATAAAGCGTCAGTTATGATTACTCCATGTCTATCAGACTAAGTTGAAATAAATATTTAAAAAGGTCAGATTAGGTTTCTGCTACTGCCGTTTATTGCTTATACTAATAACTTCCTACTGCCAACTTAAAACTTTCTTTTCACCTATAGCCATCTAGTAAAGCCGACCAGTTGTCTTCATTAAAGTTAAAACCATCTGTATTATTTTTAAACTTTATCAATGATCGCTTCAAACGTGAAAGATTTGCCATCTTCCATGCGCTTGAGTTTAACCTGATATAACTATTATCAAAATCAATCAAATAAATTTCAATTTTTTCCGTAAGCAGAATATTTCTGGCATTTAAGTCAGCGTGATAAATATCATGCTGGTGGAAACGTTTTATACACTGGCCTATCTTCTGCCAGTTTTCATCAGCTAGCTCATTATTTGACAGAACATCCGATAACGTTTTCGTCTGCTTTAGTTCTTCGGTAATTAAATCAGCTCGATATAACAGCATGCCTTTATCAACATGTGCAGCCACGGCTATCGGTACAGGCAGACCAAACTCGTGCATTTTTTTTAATAAATGAAACTCTCTAAATGAACGTGACTTTATAATGCTGAAACCAAGGTAACGGTCTTTTAAAATTGATGCCACTGCACCGCCTCGATAATAGTGTTTCAGTACGAATGATTTTTCACCTTGCGAGAAATAGACGACCCGGGCTCTTCCTATTCCACCCTGCTGCCCGACCGGTGTGTGTGATACCGATATATTTTGCCGGGAACACTGATTAGTGTGATAATCGCGATTAAATAACTGCAATGTCGGTTCAGCTATAATGCTGGCATCATATAAAATATACGAGTTACCTGTTTTGCTGATTTTGCCTGTTTTCATAAATTTTGAAGCATTATCCAACGACATTAACTATTAATCCCACAACTATTAAAGCAGCGATTCTTTTATATGACACCTTTACAGACATTTTCCCGTGCTAATCCGCCAGAAACATTATGTCTGCTTCGACTGTCCGCATTAGGTGATATTACGCATGTTTTACCGACTTTGCGAACCTTACAAAAACATTGGCCGGCGACAAAAATAACCTGGATCATCGGTAAGACTGAATACCAGCTGGTTAAAGCAATCGAAAACATAAACTTTATAATCTTTGATAAATCGGCCGGTTTGTCAGCCTATCTGGAACTAAATAAACAGATTAAACAGTATCTCAAAGGTAAAGCTTTTGATGTACTGCTGCACATGCAACTGTCGATTCGTGCCTCTGTAGCAAGTTTATTTATACCGGCAAAAATCAAACTTGGTTTTGATAAAAAACGCGCCAAGGACATGCAATCATTATTTTGTAATCATCAGATCACCCCGGATTCAACAAAACAACATGTGCTGGACAGCTTTCTGGAATTCCCACGTTATTTTGGTCTTGAACCGGTTATAAGCTGGCAACTACCCGTTTCACAGTCTGCTATTGACGTTATAACATAAACGACTTCACATGAATGAATCAACAAGGGATAAAAAATTATTTGTTATCAATCCCTGCGCCGTTGCTAAATCAAAAAACTGGCGAAACTGGACGGTTGAGGGTTATGCTGCTATCGCCGATTATGTTAGTGATCAATACGATATGCAGGTGGCACTGACCGGTGGCAACAGCCAGCTTGAAAAAGATACCGCAGAAAACATTCTTTTATTATGTAAAACCTCTAAACCGGTAAACCTGGTCGCCTCAACCAGCATTGATGAACTGGTCGCAGTATTGCACCTGGCGGATATAGTACTGGCTCCGGATACCGGACCGGTTCACATAGCCAGCGCACTGGGCACAGATACAATCGGATTATATGCATCAACCAACCCGGACCGTGCAGGCCCTTATAATCATCAACAATATGTCGTCAACAAATACCCGCAGGCCCTGTTAAAGTACAACTATAAAACAGTTGAAGATGCTGCCTGGGGTGAACGCATCAAAACCGCTGATTGCATGACGTTAATTTCTGTCGATGATGTAGTTCAGAAAATAAAACTTTTATTTTCTGAAACAACTTAAAAACATAAATCGGCATTATTTAAACACCGTCATTCCGGCATGTTTGTAGCCAGAATGACGAACCATTAGCACTTATTACTTATCACTTATCACTTATCACTTATCACTTATCATGACAAAAGCATACAAAATAATTGGCTGCATCCCCGCACGATACGCATCATCACGCCTTCCCGGCAAACCATTGAGCGACATAGCAGGTAAACCCATGATCCTGCATGTTGTTGAAAAAGCCAGACTGTCATCCGCATTATCTGAGGTCGTTGTTTTAACCGATGACCAGCGTATTTTTGATGTAGTAAATAATGCCGGTTACCGTGTATCCATGACATCTGAAAACTGTGCCTCAGGCACCGATCGCATCGCTGAATTTATGCAGCAGTCTGATGCTGATATTTTCGTCAATATACAGGGTGATGAAGTCACCCTGGACCCGGACCACATTGACCAACTGGTCAGTAAATTCATCAACCAGAAAAATCCACAGATGGGCACACTGTCCCACTGGTGCACAGACAAAGCCGTATTATCTGCGCCCTCCAATGTTAAAGTCGTCACCTCTACAAGTGGCAACGCACTGTATTTTTCCAGAAACATGATCCCGGTAAAACAAAACGGTGACATTGCTGATAAAGGCCAAATTCATATTGGTGTTTATATCTACACTCGTGAAACATTGAGCCGGCTAATGCGCTTAGAACAAACGCCATTGGAACAGACCGAAAAACTGGAACAGCTGCGCGCCCTGGAAAATGACATTGCTATTAATGTGACCACACTGGATGATTACCAGGGACTGGCTGTGGACACCCCTGAAGATCTGAAAAAAGCACGAGAATTGTTATCCAATATATCGTAGATCACGATATGTACATCGCCTCACCTACAAGGGTAATACAGATTTTCCCGTAAATAACACAAAGAAAAAATTTAAAAGCGATTTACCACAGAGGCACAGAGGACACAGGGTTTTGTTTCGCTAATTGCGCCTGCGGCGTAATAACAATAAAAAGCTATTCTCTGTGTCCTCTGTGCCTCTGTGGTGAAATGTTTTTCTTTGAATTATTCGCGGATTATTATTTGTTACAACCTTGATAATCACTAGTATATTCAGCATCTTTGGTGATACTAAACTCATCCCTGACCTGCCCCTTGTTATTGATAAATCGTGCAGTTAATTTATTATTATCGACATCGATAACCATCGAACCCGCTTCAAGAAATCCAGTATGATGCGCCGGATGATCAATCGGCCCCTGATCTATTCTTGCAGCTGATCCGGCTATGACATAGACCGCACCCTGATGCTCTTTTTGCTGTAATGGTTTTACATATTGTTGATGTTTGCCATGTAGACCTTCTGAGACAATATTTTTTGTCGAAAACCTGTCTGACTTTTCATAGGCACAGTCCAGCAGATAAGAGCGCTCATACATATGGCTATGACCAGATAACACCAGGTCAACACCGCCAGCTTCCAGAATAGGCACAATATTTTCTCGCATTTCCTGCATTCTTCCCCTGCTGTCTGATGAATCATCTGAATCATGACTGCCTTTGGTATAAGGCGGATGATGAAATGCAG
>CAVWXQ010000044.1:0-62772 GCA_963759005.1 uncultured Gammaproteobacteria bacterium
CAGGTGCACCCGCTATTTATCACTCGTGGTGTCCCGGGCACCCATGATGCTACTCTGCTTGAAGAGGTAATGGATGCATTAATGAATAGACGGTCATGCAGGGTGCCGAGGTTCGACAAGTCGCTTGATGACCGCTGTAGTGAACAGGGCTGGAGCGACCATAGCGTGCCGGTTGATTTTATCTTGTTTGAAGGCTGGTGCAATAACAGCCCGGTTCAAAGTCAGGCAGAATTAGTGCAGCCAGTTAATGAGCTGGAAGCAGAAGAAGATGCAGAAGGTGTATGGCGCCATTACGCTAATGAGCAGCTAAAAGATTATCATCAACGTGTATTTAAACACGCTGATATGAGCATTATGCTGAATGCGTCAGATTTCGAACGTATTTATGAATGGCGCAGCCTGCAGGAACAGAAGCTGAAGGCATCTTCCTCCAGTCAGCAGCATGTTATGAATGAAGTTGAATTGAAGCGTTTTATTCAGCATTATGAACGCATTAGCCGACACACCCTGTCACACCTGCCGCACACCGCTGATATCGTACTGCCCATTGCTGAAGATCATTCTATTAGCGGTATTATACAAAATAATGTCTAAACAGAAAGTGCAGTGGCTGGTTATCACCGACCTGGATGGTACTCTGTTAAACCACCATAGCTATGACTTTGATGCAGCAAAAAATGCGATTGTCAATTTGCAAAAAAGAAGCATTCCTGTCATTTTGAACACCAGTAAAACTTATGCCGAGACGATAACGATAAGACAGGGCCTGGATCTCGCTGATCCGTTTATCGTTGAAAATGGCTCATGTATTTATTTGCCAAAAAACCAGTTTGCTCAACCGCTGGCTGCCAGCTCTCGTGAGGATTACTGGGAGCTGGTCATTGGTGCATCGCAGAAAAAGATTGATGCAGTATTACAACGTATTAAGCTGACAGAAAAAAACTGCATTCGCCTTTCTCAATGCTCTATAGAACAGGCTGTTGCCCTGACCGGATTAAGTAATGAGCAGGCAGCGCAGGCCATTAATAGAGAATTCAGCGAGCCGCTAATCTGGCAAGCGAATGAAACAACACTGATTGA
The DNA here is from genome assembly GCA_963759005.1 of uncultured Gammaproteobacteria bacterium. GTDB lineage: Bacteria > Pseudomonadota > Gammaproteobacteria > SZUA-229 > SZUA-229. The sequence goes on from CAVWXQ010000044.1 coordinate 1,081, forward strand.
GCTACAGCAACAACTTGAATTGAACGCGATGACAACCCTGCAGGGCGGACGGTTTTTGCATGTTATCGGTGACTGCGACAAAGGCAGGGCGACAGCACGTTTAATTGAGTGTTATGCCCATAATGTTAAAATGATTATTCTGGGTGACAGTGCCAACGATGCCGCAATGTTAGCTATGGCCGATATTTCTGTGATAGTTAATTCGCCTTCAAATCATCAACTGCGTAAACTTGTTTCGCCGGATATACAGACAAAAGCAACTGCACCGGAAGGCTGGCAAGAAGCAATCAAAGAAGTGTTGATGCAAATAAATTAAATCCAGGAGTTTACCATGAGCGACTTTTTTCAAAATGGCCGCATCACTACGTTACATAATCTTTCAACGCGCAGTCTTGAACAGTTAGAAGAGGAATTAATTAATTTCTCACATATACGACCCATGGGGTTGATACTGCCGTCACTTTACTCAGAGCTTGAACGACCGGCATTAACCACGATTGTTGATGAACTGGAAAAGGTTAAATACCTGACCCAGATTGTGATTGGCATAGACCAGGCGACTAAAGCAGAATTTAAACAGGCCTTAAAATTTTTCTCTCGATTACCGCAACAGCATAGCCTGCTATGGAATGACGGACCAAACCTGCGGGCCATCGATAAACAGTTACGAAAAGAAGGCCTGGCGCCAACCGAGGCAGGTAAGGGGCGCAATGTCTGGTATTGCATGGGTTATATGCTGGCAAAGCAAAACACACAGTCGGTAGCCTTGCATGATTGCGATATCATTACCTACAAGCGTGATATGCTAGCAAGGCTGCTTTATCCGGTAGCGAATCCTCAATTTACTTACCGGTTCTGTAAAGGTTATTATCCCAGGATTGCCGCAGACTCTATGAATGGCAGGGTTTCACGATTACTGGTAACTCCGCTGGTACGTGCACTAAATCATCAACATGGGCCACACAGTTATCTTGAATTTCTGGACAGTTTTCGATACCCATTGGCTGGCGAATTTTCCATGCGGCACGATGTTCTGGAAACATTGAGAATGCCAACAGACTGGGGGATGGAAGTGGGTATTTTGATGGAGATGAAAAAAAATTATGCCACCAGTCAATTGTGCCAGGTTGATATTGCTGACAATTATGACCATAAGCACCAGGGCTTATCTTTAAAAGACAGTAAAAAAGGGTTGTCTAAAATGTCGGTGGAAATTACCAAGGCGATCTTTAAAAAGCTGGCCACTGACGGTATTAATTTTACTGAAGAAAGTCTCAGAACAACCAAGGCTACCTACTATCGTATAGCGCTCGACCTGATGGACAGCTACCGTAACGATGCCATCTTTAACGGGCTAAATTACCAAATACATGAAGAAGAAGTGATGGTGGAAATGTTTGCTGAAAATATTAAATCGGCAGGCAGGCTTTTTCTTGAAGATACGGACAAAGTGCCATTTATTCCAAGCTGGCAACGTGTTTCTAGCGCAATACCCGATATATTTGTTCAACTGCTGGATGCTGTCGAGCTAGATAACATAGAACTGCTATGAAACGTGATCAGTCAAGTAATACACTGGATGAAATAAAAGCCAGGATCAGCGACCATCTGTCTAAGCTTTACCCGGATAAAAATATCGGCATTATATCCGATGAGATTATCCGCATAATGACGTTTAAAAATGACATTCGCGAAACCCGGTCGCATGTAAATCTCTGGGATGAAACCGATATTGTCAGCATTACTTATGGTGACAGCATTAAAAAAGAAAACCAGCTGCCACTAGAGACCTTGCAAAATTTTCTTTCCCGCTACTTGCATGACGTGATCAATACCGTTCATATATTACCGTTTTATCCCTTTAGTTCAGATGACGGTTTTTCGGTTATTAATTATTCAGAAGTCAACCAGTCGCTAGGTGACTGGGACAATGTTAGTAGTATCGCCAAAGACTTTAAGTTAATGGCGGATCTGGTGATTAATCATTGTTCCAGCCGAAGTCTGTGGTTTGAAAATTTCAAACAGGGAAAACATCCCGGCGCGGATTATTTTATAGAGTGTGACCCTGAGACCGATCTAAGTGCGGTTGTCAGGCCGCGTACCTCATCGCTGTTGCGTGAGACAGAAACGCTGAATGGGAAAAAATATGTCTGGTGTACCTTCAGTCATGATCAGGTTGATCTGGATTTCAAAAATCCGAAAGTGTTATTAGAGTTTGTGAAAATCATCAAGTTATACCTGGATCGCGGTGTTATGTTGTTCCGGCTGGATGCAGTGGCTTTTTTGTGGAAACAGATCGGTACGCCCTGTATAAACCTGGTTGAAACACATGAAGTCATCCGTTTATTGCGTTTATTGATTGAGCATAACAATAAAGATGCCATATTAATTACAGAAACCAATATTCCTAATCGGGAAAACCTGTCTTATTTTGGTAACGCCAACGAAGCGCACCTGATTTATAATTTCACTTTGTCGCCGCTTATTCTTTATACTCTGCTGAAAGGTAAATCAGACTTATTAAAACAGTGGATGATGAGTATGCCGCCGGCACAGACAGGTACCACTTATTTTAATTTCATCGCTTCTCATGATGGTATAGGATTACGTCCGGTTGAGGGTATTTTGTCTGATGATGAAGTGCGTGAACTGGCTTCGTTAATGCAAAGTTTTGGAGGTGACGTTTCATGGCGCGCGCTTGCCGATGGCCAAAATCAGCCTTATGAATTAAATATCAGCCTGATTGATGCGTTTAAGGGTACATTCGATGGGGTAGATGAATACCAGCTGCAACGGTTTATTTGTGCGCATGCCATTATGCTTGCACTGGAAGGTATGCCGGCTTTTTATATTCATAGTTTGTTTGCTACGCCAAATGATCATCACAAGATGGCGATGACATCAAATAAGCGTTCGATCAACCGGCATGTCTGGGATTATGATGTCCTGGTCTGTGCACTGGAAGATGTTAACAGTCCGCATAAAGAGGCTTTTTCTCAAATCACAAAAATTATCTCGATACGTAAAAAACAACGGGCATTTCATCCGAATGCGACACAATTTACCATGCATTTTGGTGAGCCACTATTTGCCTTCTGGCGTCAAAGTCAGGACCGCGCACAAAGTATTTTCTGTATCTATAACATTACCAATGAGGTTCAGCAGTTTGCCTTGAAGGATGTTAACTTAATCGAACTGGACGACTGGCGAGATCTAATTAGTGGCCATCAATATGTCGATCCCCGTGAAGATATTGTGCTGCAGCCTTATGCCTTTGTCTGGATTACGAATAAATAGTGCAATTACTCAGCGTACTATTACGGATCCTGTGTGATAAATTCTAAATAAGTTGAATCGATACTAAATAGTTAATTAGATGGCGTACAGAATTAATAGCGGTGGTCTAAATACTATGAATTATTTTTATCCTCATTAAAATTTTATGCTTAATTTCAAACGCGACGATATAAAGAACGAAACGGATACAGGCAGTTATCAGCGTGGTTTTAGCTATTTTAAGCAGGGTATGGTCGTCAGCCTGAAGGCAAGATCACTCAACGACAATGCTGTCAGTTTATCCAGCGAAGTTGAAGGTAGTGGATATGCTTGCTACGAGCAAACAATAGTAGTCAATAAAACACGTGGACGTATTGATATTAATGGCCACTGCGACTGTCCGGTGGGTTTTAACTGCAAACACGTGGTGGCGAGTTGTTTAGAGTATTTATCCAGAAATCCAGGTGGTTGATTCCATCACCACCGATGATAGCCTGGAATGGTTAAGTGACTTTGTAACGGCTGGCGCATCGGCTACGTCATACTCGTCGGCTACTGGTAACGAGTTTATTAGTTATGCATTGCAACCTTCAAATACAGGTGCTGAATTAAGCGTAAGAGTTTTAATTAACCGTTACCTTAAAAATGGCGGCCTGGGTAAAGGGCGACGCATTGGCCTCTATGATATAACCAATGACTATACAGCCCCGGATTATTTACAGGATATTGATATTGAAATAGCACAAATAATTGAAACGCTAAATGAGAGCAACTGGGATGATGACGAACTATTACTTTCTGCTGACCTGGGAGCTTTAGCATTATACAAAATGCTCAACACCGGACGCTGTCATTGGCTAAGTCCACAAAATCCAGTTTTACAAATGGGGGAACCACGGGACTTACAGCTTAACTGGCAAAACCAGGCCGATGGGAGTCATGTTCTTAAAATAACGGTACAACCGGAAGCCAGGGTTTTAAATACCCAGCCTGCTCTGTATGTTGACTCTAATAGTAATGAAATAGGTGAAATTAAAGGCGCGGACTTTAACGCAAAACAATGGGCGATGTTATTAGAAATGCCGCCGATTCCAGTAGAAAGTTGTGTACAGTTCAGCCAGCAGCTATTGATTGCGTGCCCGGATACAGTCATTCCGCCTCCGCTAAAAATAGATAATATTCAGGTTGTTGAAGCTATTGTTCCGCGTTTGTTTTTATATGGTGTGGTCAACCCTGTCAACAGCTACCGTGCTCATTTTATGCGCCTGAGATATTGCTATGGGAATTATGAAGTCAGAGCAATACCTGACCTTCCTGTTTCAAGTTTCATACAGGATAATAAGGCTATTAGTATTCATCGTGATTTAGTGGCTGAGAAATCTGCATTTGATAAGCTGGTAAATGAAGGTTTCCAGGCAATGCCAGATGAATCACAGGGCGATATGATATTTGTTACGGCACCTGGAAGTGATCATGCCCAGCCTGCTGTCCGCTGGCAGAATTTTTTACAGAAAACACTGCCCCAGTTAGAAACTCAGGGCTGGGAAATCGAAATTGATGCCAGCTTTCAGTTAGAGTTTTTACAGGTTGATGACTGGGATGTGGAAGTAGAATCGGATAATGACTGGTTTGATTTACGTTTTGATCTGGAAGTTGAAGGAAAAAAAATCCAGCTACTGCCGTTAATTGCAGAAGTGTTAAGTAGCCATGAACTCGATAATTTACCTGAAACCATTATTCTTCCTCTGGCTAATTACATGGACGGCAACACGGGCAATAGTAAATATTTGCAAATACCCACAGAGCGTATCCGCCCCATTTTCCAAACGCTTTATGAACTCTTTAACACAGAATCAATTGATGAAAATGGCAAGCTTCGTCTGAGTCGTTTTGATGCCACACGCCTGGCTGAATTAGAAGATAATTGCAGCACTGAATTAAAATGGCGCGGTGGCAAAGCAATGCGCCAATTAGGACGTAAGCTTAAAAACTTTAAAGGCATAAAAAAAGTCGCGCCACCCCGGGGTTTAACAGCGACCTTACGTGATTACCAGCAACAGGGTTTAAACTGGCTGCAATTTTTACGTGAATTTGAATTTAATGGCATTCTTGCTGATGACATGGGGCTGGGTAAAACCGTGCAGACCCTGACGCATCTGTTAAAAGAAAAAGAAGCAAAACGTTTGACTAAACCCTGTCTTATTCTTGCACCCACCAGCCTGATGAGTAACTGGCGACGTGAGGCAGAGCTGTTTACACCCGGGCTTAAGGTGCTTATTTTACAGGGTGCGGAACGAAAACAACATTTTGATAAAATCAGTCAATATGATCTGATATTAAGTACCTACCCGCTACTGGTGCGTGATCATGAAACACTGCTTGCTTATGATTACTATTATCTAATTCTTGATGAGGCGCAGGTGATTAAAAATCCACGAGCAAAAGCGGCACGAATGGTTCGAGATATAAATTGTGATCATCGCCTATGTTTAACCGGCACGCCGATGGAAAATCACCTTGGTGAGCTTTGGGCGTTATTTGATTTTCTTATGCCCGGCTGTTTAGGTGCGCAGAAATCATTTAATCAGCATTATCGTCATCCTGTTGAAAAACAGGAAAATGATGAACAGCGTCAACGACTGGTGTCTCGCATTGCGCCTTTCATGTTGCGCCGTAGTAAATCGGAGGTTGTTAAAGAGTTACCGGGAAAAACAGAAATCATCCGTTCAACAACTTTAGATAAACAACAGGCGGCACTGTATGAAAGTATACGTTTATCTATGCAGAAAAAGGTTCGCGATGCGATTAAACAAAAAGGTTTTGCACGTAGTCACATTACTATTTTAGATGCCCTGTTAAAACTACGCCAAACCTGTTGTGACCCGAAACTATTATCACTGGCGCAGGCTAAAAAAGTAAAGTCATCTGCCAAGCTTGAAATGCTTATGGAGATGCTGCCGGAAATGCTGGAAGAGGGGCGGCGCATTTTACTATTTTCTCAATTTACAAAAATGCTGGCAATTATTGAGCAGGAATTAATAAACAGAAACATTAAATACACAAAACTTACCGGCCAGACCACGAAACGTGATGAAGTTATTGAACGCTTTAAACGGGGTGAGGCCGATGTGTTTTTAATTAGCTTAAAAGCCGGTGGTGTTGGTCTTAACCTGACCGAAGCAGATACGGTTATTCATTATGACCCCTGGTGGAACCCAGCCGTAGAAAAACAGGCCACTGACCGTGTCCATCGTATAGGTCAAAATAAAGCCGTGTTTGTTTACAAATTAATTACTGACAATACTTTAGAAGAAAAGATATTGGACATGCAGGCACGAAAACAGGCTCTGGCGGATGGCGTTTACAGTAAAGATGGATCTGGCAAGGATTTAAAATTAACCGCCGACGATTTGCAGGAATTATTTGCGCCTTTGGAAGTGAGTACAAGCCCATGATGAGCCATAAAATGAATCCATTGTTTATATGAGGTAGATATTAATCACTGAAGTGGATTTATAAAGTGTAGCTATTATGCCTTCACGTTCCAGGGTTATTATGAATAAAAAGATTCAAATCATCCAATAGCGTACATTGAAGTCAATAGCGTGACTGAGCAAAACCGACCCATTGCCGTTCGGTCGAGGTGTGGTTGTCGGATGTCATTGCATACCGCAAACTAGCGTATATTACTGAATAAGAAGGAAGTCATTGTAAGTAAACGGAATTGCTACAGATCGTGGCAGGCTGGTGTTCGCCAGTTTTATAGAAACAAGAGCATAAATCCTGAATGTGGGTGATATGATTTGGCTAAATCGTGAAGTTTATTGGCAGGTTGTAGAGAGGGTAGTGATATGTTGTGGTAGGCAGGTTTGACCTGGCTTAGAAAGGGTGTTTATACTTCGCGTACTTATCTAGCCTGGCCCTGTCGGTTTCTATTGTAAAAACAATAACAGGCACCAATACAGTGCCGCATATTTTATTTAATCCATGAGAATCCAACCATGAACTTTGATTTAACGGCAATACCGGTCACTATTGATCTGTTACATGCCAGCCTGGGCGCAATCGCGCTGGTGTTCCTGGTCCTGTTTTTGATCAGGAGTAGGAACAAAAGACCCGCAGTAATGGACAATCGCGCTGACCAACCTGAATCACCCGCGGCTTCTGCGCCTGTCGCTGAAACAATAACCCCATCTCAGTTAAAAACCACCAGCCCTGATGCGGCCTTGCAACTGCTGGCCCTGTTACAGCAAGAAGCAAGATTTATTGACTTCATTCAGGAAGATCTGCTTGGGTTTTCGGATGCCGACGTCGGTGCAGCGGCTCGCGTGGTGCATGAAGGCGGCAAAAAGGTTATGAATGATTACTTTTCGCTGGCGGCTGTCAGAGACGAACAGGAAGAAAGCCGCATCACTCTAGCCGGAAGGCTTCGACGCGACAGCAGTTCGCCTTACCGGCAATGTGATCGGGCAGGCGCCTTTTACCGGCACGCTGATACACCGTGGCTGGAAAGTCACCGAAGTCAGGCTGCCGAAGCTGGCCGAAGGCCATGACGCGCATGTGATTGCACCCGCGGAGGTCGAACTTTGAGCAGCGAAGAAAACGAAACTGGCGCACGTTATGCGGTCGGCATCGATCTGGGTACGACAAACTGCGTGCTGTCCTACGTTGAACTACACACGGAACAGGACCCTGCACCCCATCATCATGTGATGTCCATTCCGCAGTTGACCCGGCCCGGCAGCGTGGAAGACAAGACGCAATTGCCCTCCTTTATGTACCAGGCGCATGACGCGGAACTCGCGCAGGGCGATCGTGCGCTTCCGTGGAACGCAAATCCCGATACGGTCGTTGGCGCAATTGCGCGTGAGCTAGGAAGCAAGACGCCCATTCGTCTGGTATCCAGTGCAAAGAGCTGGTTATGCCATGGTGGCGTTGATCGTCATGCGTCATTTCTGCCACTGAACAGCCCGGATGAAGTGGTCAAGGTCTCGCCTGTTGAGGCGACATTCCAGTACCTGATGCATATGCGTAATGCCTGGGATTTTCGTTTCCCTGACGCGCCGCTGGTCGATCAGGATGTGACCATCACGGTGCCGGCATCATTCGACCCCGCCGCCAGAGATCTCACGACCGAAGTAGCGCAACGCGCCGGCTTCAAACATCTGACGCTGCTGGAAGAACCACAGGCCGCGGTCTACAGCTGGCTTGAGTCCAGTGGTGATAGCTGGCGCAATCAGGTCAGTGTCGGCGACGTTATTCTGGTGATTGATATCGGTGGTGGCACGACCGACCTGTCGCTGGTCGCGGTGACGGAAGAAGAAGGTAATTTAAGTTTGAATCGCGTTGCGGTAGGTGACCATATCCTGCTGGGTGGTGACAACATGGACCTGGCGCTCGCGTATCAGCTGAAAACAAAACTTGAGCAGGATGATAAATCGCTGGCGCCCTGGCAGATTCTCGCGATTACACACAGTTGCCGCGATGCCAAGGAAGTTTTGTTGACCGATCCCGACATCCATAGTGTGCCTATTGCTATCCCGAGCAGAGGCTCCAAACTGCTGGGCGCCACGTTACGTACCGAACTGACCAAAGAAGAAGTGATGTCGAGTCTTGTCGACGGTTTCTTCCCTCATGTTGGCATCCAGGATCACCCGGCTCAACAGGCGCGTGGCGCATTGAAACAGATGGGGCTGCCGTATGCGCAGGACGCCGCGATATGCCGTCATCTCGCTGCCTTTCTGTGCCGGCAACAGGCCGCGGCAGATGCATTGCTGGGTGATAACGAGGGTGACTTCATCAAACCGACAGCCATCCTGTTCAATGGAGGCGTATTGAAAGCACCGGTTCTCGCCGAGCGCACCATGACAGTAATCAATCACTGGCTGAGCGATGCCGGCGCGGCTCCGGCCAAACTGCTGGCAGGCGCGGACCTCGATCTGGCCGTCGCCAAAGGCGCCGCTTATTATGGTTCCGTACGACAGGGCAAGGGCGTGCGCATTCGCGGTGGTATCGCCAGTTCATATTATGTCGGCATTGAAAGTGCGATGCCCGCGGTCCCTGGTATGGCACCACCGATACAGGCGCTCTGTGTTGCGCCGTTCGGCATGGAAGAAGGCTCTGCCGCTAAAGGCACAGGTCAGGAGTTCGGCCTGATTGTCGGGGAGCCTGTGCGCTTTCGCTTTTTTGTCTCCACCACGCGCCGTGACGACGAGGCAGGTGCACTACTCGATTACTGGGAGCCTGAGGAACTGGAAGAGCTGCCCGAGATTCAGGCCAACCTGCCCGTTGAAGGCCGCAAGCCGGGTGAGATCGTTCCTGTCGAACTGGCCTCCCGTGTCACAGAAGTCGGTACCCTGTGCCTTGAAGCTATTCCTTCCGATGGTAGCGCAAAATGGCAGGTCGAGTTTGACGTGAGAGCCGGTTAAATCTGGGCCGGTTGAGTCAGCGCACATTGAAACAGAAGCAGATGCAGTCGCCGCGTTTCATCGTCGGGATTGACCTGGGCACAACCAATACGGTCGTTGCATACAGGGACCTCTCTGAAGTGTCGGCGCCTGGCAATGACCCGGCCCGGACCAGGCTGTTCGAAATCGAGCAGCTGGTCGCGCCCGGCGAGGTCGCCAGCAAATCATTACTGCCGTCGTTCCGTTATCACCCGGCGAAGGGCGAACTGGCGCCGCAGGATATGCTGCTGCCATGGTCAGCCCCCCAACTGCCCGGAGATTTGCCGGAGCTTGTGATCGGTGAATGGGCGCGCGAACTCGGCTCCAGGGTTGAAGGGCGCCTGGTCGCTAGCGCGAAAAGCTGGTTATCTCATCCCCAGGTGGACAGAAGCGCGGCGATACTGCCGTGGGCAGCGGCTGAGGGTATCGACAAGGTCTCTCCGGTACTGGCCAGCGCGAGTTATCTTGGTCATGTCAGGCAGGCATGGAACCACGAACACCCGAACGATCCCCTGGAGGCGCAGGAGATCATCGTCACCGTGCCCGCGTCCTTTGACGAAGCTGCACGCGCCCTGACGGTAGCAGCGGCCGAGCTGGCTGGATTAAGTAACATATTGTTACTCGAAGAACCACAGGCGGTCTGTTACGACTGGTATGCACAAAACCAGCACGACGCGAATGATCTGCTGAAAAACATAAAACTGTTACTGGTGTGCGATGTCGGTGGCGGGACTACAGATCTCAGTCTGATTCGTGTTGATATCAACAATGATGAGCTGGCGCTGACCCGGGTCGGGGTGGGCGATCACCTGATGCTGGGTGGTGATAATGTGGACCTTGCACTGGCGCATATCGCCGAGCAGCGTATTGTGCGGGGCGGCAAAGCGTTGAATGCAGCGAGCCTGTCACAGCTGGTTCAGCAAACACGCAATGCAAAAGAATTATTATTATCAGACCACGCACCGGATACGGCGAGCGTAACGGTGCTGGGTAGTGGCTCACGTTTGATTGGTGGCGCCAGGTCCTGTGAGTTGACAGGAGATGAAGTCAGAGAGATTGCACTCGATGGTTTTTTTCCCTGCACCGCTTTCACCGAGCGACCGGACAAAAGACGTAGCGCCATTGTTGAATTTGGCCTGCCCTATGCTACTGACCCAGCAGTAAGCAAACATATTGCCGCCTTTCTCGCGCGCCACGACAATGCGTGTCGTGATGCGTTACAGCTTGGTGATGATCCGGATCAGGCCGCCGTGCCTGATGCCGTGTTGTTTAACGGCGGCGTTTTCAACAGTCCCAGTTTGAGCAAACGTGCGCTGGCGGTGCTGCATCAGTGGCGTCAACAGCCTGTCACCGTGCTTGACAATCCTCACCCTGATCTGTCTGTTGCTTATGGTGCTGTCGCCTATGGACTGGCCAGGCGTGGCCGTCAGCTTAAAATTGGCGGGGGTTCCGCGCGAAGTTATTTTTTACTGCTCGAAAATAGCGAACAGGAAAAGCGCGCTGTATGTTTAATGCCAAAAGGTACGGAAGAAGGTCAGGAAGTTCCGTTAACGGGCCGCAAATTCGCACTGCGCCTCGGTCAGCCGGTTCGCTTCCATCTGCTATCTACAAGCGACGATACTGATTACACTGCAGGTGAATTGCTCGATGTTGATACCGAAACCATGATCGCACTTCCGCCACTGGTTGCCGTCATGGATGCAGAGTATAACAACAAGAAGGAAGCTGAAGTCGAATTGGTCAGCTTACTGACTGAAGTAGGCACACTTAAAATTGAATGCGTGGGCCTGTCCGCTGAGCCACAACGCTGGGGCGTCGAACTCCAGATCCGCAAGGAACTCGGTGCACAGCAACAGGCGCCGGCTCATGTGACAGAGCCATCCCTGCCAGCCCGTTTTGAGGAAGTCAAAGATAAAATTCAAACGGTGTATGGTCACGGCAAAAAAGAATTCGACCCCAAAGCAGTGAAGCAACTTCGCAATGACCTGGAAAAATTATTAGGCAAACGTGACCACTGGGACATGCCGCTGCTCCGGGTCCTGTATGATGTTTTAATCGAGGGACAAATCAGACGTCGCCGTTCAAACTTACATGAGCGGACCTGGTTCAATCTGATCGGATATACATTAAGGCCCGGCTTTGGTTACCCACTCGATGAATGGCGAATACAACAACTCTGGCCGCTGTACCAGCAGGGTCTACAGTTCGCCAAAGAGAGCCAGTCGTGGAGTGAATGGTGGACTTGCTGGCGTCGTGCTGCAGGCGGCCTGGACCAGGAACAACAACAAACTATTTTTAATGATATTGCGCCCTACATCAATCCCGCGACCGCACGCAGGCTGAAGTCCACAGCGGATAAAAGTAAATCCTATGAAGACATGGTACGACTGGTCGCGACGCTGGAGAATCTACCGATAGCCACCAAGATCCAGATCACCCAGTGGCTGTTGAAGCGCCTGGAGAAAGCGAGCGAAACGCAAATAAGCTGGTGGGCCCTGGGGCGCGTAGCCTCACGCGTCCCGTTCCACGGCAGTGCGCATAATGTCCTGCCTAAAGAAACCGTGCATAACTGGCTGCCTCAGTTAATGAAGGCCGACTGGAAAAATAACCTGAACCAGGCCTTTGCCGTGGTAATGCTCTCCCGCATGAGCGGTGACCGCACACGGGACCTTGATGAAGCCCATCGAAATACTATCATTGATAAACTCAAAGACATGAAAGCACCGACTAATTGGATCGAAATGATTGCAGAAGTCAAACAACTCGATGAAACCGAAAGCAGACGAATTTTTGGTGAAGCATTACCAACGGGTCTTAAAATAATTGATTAAACAAGCTCTGATCAAGTCAGAGCTTTCGCAGCACATGGATGTGCTGCCATTGGTACTGTCAACTTAACTTGAATTACAACAATCTTCTTGAAAATTCTTGCTCATCTAAACCAGGAATCAATGTGTTACATGTCTATTTAAGATTAAAATTACTATTAATCTACTTAAGTTGACAGTACCTTAAATAGTATAAGTTGAGTCAAAACAGATACTATATTTCCCTGATTTTATTTATCAAGCAATACATCTTTAGCCTGATTAATTTTTGCGGCAAGATAGTTTGAGCCCCCGCGATCCGGGTGTAGCTTCTGCATCAGCTTTCTATGGGCACCGATAATTTCTTCTTTACTGGCATCGGGTTCAAGCCCGAGAATTTGAAATGCTTCTTCTGTCGACACAGCGCCAGGCGCAGATTGATTTGATCCTTCATACGCAGAACCGGTATGCTGTTCACGCCAGCGCTCACCATATACATTGTCGATAAATGCCTGTAAAAGCCGTGCCGATTCCTCATCCTGTGACTTCCAGGAATGCAGCAGGGCTATTAATTGTTCAAGTTTGAGCTCGGATAAACGCTGTCCTTGATGCTCTCCTTCCAGTACTTCACCATCAATTTTACCGGTATCATGGTTTAAGCTCATGCGCACAAAACGTGCTTGAACCTGGGAAGTTTTTCCTGCATCGTTCGCATCATATCCAGTCGCTTTTTTAGCTTTATATCTTCTATAAAACTGATTAAAGAATGGCAGGTATCGAATTAAGGGTAATAATTTTCGTGCAAATGGTAATAAGGAACCGATGGCAGCAAATAACCAGTGTAACTTGCCCGTTAATGCCAGAAAAATTAATATTCCTGCTGCCAGAAAAAGTAATCCCTGGCGTAACGTCTGGACTACAATTTGTGAAGGCGTGCGCATAAACCAACGGATGAATAAAAATCCGACTAAAATGATTGCGATCGCCAGTAATAAACGGATAGGCATAGCTTATAATTTTTCGATTTGGTGGTTAAGCTGCCGCGCAAGTTTCCCGGCATTTTGACTGTAATCTGTCAGTGCTTTATGACCACCGGCGGCGTAAACAGCAACCGCACTCAATAACTCAAGCAACTGTTGTGGGCTATGGCTATCAAACAGGCAATAGGCCCCTTTGGAGAGACGTGCGATTTGTTTAAATGCCCTGGCGGCTACGGCTTCTCCTCCTTCATGAAAAATAAAGATAGGGACACCGTGTAATCCGAGTTCTCCAGCCAACTGTCCCAGGCGATCAACATCCTCTTCCATACAATCACCCACGAATACCAGTGCATCCACTTTTTCACCTTTTGTTTCCTTAATGGCATGTTGCAATACTTTATCTATTTGTGTATGACCAGCCTCACAAAAGACGGAAGTCATTGCTTTTAGTAACTGCTGTGAATTGTTCATCCAGGGAAAAGCCTGAAATTCACCAAAACCGCGAAAGTAGCACAGCTGGATTTCAAGTCCACCCAGTTTGCTTGTTTGATTAAACATTTGCGCCTGTATATGGGCGGCATGGTCCCAGGTTGGTTCGCGACTGGCGGTGGCATCCATGGCAAAAATCAAACGTCCTTGTTTCCCCGCCGGTTTGATGGCCGCTGTGCTGGCGACATTCTCCAGGAAAGCATCAATTTCCGATCGGCTCGATGGTTTTTGCAGGGATTTATCTTTATTTTTCATGAAACTACTCTTATTTTTCCCTCGGCTCTTACCCAGAGGAGTCCGGGAGATACCCTAGGATATATGCCCTAGGATATGCCATGGGGTATATCAAAATGATAGAATAACCTGTGTTTAAACAATAGAAAAGGCAGCCACGTGCCCTCACTGGATGAATTTGATCTCGATGATGCCATCGCCATTGATTTTTTGGAGCTAAATTTGACAGCTGTACCCATCCCCACAGCCGTCTTCCTCTTTGGTTCCGGCCTTATGGGAATGATTGGAATAGCCAGGCACAAGAAAGCGTAAACATGCAATACATCATTAACAGCGGCTCTTTCGGGAGCCGTTTTTATTTGGCGCCAAAGGTCCGGTACTGGCCCAGACTGTGTGAAAAGTAGGAAAATGTGGGCCGGTGGTGAGCCAGCCCTAAATATGAAAGGTTCAGTATCAATATAGTGATAGTGAAATCCACTCGAATGTAATTATTGCCCAATATCGGCTTCCATTTACCACTTTCAACTATCACTAATACTTTTCACACAGCCTGGGCCGATAAGCGACCATTAGATAATTTTAGTGTTAATGATTTGCTCAACGGTCAGTTTCCGTCTCATTAGAGACTGTTAGTAAACTCTAATATTAGATATGTCTAACAGATAGATGTTGATCCTTTTCAGACTGTTTACTTAAGTCGAGTTTTTTATAGTGTACTTGAAATGACCAATTCTATTTTATTAAAAGAAAATCCCACTAAGCACTACAGTCACAAGGCGGTAAGTAAAGGTGTTGAGGACTACGCATCCGAAAGAATAAAGCCCCGTATTTTCAATAAGATACGGGGCTTTGTCTTTAACAGCGATATTTTCCGGACTTGTTACGACAATATCCCATTGATATTTATGAGGATTTCACCAAAGCACCAACACCTTTACTTACCGCCTTGCTACAGTCAAAGGGCTTTTTGTTTTAGCTTCTTTATTATCTCAGTCTGCTTGCTACTGTTTGATTGTAGATTTTTTAATTTGTTATCTACTTGAGATATGATTTTTCATCATTTTTTTGCCCTACTCATTAGAATTTAGCATTAATATGCTATATCTATGTTTTACATACGAAAATATTACCAGTCCTTGATGATCCTGCAATCAGAGTTGTTGAGTCTTATGGTTCGTTTTCCAGACAAAGGATTTTGTAATGCATATTTTACTCGGTGCGCTAACTACCATCGTAACCATTTTAATTCTCCTTAATAGACTCGCTGAGGCGGGTATTGATCTGGGAGGATTGAATCCTTATTTATGGAACAGGCGACGAAAATGGCGAAAGGCTTATGCGGGAAACCCTGTCTTTAAAATCGAAGACCCGATGGATGTTGTTACGGCGATTCTTATGGTCGCAGCGGTTAAATCCGATGGCGATATGACAAAAGAAGACAAAGGATTTTTACTTAAGCTGTTTGAAGATGAATTTCATTTATCAAAAAAGGACGCAGCAGGATTAATGATCTCCAGTACTCATTTACTGGGTGATGGTACAGAGGTTAGAGAAAATATAGGAAAGTTTCTATTGTCGAGTAAAGAATCGTTCACAGAGCATCAGGCAGAATCTGCTATATCACTTATCTCGCAAGCAACAGGCGACCCTGAAAAAACACATCCAAATACACAGCAATTATTACAATGCGTAAAAAAAGAACTGTTGTCTAGTACATCTACAAATCAAACCTGGTGTTCATAAATTATTAGTTTCGTATCTAAAAAATATCACCTGCCTACATTTGTTAAGTAGGGGCTATCAAATAAAATAAAAATACAGTGATATCTAATGTACAGTTTTGACGTGATGGAGAATAAATAATGACTGATTCAACCTCATACAGTGTAGTAATGAATGGTGAAATTAGTATGGGCTATGAACCGGAATCGGTTATAGATGCTTTCGCCAAACTTTTCAAAATCACACCCGAAAAAGCTAATACTATTGTAGGTAGTAAACGTGTCCTCAAGAAAGGCTTGGATGTAAAAGTTGCTGAGACTTACAAAAAGAAACTTGAAAGCATTGGGCTGGAAATTGAGCTGGTAAGACATGAGCCTGTAGTTACCGCTGCAGATAAGTCGCTTGAACCTGAAGTTAAGTCTGATACTAAACCAATGGGGCTAGCTCTTGAGCCAATACAGGAAGAAAAAGAAACAAAAGAAGAGCCATCAAAAGCCAGCATGAGCAATACAATAGTCTGCCCGAAATGCAGCTTAGAGCAGCCTCAAACAGAACAGTGTACAGGCTGCGGCGTATTTATGCACAAGGTCCGGAATAAAGAAACAGAAAACACTGATCGCGCTATTAATATACCCAAACATGAACAGGTTGAACAGGACAAGCGCGACTCTTATAGAGATTCAATCCAGCTTAAAAAGTTAGTCATTCCATTAGTAGTGGCTATTTTTGGTGCTTTATTATGGAAATTCATCGCGGTAACGTTTGAATATGAATTTGGCATGATAGCGTGGCTAATTGGAGGTGCTGTTGGTTTTTCAGCAGCAATGATAGGTGCAAAAGGGCAAGCTTCAGCAATTAGTTGTGGCGCTCTTGTGTTGCTTGCAATTATTGCCGGTAAGTACATGGCTATAGCAAGTTTCCAGACAGAGCTTGTTGAGGCTATGGCTGAAACAATACAGTATGATGGCACTGAACTACAAGAGTTCTATGAAGAAGAAATGAATGACGCAAAACAGTTTTCAGATGCTGTTTTTGACAACGAAAGTTTACGTAATTTCATGGTGGAGCATGGTTATAGTGAGTACGATGAGCAAGAATCTGTTACGGATGAAGAAATAGAAAACTTTAAAAAATATGATAAGGCAAGACTTGAACAAATGGCATATAGCCCACCAGGATTCGACGACTGGAAACAAAATAATCTAACAAGTAGGATTGAAGACATTTCCGCATTTGATTTAGTGATAGAGAGCCTGGGTCTCATCGACTTGTTGTTTATATTTTTAGGTGTCGGCACAGCCTTTAAATTAGGTTATGGTGAAAAATGAAATGGAATCATCGGCAAGTGGTTTCTTGTTAAATGGTTCTGAAAGCAAAGTTTTGGGTAAAAGTAAAACTTATGACAGTCTGCTCATGGCCGGTTCTTTCCTGTCATGTTTAATTTTTTAGCGTCTGGTTTAGCATGATATAAATTGTTTGTGATCAGGCAATTATGCCCGTTATGCCGGAAAACGTGGCAAGGGAGCCACATATGATTCGACCCTTTGATAGTATCCATGTTATGTTGCGTATCACTTATCATGTATTATGATACACAAGTATTATTTGTATTGCAGTTATGATAGATAACACCGTGGGATGAAGTGCTTAAGTTTTATCCTTAAATTTGATCAGGGAGAGATCAATTCATGAAACTCTATTCTCAATTATTCAACGTTGTATTATTTCTGTGCTGCTTAGGCGCGCCATTATCTTTAGCGGCCAATGAAGACAGGCCAATACCGGATTTATTGTTAGCTAATATTTTTCAGTCTGATATTAAGCTGCAGAACTACTGGGTCAGTGAAAAATTTGATGGGGTAAGGGCTTATTGGAATGGTGCGAACTTTGTATCACGTCAGGGTAATGTTTTTCATGCGCCTGAATGGTTTACAGGTGTTTTACCCAAAATGGCATTAGATGGTGAGCTTTGGTTGGGACGAGGGGAGTTTGAGCGGCTTTCTGCAGTCGTCAGGCGGCAGTCACCGGATGATTCTAGCTGGTCTGGTATTAAATTTATGATCTTTGATTTGCCAGGTCATACTGGCGTTTTTGATGAAAGATTAAAACGACTTGAAGAAATAGTGGCTGATATCAAAACACCGCATATTCAACTGGTTGAACAGTTTAAAGTTCCAGACCACGAGGCTTTGTTTAAAAAGCTTGATGATATGGTGAAACAGGGTGCTGAGGGTTTAATGTTGCATTTGGGTTCGTCAGTATATAAGAATGGTCGTTCTGATGATTTGCTAAAACTTAAAAAACACTTTGATGCTGAGGCTGTTGTAATAGATTATATTTCAGGTAAAGGAAAGTACAAAGGAATGCTGGGTTCACTGGAGGTGGAAACGTCTAAAAAAATACGTTTTAAAATTGGCTCCGGATTTTCAGATGATGAAAGAAAACATCCGCCTGCTATTGGTTCTACAGTTACTTATAAATATTTTGGCTTAACTAACAAAGGAATTCCGCGATTTGCCAGTTTTGTGCGGGTACGACGTGTTTATTGATAATGGTAATAATTGTTACCGCAAAGTACGCAAAGATTTTTATTGATAGCTGTATTACAGGAACCTTATCATAAACAAGATTTTATTTGCGTACCTTTGTGTGCTCTGTGGTAAAAAGCCTTTAATAAGCCAAAAAACCCGGCGTGCGGGGGGCTTTTCAACAATACGTTAGACTTACTTGTGAACACCCAGTTTGTCTCTCCAGCCTGGGAATAACTGGTCAGTATCACCCGGGAAAGATTCGAATGCACGAGCAAATTCGTTATGCTCTTTGGCGAATTCGATTGCCTTAACTGAGTGCAATAATTTTTGCCTTACACTCACGACTAAATAGTCGGGAACGATTTTGAATGCCAGTCCCTTTAGTGCCATTCCCAAAGGGGTGAGGTATAGGGATATGCCGAATAAAAATCTACATCTGCAAAATCCTCTTTTAGAGTATAAAAAATGGATTAATTCGTATACAATTAGCGGTTTTTTCTGTGGAAATATCTGGAAAGTTTATGTCACAACAATTTCTTATTAGTAAAATCGCGGTTGTCATGGGAAGCCAGAGCGATTGGCCGGTTATGCAACATGCTGTAGAGCAGCTGGAAGCATTCGGCGTTGAGTATGAAGCCAGAGTGGTATCTGCACACCGTACGCCTGAATTATTATTTGAATTTGCGGGCTCAGCGCGCGCCAATGGTTTTGCCGCTATAATTGCGGGTGCAGGTGGTGCTGCTCATTTACCAGGTATGCTGGCGGCCAAAACGACCTTGCCCGTACTGGGTGTGCCTGTTCCTTCAAAATATCTTAAAGGTATTGATTCCTTGTTATCTATCGTGCAGATGCCGAAAGGTATTCCAGTCGCAACTTATGCTGTGGGGGAGGCGGGTGCGGCAAATGCTGCTTTGTCTGCAATATCCATATTAGCGATTGAAAATGAAACGCTGGCTAACAAGTTGGATGAATTTAGAGAAAAACAACAGCAAGCCGTTTTTGCGATGACCTTGCCGCCGAATGAGCCCTTTTGAATGAGTAGCGCCGAATGAGCGGGCAGGTTTTACCTGGCGCAACACTGGGTGTATTGGGTGGGGGGCAGTTAGGTCGTATGTTTTGTGTGGCTGCAAGTACCATGGGTTACCGCGTGGTTGTGCTGGATCCTGATCCTGTATGTGGTGCCGGGCATATTGCAGATGAGCATATTCAAGCTGATTACACAAATCAGTCAGCACTTGAAGAAATGGCAAAAAAGTGTGATGTTATTACCCTGGAATTTGAAAATATCCCTTCTCAAAGTGTACGTTTTATAGCGGATAAAACCACCGTTTTTCCGGTAGCGGAGTCGTTGGAGATTGCGCAAAACCGTGACCTGGAAAAACAGTTCGCAGAAAAAGTCGACTTACGGCCAGTGCCTTATTATGCCTTGTTAAATGAGAAAGACTTGCAACGTTGTGCAGAGGTTATCGGTTTTCCGGCTATATTAAAAAGTAATACACTGGGTTATGACGGTAAAGGCCAGTTTGTGGTTAATGACTTTGCAGAGCTTTGCGAAGCCTATAAGGAAGTTGGCAGGGTCGACTGTGTGCTGGAGAAAAAAATCAATATCCGTTGTGAAGTGTCCGCCATTGTGGCTAGGAATGCGCATGCAGAGCTGGCGAGTTTTCCAGTTTCAGAAAATCAGCATAGAAACGGCGTTTTGCACATGAGTATTGTGCCAGCACGGGTATCTGATGAAATAACGCAACTCGCTATCGAAAACGCTTCCATTCTGGCTGATGCGATGTCTTATGTTGGCATATTGGCGGTTGAGTTTTTTGTCAGTGACGATAATGTGTTGTACTTTAACGAGATGGCTCCACGGCCACATAATAGTGGCCATTACACTAAGGATGCCTGTGTTACTTCACAGTTTGAACAGCAGGTTCGAATGATGTGTGGTTTGTCACCCGGTGATACCCGGCTTATGTCACCGGTTGTTATGGTTAATATGCTGGGTGAGTTGTGGCCGCCAAAATGGAACGATATTTTTTCGCAGACTAATATTAAGTTACATCTTTATGGGAAAACAGAAGCCCGCACTGGTCGGAAGATGGGGCACTTTAATGTGCTGGCAGAAAATGTTGAGTCTGCGCTTGAAACTGCACAGCAGGTTTTTGAAAAACTGAGTCAATAGAAGGAATGGTAAGTTATATGTTTTAGTTTTTAAGCTTCAAACTTTAGGCTTCAAGCATATAACTGAATACTTACAACTGTTTTTTATCTGCGTCGATTTCTACTATCTCTACCACGGCTCTGATTCTGCTTCTGATTCCTATGGCCATCACCACGGTTGCCTCCAGGTCTAGGTCTCCGTTCCATCTTAATTGGAGGTTTCGGCTTAATGAGTAAGTCACTGGTCACCGTTTCTCTACCTATTTTCTGGTCGATGTATTCTTCGATATCCATGATGTAATGCGCGAAGTCTTCACAGGCAAAACTAATGGCATAACCGCTGGCGCCAGCGCGAGCGGTACGGCCAATACGGTGTACATAGTCTTCACCAGATTGTGGAAGATCAAAGTTGAAGATGTGGCTGACTGCAGTTATATGCAATCCGCGTGCGGCAACGTCGGTTGCCACCAGCGTATTAAATTCGCCATCCTGGAACTTTTTAAGCAGGCTTTGTCGCTTTTTCTGTGGTACATCACCTGATAATAAGGCTGACTTGTAACCATTACCTTCCAGCCAGGCATAAACTTTATCGGCAACTCTTTTAGTATTAATAAAGACAATGCTGCGCGTTGGTTTTAGTTTTTTCATCAAGCCAAGTAACAGAGGGATCTTCTCCTCATTGGCAGGGTAATAAATTGACTGCTCAATTTTGTCGGCAGTTTTGGTATCTGCTTGAATTCGTATTTCAGCAGGGTCATTCATATATACGTAGGCGAGCTCACCAACGCGATGTGACAAGGTTGCTGAAAACAACAGACTCAAGCGCTTATCCGGTTCAGGGCAGCGGTTTAGTAAATATCGCATATCATCGATAAAGCCAAGATCAAACATGCGGTCAGCTTCATCCAGTATTACAACTTCGCAGTTTTTCAGGCTGAAAACCTTCTGCTTAAAGAAATCGATGGTACGCCCGGGTGTACCGATGATAATGTCGACGCCATCGAGCAGAATGTTGCGTTGTTTATCGTAATCGGTGCCGCCGTATGCCAGGCCAAGTTTTAAGCCGGTGTATTTGCCAATGACTAGCGAGTCTTTATGTATCTGGATAGCCAGTTCACGCGTGGGCGCCAGTATCATTGCGCGAACTTGTGTTTTTTGGCGATTTTCGTGGCAGGGTTTGGTTATAAGGTGATTCATGCAGGCAACCATAAACGCCGCGGTTTTACCGGTTCCGGTTTGTGCTTCACCGGCAACATCCTTACCGGTAAGGGCAATAGGGATACTTTGTGCCTGAATAGGTGTGCAAAATTCAAAACCGGCATCATCCAGGCCCTTTATTAAATTAGAGTCGAGATCGAAGTCTGTAAAGCGTGTTTCTGTAAGATGATGTTTCATGACGGCATAGCTTACAGTAATTTACAATAAACGTCGCATTGGGGGTGTACAAATTTTAAAAATAGACTATTATATGCGGTATCATTATCTTGATATTCGATTACATTCGATACTACTAGTAAATATCAGTCACGGAATATCCAAAACAAATTCTTTTCGGTCGCAAACGCGATACTATATAACACTAAAAAATTTAAATGAGGTTTCACGTTGAGCAGCGATATCGTTTACGTTACAGATGATTCTTTTGAAGAAGAAGTTTTACAGTCTGAAATTCCTGTATTGGTTGATTACTGGGCAGAATGGTGTGGCCCCTGTAAAATGATTGCGCCAATTCTTGATGAAATTGTTGGTGAATATGCTGGTAAGTTAAAAATTGCCAAATTGAACATAGATGAAAATTCAGCGACTCCGCCCAAGTTCGGTATTCGTGGCATCCCAACATTAATGATTTTTAAAAACGGTGATGTAGAAGCAACTAAAGTAGGTGCTTTATCAAAATCACAGTTAACAGCGTTTATTGACAGCAGTTTGTGATTTTTATTGATCAGATTTTCTGATCAGGTCTGCTGTTCAGTCGATGCCGCGATCGCTATCGGATTTTTTACTAGAATAGTGATACGGGCAACTATAATAAAACGTAATCGGTAATTCACTATTTCTACAGTAGTGAATTATTTTGATTGTAAATTAATTCTAAGAAAAAATTATAAATAGAGGCGAAACTGTCTGTTGGCCTCTCTAAATACAATAACAGTCACCAACCAATAAATCATAAACTCAACTCAAATCAAGCTACCTTCCCTATTATGAATCTTACCGAATTGAAACTAAAACCTGTTACTGAACTATTAGAAATTGCTTCATCGATGAAGCTGGATAATGTCTCTCGCTCGAAAAAGCAGGATATTATTTTTTCCATACTTAAAGCACATGCTAAAAGCGGAGAGGATATTTCTGGTGGAGGTGTGCTGGAGATACTTCAGGATGGGTTTGGTTTTTTACGTTCAGCAGAGGCTTCATACCTGGCCGGTCCCGATGATATATATGTATCACCCAGTCAAATACGCCGCTTTAATATGCGTACTGGCGACACCATAGAAGGAAAAATTCGTCCACCAAAAGATAGCGAACGTTACTTTGCGATGCTTAAAGTGGATAAAATTAATCTTGATTCACCTGAGAACACACGTAACAAAATTGCTTTTGAGAATTTAACGCCATTACATCCAAATGAGCGTTTAATCATGGAGCGCGGAAATGGTAGTACGGAAGATATTACTGCGCGTATTATTGATTTGATGTCACCAATTGGTAAGGGGCAGCGTGGCTTGATTGTATCGCCACCTAAAGCCGGTAAAACCATGATGCTGAATCATATTGCACAATCAATAGCAGCAAATTGCCCTGACTGTTATCTCATCGTATTGCTGATTGATGAGCGCCCGGAAGAGGTGACGGAGATGGAGCGCAGCGTACGTGGTGAAGTGGTGTCATCTACCTTTGATGAACCTGCCAGTCGTCATGTGCAGGTCGCAGAAATGGTTATCGAAAAAGCCAAGCGTCTGGCAGAACATAAAAAAGACGTGGTTATTCTGCTAGATTCAATTACCCGTCTGGCGCGTGCTTATAACACGGTAATTCCATCATCCGGTAAAGTCTTAACCGGTGGTGTTGATGCGCATGCACTGCATCGTCCCAAACGTTTCTTTGGTGCGGCGCGAAACATTGAAGAAGGTGGCAGTATTACTATTCTGGCAACCGCTCTGGTAGATACCGGTTCGAAAATGGATGAAGTGATCTACGAAGAATTTAAAGGTACCGGTAATATGGAAATCCACCTGGATCGCCGTATTACTGAAAAGCGTATCTTCCCTGCCATTAATATCAACCGTTCCGGTACTCGCCGTGAAGAATTACTTACCAAGCCTGATGAGCTGCAGAAAATGTGGATTTTGCGTCGTTTGTTGCAACCTATGGATGAGATTGGTGCTATTGAATTCCTTATGGGTAAATTGCAGGCGACAAAAACCAATGATGACTTCTTTGATTCAATGAAAGGTTAATTAGAGCAGTGAATAACGAATAGTTAATAGTTAATAGTGAATAATGAAAGATTAAAAAAATACCCACATTTGTGGGTATTTTTTATTTTGGTTCTTTTTTTGAATGGTAGTTTGTGTGCTGCTGAGATAAACGTTGCTGTTGCTAGTAACTTCAAATCCACATTACAAAAAATCAGCGCTGACTTTAAAATGGCAACGGGTCATGACTCGAAAATTAGCAGTGGCTCTAGTGGAAAATTATTTGCACAGATTAAACATGGTGCACCCTATGATGTTTTTTTGTCGGCTGATGAAAAACTTCCGGATCTATTAATTAGAGATAAATTGGCAAGTCGCGAAAGTGCGCATATATATGCGTTAGGTAAGTTGGTGTTGATTGCTAACATGGAAACCAGGAGTGGTTGTGAAAATATAATAAGCTCAAATCGATTAAAATATTTAGCTATTGCGAATCCAGAAATTGCACCATATGGCATGGCTGCTAAACAGGTATTGCAAAAGCTTGATTTGTGGCAGAAGCTGCAGCCTCGTATTGTTATGGGGAAAAATGCAGCGCAAACATTGTTGTTTGTCTCTACTAAAAACGCAGACGCTGGTTTTGTGCCTCAATCCATGCTCCATATGGCACTTAATATGGGTAAAACAATGGATAGTGTCTGTGTCTGGAATGTGCCGACTGATATGTACGCACCGATTAAGCAGAAAATGGTGTTGTTAAATAAAGCGAAAGACAAGCCTGCAGCACTGATGTTTATTCAATATATGCAGTCTGCAGCCGCCAGGGAAATCATTAAATCATCGGCTTATGATGTATTGTAATGCTGCTTAATTATCAGAGGTGTCTTAAGAAATCAATTTTTACTAAGTACAAGCGAAGCAATGTTCCCAGGACTTGATCCACTACTACTAACTGCAAAACTTGCCGCTTTAACGACATTAATATTACTCGTTATCGGTACACCGGTTGCGTGGTGGCTGGCCAATACGAAAATAAAAGCCAGGCCAATAATCGAAGCGGTCGTTGCATTACCAATCGTTTTGCCGCCAACGGTGCTGGGTTTTTATCTGCTGGTTCTTTTAAGTCCCCAGAGTTCGCTTGGTGGCTGGTGGTTTGAGCTTACCGGACAGACATTAACCTTTAGTTTTTCCGGTCTGGTAATTGCTTCTGTTATTTACAGCTTTCCTTTTGTGGTGCAGCCGCTGCAAAGCGCTTTCGAATCGGTGGGGCACGATATGATGGAAGCGGCATACACGTTGGGCGCCAAACCGGTAGATGCGTTTTTTACTGTTGCTGTACCTCTGGCCAGGCGTGGTTTTATTACCGGTGGGGTGCTTGGTTTTGCGCATACCCTGGGTGAATTCGGTGTAGTGTTAATGGTGGGCGGAAATATACCCGGTGAAACACGTGTGGTTTCTATTGCTATTTATGATCATGTTGAAATGCTGGAATACGGTCAGGCGCATGTGCTTGCAGGTATATTGCTGGTCTTTGCTTTTACCGCCATGTTGTTGATGTATGTGATTAACCATCGCATGAAGTTACGTGCATGAAGGTGAAAGCATGAGTTTTGGACAATGCAACATCCGTTGTAAACGTGCCGATTATATTGTTGAAGCAGAATTTACCGTTCCAGATAAAGGTGTGTTGGGAATTTTTGGTCATTCCGGATCTGGAAAAACAACCTTGTTACGCTGCCTTGCCGGGCTGGAAAAAGATGTCTTGGGCCATATCGAAATCAATGGAGAGGTGTGGCTGGATGAAAGTAAAAACATTTCAAGTCAGCAGAGAAATATTGCATATGTTTTTCAGGAAGGCCGCTTGTTTCCACATTTAACAGTGGCAAAAAATATGCAATATGGAGCCGATCGCTGCCAGGGTTGCAATACGGTCTCTGTGGCTGAAAATAATAATGGCGTTGACCGAGATCACCTGTTGGCATTGCTTAACCTCTGTCATTTATTAAGTCGATATCCGCATCAATTATCTGGTGGTGAAAAACAACGTGTTGCTATCGGTCGTGCCCTGTTAAAAAAACCACAAATGTTATTACTGGATGAGCCTCTTGCCTCTCTGGATGAAAAGCGAAAACAGGAAATACTTCCATATCTTGAAAGTTTACATGATGATTTAAATATCCCGATTTTATATGTCAGTCATAATCTGGACGAGATGTTACGTCTGTGTGATTACATGCTGGTGATGGAACAGGGGCAGCTTATATTTAATGGCAATATTCACGATGCGCTAGTATCGCCAGGGTCGCCACTGGCGACTATTGAGAATGCAGCTATGATCCTTGAAGGTACAGTCTCTAAGCTGGAAAAAGACTTTGATATATCTACTGTTCATACCATAAATGGGAATCAGTTTCAGGTGCCAGGTTTATTGGCTATCGGTAAGTATGTACGTTTAGTTATTTTTGCCAGTGATGTTAGTGTGGCAAAAAATAAAGCAATAGACAGTAGTATTTTAAATATTATTGAAGGTAGGGTGTCGGGTGTTTTAGATAAGAAGCAGGGTCGTGTATTGTTACAGGTGAATTGCAATCAGGATATATTGCTGTCACTTATATCGCTTAAATCATTTCAGTTATTGCAGTTAACAATAAATAAAAAAATATATATACAGGTAAAGGCTGTTGTAACGCATGGCAACTAATTTAGTTGCTGTTCTCTTTTGATGGCCCTGTGGCCTATGTCTGTTCGAAAATAAACATTGTTCCAGGTTATCTTATCAACGACCTGGTAAGCGAGATTTTGCGCTTCGGTGACAGAATTGCCAAGTGCGACTGCACATAATACACGGCCACCATTGGTCACCACTTTACCGTCTTTTTTTGCGGTGCCGGCATGGAAGACTTTTGTTGATTCGGTTTCGGTATTTTCCAGTCCGCTGATGACGTCACCTTTGTGGTAACTTTCAGGGTAACCGCCAGCGGCAAGTACAACGCCTAGTGAAGTGCGTTCATCCCATTCTGTTTTTGACTGATTTAATTTACCATCAATTGCATCGAGACAATGTTGTACCAGGTCAGACTTCAGGCGCATCATAATTGGTTGTGTTTCCGGGTCGCCAAAACGTACGTTGTATTCTAAAACTTTTGGAATACCTTCCTGGTTAATCATTATGCCAGCATATAAAAATCCGCTGAAGCTGTTGCCTTCGTCTGCCATGCCTTGAACGGTAGGTTCAATCACTACCTGCATGATGCACTCATGCATTTCAGCAGTTACCACTGGCGCAGGTGAGTAGGCGCCCATGCCGCCGGTATTTGGTCCGGTGTCGCCGTTATCTCGTGCTTTGTGGTCCTGTGAGCTGGCCATGGGTAAAATGTTTTTCCCGTCTACCATGCAGATAAAGCTGGCTTCTTCACCGTATAAAAATTCTTCAACCACAACTCGTGCCCCAGCATCGCCGAATTTATTGCCAGCCAGCATATCTTTAACTGCAGCGATGGCTTCTTCGTTGGTCTGCGCAAGGATGACGCCTTTACCGGCTGCTAATCCATCGGCTTTAATGACGATAGGCGCGCCTTTTTCTTCGATGTAAGCGATAGCGGGTTCGATTTCTGTGAAGTTGCCATAAAACGCGGTTGGTATGTTGTGGCGCTCAAGAAAATCTTTAGTGAATGCTTTGGAGCCCTCCAGTTGCGCTGCAGCTTTTGTTGGACCAAAGATTTTTAAATTGTTATCAGTGAAGACATCAGCGATGCCATTTACCAGCGCAGCTTCGGGACCAACTATGGTCAAATCGATTTGATTCGTTTTAGCGTAATCAAGTAAAGCAGGAATGTCTTCTGCGTCAATATCAATATTTTTGACATTCTCTTCTAACGCCGTGCCGGCATTGCCAGGCGCAACAAATACCTGGCTAACTAAAGGAGATTGTGCCGCTTTCCAGGCAAGGGCATGTTCGCGACCGCCGCCGCCGACAACTAGAATATTCATCATTTTTTAATAAGGTGGATTATTTTAATGCGCAGTATTTTACACTTTATTGCTGTCATCGCGGAGGGGTTGAGAAAAAAACTGTTTTTTTGCCGCGAAGAACGCAAAGCTCGCATAGAAAAGCGTTTTTTAGTTTTTAAATATTTGCACCCCAAGGGTATTTGTCGCTATGTTCGGGTACGTATTTCGCGTTCTTTGCGGCACTTTTCTATTTTTGTTTCTTGTGGTTAGTTAATTACTTACTTACAGCTATAGAAATACAGCCACTCTGTTTTGGAGATATTTGATAGTTTATCCAGTAGTAATTGTTGCGGGATAGCTTCTTTGGGAAATATATCGGTTATCTCAATAAACAGTTGAGCGTAACCAGCCATTTTTCGCCAGTTAAAATCTTCAATGTTTGAAGTAGTGTTGCATAGATTGCAACTTATTGTTGACTCGGTTTTTCTGTCTTGCCAGTCTTTGACAGGTTTCTGGCAGGTAGGGCAGAGTGGTACTCTTGCCTGTTTTTTACTGTGAATCAACCTGGCTGATTTATAGTGATGTATTTTTATAAAACAAAAGTGGCTGTTGTTATCTATGCCATTTGGGCTGGCTTCAAATTGAATGGCTGGTGCGCAACCCAGGTAAGCGATGTAATCTAAAAATTTATCGCCGGCATAATAATGCGTGTTCTGCTCTTGTGGAATGATGTCTTGATAGTCTATTTCATGTGAAATCAACTGAATCTTCTGTAATGCATTGACCAGGTTAGAGAGTTTTGTAACATTGAAACTAACCTGGTCTGGGATTAAGTACAGTGAGCATTTGCCGTGTGTTGAGTCCATGACGGGAAAATCAGTCGGGCATATTGTTTGAAGTAGAGCTGTCTTTTTTTGTCGTAATGCTTTTATCGTCGTCATCCATAAGGATGCGATGTGCAGGTCCTTCAAGATCTTCAAACTGGTCGGATTTTACTGCCCAGAAAAAGATAGCTATAATGATAATGACAATTATCAGTGCGACGGGCAGTAGTAAGTAAATAATATCCATGAGCTTTAAAATTTTAACTTAAAAGATTATTTTAGCCGCAAAGGACGCGAAGGATGCAAATGTTTAAATTTAATAAGTTTTTCTTTGCGTTAATTTGCGTGTTTCGCGGCAAAATTATTTTTTTAGTATTTTAATCTGTTAAGCCTTAATGCATTTAATACTACAACCAACGAACTAGCTGACATGCCAATCGCTGCCAGCCAGGGTTCGACGTATCCCATGGCTGCGGCAGGAATTGCTGTTACATTATACAGCAGTGCCCAGCTTAAATTTTGTTTGATGATGCGCAGCGTTTTTATTGCGATTAAATATCCGTGATAGATATGATTAATGTTATTGCTGATTAAAATCATATCGGCAGTGGCTGCGGCGAGTTGGGTGCCCTTGCCCATGGCGATAGACAGGTCGGCGCCAGCCAGTACCGGTGCGTCATTCACGCCATCACCGGTCATGGCAACAATAGCGCCTTGTTGCTGCATGTTGTTAACAAGTTTTAGCTTGTCTTCTGGCTTTAAATTCCCCATGCAATGCAATATTCCAAGTTGATTGCTTATGTTACTCGCGTTTTCTAATCGGTCGCCACTCATCAGGTGTGTTTTTTTATGCTGCTGGTGAAGCTGCTTAATGAGTGATCCAGCTTCCAGTCTGATGCTGTCAGATAAAATAAAAATAGCCGCGCATTGTTCTTTTGTCGCCAGGTAGATTTTACTTGCGTTGTCTATATCATTATTGTCAAAAGTATTGCTATTAAAAGTAGGGGTGCTGTGACGTTGCATAAACTCTTTGTTACCAATAAACCATTCAGTGTCGTTTATGGTGCCCTGTATACCCAGGCCGGTTGTGTGTGCCAGGTTTTCAGTATGAAATAACGGCTGTTGGCAGGCGGTTAATATTGCCCTGGCAATAGGATGTTCCGAATTGGCTTCTAGTGAGGCGGCAATGGTTAATGCCTGCTCTTCTTTAAGGCTAACTTTCTGGTTTGTAAGAGGTTCAACCAAAACTATTTTTTCAAGCCTGATTTTTCCTTCGGTTAACGTGCCGGTTTTATCAAATACAAAATCTGTTACCTGTGCCAGCGTTTCCAGCGCGTGTGCCCGTTTTGGTAATAAACCGATTTTTGCCAGTTGGCCGCTTGCGGCTGTGATTGCAGCGGGAGTTGCCAGTGATAGTGCGCACGGGCAACTGACAACTAATGTGGCAATGGTGATTTCCAGCCATTGTCCGGAATCAGCGTTATACCAGTAATAAGCAACGATGGCAGCGATGGCTAACAGGATGCCGACAAACCAGCTGGCGATTTTATCAGCAAGTTTTGCAATCGCGGGTTTGGTATGTTGCGCTTCATCAATCAGGCGTTGTATTGAAGACAGTACGGAGTCCTCACCAAGTTTTGTCACCTGAATAATTAACGGGTTTTCTGTATTTCCGCTGCCACCAATGACAGGGTCTTCGCAGTGTTTGGTCACTGGCAGGCTTTCGCCGGTTATCAGCGATTCATTGATGCTGGATGTGCCGCTGACAATGACGCCGTCTGCGGGAATAATCTCCCCCGGGCGCACCAGTAAAAAATCACCGATGTTTAACTCGGAGACAGCAACACTTTCCTGCTGATCAATTGTGCTTGCCCTGGTATCTGCGTCAGAGCGGATGTTTGCATAATTACTCAATCTTGTCGCGATTGCGGGCTTTAAATTAAGCAGTGCTTCAGTGGCTTCTGAGGTTTGTTTGCGGCTACCCATTTCAAAAAAACGGGCACTTAATAAAAAGAAGGTGAACATGGCTACCGAATCAAAATATACTTCGCCGCTGCCCGTAATGGTATGGATTAAGCTTGCGCCAAAGGCAATCGCTATACCTAGTGAAACGGGAACATCCATGCCAACACGTTTATTGCTTAGGTCTCGATAAGCCGATTTAAAAAATACCGATGAGGCGTAAAGTAGTATCGGGATGGTCAGGGCCAGGCTGATCCAGCGGAAGCTTTGTTTAAATGATTCGTCGATGCCCCACCATTCACCGGTATACATGGCGACAGCGAAAATCATGACCTGCATGCCTAGTAAACCAGACAGACCCAGGCGTTTTATCTGTTGTTTACGCTCTTTTTCTAGAATACGCTGGTGCTGATCGGGATCATAAGGATGTGCCAGATAACCTATGCGAGAAATAGATTCAAGGATGTCGCTGAGCTGAATTTTGCTGTTGTCCCAGCGTACACGTGCGCGGTGATTGCTGTAATTTATGTTCGTGCTTAAAACGCCATCGAGTGAGTTGAGGTGTTTTTCATTGAGCCAGACGCAGGCGGCGCAGGTGATGCCTTCAAGGATAAGTGATACTTCTAGTGCTTTTCCACTACTGGTGTTATCGTTGGTTTCATTAACAAACTTCTTTTGCACCGCACTGCTGTCGTAAGCTTTTAGCTGTTGTAAAAACTCGGGTACGATTTCTTCCGGTTTGTCTGCTGTACTGGTACGGTACTTATAAAAATCATCCATACCGCTATTAATAATTGCCTGTGCCACTGCCTGGCAACCATAGCAGCACATGGGTTCATCTTTTTCCTGATATTTCACAGTAATGTTCAGCTTATCGGCGACTGGCAGGCCGCAATGGAAGCAAAAGGTAGTTTCTGCGCTCTTTTTCATGGGTTGTATTGACGAAAAGACTTGTTGTTTGTTAAATCAATTGTTTAAATGAATTATACTTTACAGGGATTTAAAGACCGTGCGGTTTTTTTAGCCTTTATATTGAAACAAAAACTATGAAACCAAAGCAATATCTTAAACTATGAACACGTTAAGTCGTATTGATGCTGATCATCTAAAAGTCCGATGCAAGGAATGTAACCTGCGAGAACTATGTTTTCCACATGGAATGAATGATGAAGAACTTAGTAATCTGGATGCAGTGATACAGCAGCCCAGGTCATTGCACAAAAATGATTTTCTGTACCGTGATGGTGATAAATCAATGTCGATTTATGCAGTCCGTTCGGGTTGCATTAAGTCCATGACAGAAAGTGCCAATGGTGATGAACAGATTGTTGGCTTTCATTTGGCTGGTGAGTTACTTGGTCTGGACGGTTTTGCTGATGGTGCGTATACCTGTAATGCCGTTGCATTAGAAACCTCCAGTGTCTGTGAGTTGCCGCTTGATCAGCTAGAAATACTTGGTCATAAGCTGCCGGGTTTGCAGAAACAGATGCGACGCATTATGGGTAAAGAAGTAAGCAAGGATCATAAGCTACTGCTTTTACTTGGTAAAATGGCTGCGGATGAGCGCCTGGCCAGTTTTTTGCTTAGCCTGTCTGCGCGCATGGAGGAACGTCACTGGAATGTCAATGAATTTAATTTGATGATGCCGAGACAGGATATCGCCAACTATCTTGGTATGGCGGTAGAAACGGTAAGTCGATTGTTTGCCAGCTTTCAGAATGAGAAAATTATCGAAGTTGAGCGTAGACATATTACTATTTTGGATATGCCTCGTTTGAAAGCCATGGTAGGTGATAGTGACGCTGTGAAATAATTTTATACATTGACGACACTATTTAATTCTAATCTCTGATTAATTCTAATCTCTGAGGGTTTAATATTAATGCAGTTGTTGCGGGGCTGCTTATTAACTATTCAAACCTGACAGAATTACAGGTGTTAAATCCTCATAATTTGACGTATGTCATGGTTTTTAAGTTTTAAATAAGTACACTTTCTTTGCTTATTTAATTGTTGAAAATACAGATTAGCAGAGTATTATGTAAGGGCTTTCTCGAGAAGAATTTGAGTGAAGAGTTTGAGCTAACAATAATACTATAACCGGAGATACTGTTTATGTTGTCGCACTTAATCGGGATTTTATTTAATCCGTCCGAAGAATGGAAAAAAATTCGTGATGTGGAATGCACTATTGGAAAGTGTTATTGCGGATACGTATTTATTATGGCGGCCATTGCCCCTATTTCCGGTTATTTTGGGACAACCATGTTTGGCTGGCAAATTGGTGCGCGTGAGGCGATCAAACTGTCGCCTGATAGTGCATTAATGATTGCCATTGCCTATTATCTTGTCATGCTGGTTGGTGTGTTTAGCATGGGTCTGATGATTCACTGGATGGCTAAGACCTACAATTCTGAGCAAGATTTGTCACGTAGTGTTCGTCTTGCTGCATATACTGCTACCCCTTTGTTCCTGGTCGGTATTGTCGAGCTATTCCCTATATTATGGTTAAACTTCATTATTGGCCTGCCTGCATTGGCTTACTCGGTAAAACTTTTATATACCGGTGTGCCGATTATGATGGAAATTGAAGAAGATCGTGGTTTTCTATTTTCAAGTTCGATACTCGCTGTTGGTATGGTGGCGTTGATTGTGATGATGGTGGCCACAGCGATTCTCTGGTTTAACGGTTTTGCACCGCAATTTGTTGATTAAAAACGGCTAGACCTGACGAGGACCGATTAAAGCCGGTCGATTAATGTTGTAGTTTGCTATTGTGTAAAAAACACATTAGCTGACTTTATGGCATAGATTAAATAATTACATACTAATAAACTAATGCTGGCTATTAAGCTAACTGCTTCTAGCCATTATTTTTATAAGACCTATAACAAGTTAGGCGGACTATATTTATGAATAATGAAACAATGACCTATGATTATTCCGTAGTGCGGCAGTTTGCAATTGCGACTGTCATTCTTGGTATTGTCGGTATGCTAATCGGTGTGTTAATCGCATCGCAAATGGCGTGGCCAGTGCTTAACTTTGATACGCCGTGGTTATCTTTTGGTCGCTTGCGTCCTCTGCATACCAATGCGGTGATTTTTGGCTTTGGTGGATCAGCCTTATTTGCGACCTCTTATTATGTTGTGCAACGTACCTGTCATACACGTTTATTCGCACCAGCCCTGGCGCAGTTCACTTTTATTGGCTGGATGCTGGTCATTGCTTGTGCGGTGGTTACCCTGCCACTGGGATTCACTTCATCAAAAGAATATGCTGAGCTTGAATGGCCAGTCGACCTGTTAATTACTGTTGTCTGGGTTGCTTACGCGGTGGTGTTCTTCGGTACCATTGCCAAACGACGGGTTAAACACATATATGTGGCCAACTGGTTCTTTGGTTCATTTATCATTACCGTTGCTATGTTACATATTGTTAACAGCGCATCACTTCCGGTTAGTTTCCTTAAATCTTATTCTGTTTACTCGGGTGTGCAGGATGCGATGGTGCAGTGGTGGTACGGGCATAATGCAGTGGGTTTCTTTCTGACTGCCGGTTTCCTGGGCATTATGTATTACTTCATTCCCAAGCAGGCTGAACGTCCGGTTTATTCTTATCGTTTATCGGTGGTGCATTTCTGGGCTTTATCGTTCACTTATATCTGGGCAGGACCTCATCATTTGCATTACACCGCGCTACCTGACTGGACACAGTCATTAGGCATGGTATTCTCACTAATTTTATTAGCACCTTCCTGGGGCGGTATGATCAACGGCATCATGACACTGTCGGGTGCATGGGAAAAACTGCGCAGTGACCCGATTCTGAAATTCCTGATCGTATCTGTTTCTTTTTATGGTATGTCTACCTTTGAAGGACCCATGATGGCGATTAAGACAGTGAATGCGTTATCACACTATACTGACTGGACTGTTGGTCATGTGCACTCAGGTGCGCTTGGCTGGGTGGCGATGGTGAGTATCGGTGCCATGTACTTCCTGATTCCTAAATTATTTGATACTGAAATTTACAGTAAAAGACTGATTGAAACACATTTCTGGATAGCAACAATCGGTATCGTGTTGTACATCACATCGATGTGGATTTCAGGCATCATGCAAGGTTTGATGTGGCGTGCGATTAACAGTGATGGCACTTTAACCTACAGTTTCGTTGAAAGTGTGCAGGCAATGCATCCGTTCTACATTGTTCGTGCCAGTGGTGGTGCGTTGTTCCTGACAGGTATGTTGATTATGGCTTACAACCTGACTAAAACCATTGCACAGGGTAAAGCAGTACACGCTGCTATTCCTGAGCCAGCGGCTGCTCATTAGAAGCGGCACACTAGACGTTAGAGGAGAATAAATATGTCAGTTCAAGTACAAGCTGAAACCAAAGTCGGTGTGCTAATTGTATTGTCACTGGTAGTCGTAATCTGGGGTGGTCTTGCACAAATCACGCCCCTGTTTTTTCAGCATTCAACGACTGAGCCGGTTGAGGGTTTAAAACCGTATACCGCATTACAGTTAGAAGGTCGTGATATCTATATTCGTGAAGGTTGCGTAGGTTGTCATTCGCAAATGATTCGACCTTTCCGTGCTGAAACCGAGCGTTATGGTCATTACTCTGTTGCCGGTGAGTTTATTTACGATCGCCCCTTTTTATGGGGTTCAAAACGTACCGGACCTGATTTGCACCGTGTTGGTGGTCGTTACTCTGATGACTGGCATCGTGTACATTTAATTAATCCGCGTGATGTTGTGCCTGAATCAATTATGCCTTCTTATCCCTGGCTTGAAACCAATGCACTGGATGGTAGTTCCATTAAGGACAAGATGAGTACCTTGGTCGTTCTTGGTCATCCATATTCTGATGCCGAAATTGAAGCCGCACCAGCAACACTGGAAGGTAAAACAGAGCTTGATGCCGTTGTTGCCTATTTGCAGTCACTTGGTCTGCACGTGAAGCAGACTCGTTAATGATTATTTTAATGATTGAAGCGCAAATGGAGCTGATCTAGTGGAATCATCATCAACTGATGTGTTTTGGCAGTCAGCGTGGACCGTTTTTGCTTTTGTGTTTTTTGTTGCTGTTGTTTTTTGGGCATGGAGCGGCAAACGTAAAAAAAGTTTTGATAAAGCGGCCAGAATGGCGCTTGATGATGATAAAGATGTGGCTGATGAACAGCGTCGCGATCCTTAAGTAAGTTTGACTAAGGACCGTGAAATCGAATTACATAAGTTTATATACCGTACTGGTTTTAAGAATAAAATTAAGGTTATGAGGAATTATTATGTCTGACTTTACCAGCGAATTCTGGAGTTGGTTTATTATTGCAATTTCAGGTGGCGGCATTTTGTGGCTGTTCTACCTGCTTAGAGGAAATAATAGAGTTGATGGTGAACAGGGTGTACCAACCGGGCATGTATGGGATGAAGATCTGGAAGAATTAAATAATCCATTGCCTCGCTGGTGGTTGTTTATGTTCTATTTCACTATATTTTTTGCGATTGGCTACCTGGTTCTATACCCGGGCATGGGCACTTTTAAAGGCGTGCTTGGCTGGACAGAAATTGGTGAATATGAGGCTGAAGTAGCTGAAGCTGATGCTGAGTTTGGTCCATTGTTTGCGCAATTTGAACAGACACCTGTTGCTGAACTGGCAGGTGATGCCGCTGCAATGAATGCGGGTGAACGTTTATTTGTTAACTATTGTGCGGTATGTCATGGTTCTGATGCTCGTGGTGCTTCGGGATTCCCGAATCTTCGTGATAATGACTGGTTATACGGTGGTGCGCCGGAGCAGATCGAAGCAAGTATTATGAACGGTCGTAATGGTGTAATGCCTGCGTGGGAAGGTCCACTGGGCGGTGCGGAGGGTGTTAATCAGGTTGCAACCTATGTAATGAGTCTTGCTGGTCGTGAAGTTGATGCAAATCTGGCAGCTGCCGGCAAAGAAAAATTTGATATGTTTTGTGCAGGTTGTCATATGCCAGAAGGTACCGGTAACCAGGCTCTGGGTGCACCTGATTTAACCAATAACATCTGGTTATACGGTGGTTCACCCCGCGCCATTAAAGAAACAATTGCCAAAGGTCGCCAGGGCAAAATGCCGGCACACAGTGAGTTTTTGGGAAAGGCTAAATCACACATCCTGGCAGCCTATGTTTATAGCCTGTTTCATGAATCAGATTAGGTTTCGAGTATGCTATACATAGAATTAATCTATGTGTAATATGCCTGTATGAACATGAACACAATACCTTTGATACAACGTGTGGTTGCGATTTTATGGCCGTCTTTTATAACGGCCGGAATCGCAACCGTGCTATTTACTACCGCGTTTGATCCTGCTGTTATATTCGTTGACTACGATATTAGTCGACTGGGCATTTACACAATCTGTTTTTTTCTGTTCTGGACTTTGGGGGCGACAACGGCAACCCTGACATGCTACTTTTTAAAACCTTGTGCAACCATTAATAAAGTAAGTCAGGATAAAGCAAAGAAAGCTGCTGAAGAGCAGAGCGCCGCAGTTAAAGAATAACTATTATAACGGCACCGTAAAACACGGAAACACATAATAAAGTACATGTTTGATCAATGTACTTTATTTATGCCTAGTAATAACAGTATTTGATAATAAACTAATAATGGTCGAAAACACATCAAAAGTTAACAGTAAGATCAGCGATGTAAAAGCGAATGATGAAGTTGAACAGTCGCTTTATGCAAAACGCCAGAAGATCTATCCGCGTGAGGTGCATGGTCTATTTGCTGCATTACGCACCATGGGCGTGGCAACCTTGCTCGGTTTGTATTACATCGTTCCCTGGCTGCAATGGGACGAACGTCAGGCTGTGCTGTTTGATTTGCCAGAACGAAAATTCTATATCGTTAATATGGTATTTTGGCCGCAGGATTTCTTTTATCTTGCTTTACTGTTGATTGTTGCGGCGCTGGGATTATTTTTTGTTACTGCACTTGCTGGTCGTGTGTGGTGTGGTTATGCCTGTCCGCAAACGGTATGGACAGAAGCGTTTTTGTGGATAGAGAGAAAAGTTGAAGGTTCTCGTCCGCAACAGATGAAACTGGATAAACAGCCGAACTCTTTTCGTAAAATTCGGATTAAAGTGACCAAGCATTTTCTGTGGATTGCATTTGCGCTATTCACTGGTCTGACCTTTGTCGGTTATTTTTCACCTATACGTGAGTTGGCAGTAAATTTCCTTACTTTTGATAATGGTCCGTGGGAAACTTTCTGGATATATTTTTATGCCCTGGCTACATACGGAAATGCGGGTTGGTTACGAGAGCAGGTGTGTCTGTATATGTGCCCCTATGCGCGTTTTCAAAGCGCGATGTTCGACCATGACACGATGATTATTTCATTTGATGAGTCACGTGGCCTGCCCATGGGACCAAGGAAAAAAACGGTCGATAAAGTTGCAGCAGGTTTGGGTGACTGTATTGACTGTACGATCTGTGTGCAGGTTTGCCCGACAGGTATCGATATACGAGATGGTTTGCAATATCAGTGTATAGGCTGTGCTGCCTGCATTGATGCCTGTGATGATGTCATGGATAAGATGGGATATGAGCGCGGTTTAATTCGTTATACCACTGAAAATAGCCTGAAGGGAAAACAGACTCACATTATGCGGCCACGTATGGTTGTTTACGCGTTAATATTACTCGGTATAACAGTCGGTGCTTTTTATTCTATTATGGCACGCACACCAATTGGCATGGATGTGATACGTGATCGTAATAGTTTATATCGTGAGACCAGTGATGGTTTGATAGAAAATGTTTATATCATAAAATTATTAAATATGGATGGACAGGACCATAGCTATACATTAACTGCAGAAGGAATACCTGAGCTAATTCTTAAAAAAGACTCGGCAGAGATAGTTGTAAAAAGTGGTGAAGTTATTGAGCTACCGGTTCGTGTACAGGTTGATGCCAGCAATCTTAAACAGCGTAGTAATGAAATCACCTTTACCTTGAACGCGATAGGTTATGATGAGTTAAGCGTTGTTGAGGAAGCCCGTTTTCTTGGGCCTAAATTCAAATAATTTCCGCTCCTGCAACTCGAACACTTGTAGCCTGGCTTAGCAAACCTCATAAATATAGTGATGAATAGTGAATTATGCAGATAACAGAAAGCGATAAACCCTGGCACAAATATCCTCTGGTGTGGATGATGATTGCGATACCGTTTTCTGCAGTTATTATGGGTGTGGTTATGATCTGGCTGGCGGTAGATACCGACGATGGACTGGTAGCCGATGATTATTATAAGCAGGGACTGGAAATCAACCGTGTCATTAGCCGCGATAAAAAAGCCGCCGAGCTGGGCTTAAGTGCCATCATTGAGTTTGATAACAGCACAAGAATTTTCAGGGTACAGTTTGATAAAGGTACACTTGAATACTATCCCAAAAGTTTACCACTGCAATTACAACACGCGACACGTGAAAATAGTGACATAAGCGTTTTGTTAGATCACGGCATAGATGATCTGTACATCGGCCATGTAAACCAGTCGATAAGCGAAGGCATCTGGTATTTTCAAATTTCTGGCAAAAGCGGGGCCGATGCAGACTGGAAGCTCAATGCGCGTAGTCATGTGCGTTCAAACAATATAATTAATTTGCAAAGCAAATATTGATGTACCGAATTGAAAGAAATGAATAGTTAATGAATAATCAGACTGTTTTATTTTCAGACATGTAAAGTTCATTAATTATAGCTAGCTAGCCCTAGCCTGCCATTTTTTTGATAACAACCTGATTTCGGCCGGTCTGTTTTGCCTGATATAGCGCTTCGTCTGCTTTACCTAACAGCAGTTGATCAAGGTCACCTATTGTTTTATTTAACGAACCCATTTCGTTGCAATTGGTCTGGTATTTAATCTGACTGAGTGATGCAAGGCCGATGGAGACAGTAATGCTTAATGTGTGATCGTTAATGATCAATTTTTGATCTTCTACCTGGTGGCGTATACGCTCGGCAACTTCATGGGCCAGTTGGATGCCGGTATCGGGTAATATGATGGCAAATTCTTCGCCACCATAACGTGCCACAATATCGCTTGAGCGAACCTGTTCACGCATTAAAGTAACCAGTCGCACAAGTACAACATCGCCAACCTGATGGCCATAACGATCATTCACCTGCTTGAAAAAATCAACGTCGATAAATAAACAGACTAAATCGGTTTTATTGCGGCTGCAACGGTCGGTTTCATGCTTTAAACGTTCATCAAAATAACGACGATTATAGGCTTTGGTTAATCCGTCCTGATAACCCAGTTCCAGTGTTCGTTGTCGATTGATGCAGTTTTCGATGGAAATGGCTATTATTGCGCTGAGTTTTTGCAGGAATACTGTGCCGTCACTTTTGTTATAGCGTTCACGGTCTTTGCTTAGCAATAGCTGGATGCCGATGATTTCGCTGCCACGTTTTAACGGTAGCAGGGCAGCAGACTGGTATTTGTTGGTATCTTTGATATTGATTAGCCAGTCGTATTTGCTCATGATGCGTGTGCCCAATACGGGACGATCAGGAATATCTGAAATAAGCAGATTACTGGTTTCTGTGTCAATGAAACTAAGCCCGGCATAATTGTGTTGATAGTTTTCAGTGAGCAGGCGTTCAACTTCGTGAAAGCGATCAACCAGGCATAGTCTGATTTCATCAATGCGGAATTTTTTTTGTTTTTCCAGAATCAGCTGGAATAGTTCTTTCTGACCTTGTGCGGCGACGACAGACAAGGAGAAATCATCATAAGATGATTGAGTTTGTTCGTTACGTCGTGCTTCTTTGAGAAGCCTGTCGAGCTTCTCTCGCAAATGCCGGTTTTCTTCGAGACGTTTCTCTTCCATGATGCTATTTATACCATGTTGAGCAGCTAGGGTGTGCAAAAATCTGGCTGAGTTTTGTAAAGCTTTGAAACTTTATCTCGACCTGGACTCAATCTCATTTTATATTTAAGGGTCCTCTAATTAATGCCGAAAATGACGCATACCGGTGAATATCATCGCCATGCCATGCTCGTTAGCTGCTGCTATCACTTCTTCGTCACGCATCGAACCACCCGGTTGAATGACGGCAACGATGCCAGCTTCGTTTGCTGCATCAATACCATCACGGAAAGGGAAGAAGGCATCCGATGCCATCACCGAGCCAGGTACATCCAGGCTGGCGTGTTCAGCTTTGATGCCAGCGATACGAGCGCTGTTGATACGGCTCATCTGGCCTGCACCGACACCAATGGTCATGTTGTTTTTAGCGTAAACGATGGCATTGGATTTGACGAATTTGGCGACTTTCCAGGCAAACAGTAAATCGATCATTTCCTGCTCGTTAGCTTGTGTTTTAGTGACAACCTTCATTTCGTTGAGTAATAACAGGTCGGCATCCTGCACCAGTAAGCCACCGTTAACACGTTTGAAGTCCAGCCGTTCGTTGGTGTTTTGCCATTGTCCACACTCTAATAAGCGAACATTCTTCTTTTCAGCGACCGCATCGATAGCTTCTCCACTGATGGAAGGTGCAATAATCACTTCTACAAACTGGCGCTCAACG
This sequence comes from uncultured Gammaproteobacteria bacterium, assembly GCA_963759005.1. Lineage (GTDB taxonomy): Bacteria > Pseudomonadota > Gammaproteobacteria > SZUA-229 > SZUA-229. The sequence goes on from CAVWXQ010000044.1 coordinate 42,475, forward strand.
ATGGTTTTTGCAGTATCACCGTCAAGCTCACGATTGAAGGCGATAATGCCACCAAATGCAGATTCAGGGTCAGTGCTGTATGCCGCATTGTATGCATCAAGGATGCTGTTATTGACGGAAACACCACAGGGGTTGGCATGTTTGACGATGACGCAGGCAGGTTCATCAAACTGTTTGATGCATTCCAGTGCCGCATCGGTATCGCCGATGTTATTGTAGGACAGCTCTTTACCCTGTAGCTGTTTCGCGGTGGCAATGCAGGCATCGGCTGGATTTTTCTCTGTGTAAAAGGCAGCGTGCTGATGCGGGTTTTCACCGTAACGCATTTCCTGTGCTTTACTAAATTGTAGATTTATCGTGCGTGGAAGTTCGTCCAAAGAGCCATCAGCTTTGATTCTGCCAAGGTAATTGGCAATCATGCCATCATAATTAGCTGTGTGTTCAAAGGCTTTAACGGCAAGGTCAAAGCGGGTGGCTGCTGTCACTATGCCATTATTAGCGTTTAACTCTTCCAGCACACGCAGATAGTCGTCTGGATCGACGATAATGCTGACAAAGGCATGGTTTTTGGCGGTTGCGCGAACCATGGCGGGCCCTCCAATATCGATGTTTTCAATGGCATCGTCTAATGAGCAATCTTCTTTGGCGACCGTGGCTTCGAAAGGGTAGAGGTTGACAACAACCAGGTCAATTGGTGCGATGTTGTTATCTTTCATTACGTCATCATCAATGCCGCGGCGACCTAATATGCCACCGTGAATTTTTGGATGTAATGTTTTAACCCTGCCATCCATGATTTCAGGAAAACCGGTATGTTTTGACACTTCCATCACAGGAACCATGTTGTCGATGAGTAGCCTGGCAGTACCGCCGGTGGATAGAATTTCCACGCCCTGGCTGTGTAGTGCTTTGGCAAATTCAATAATACCGACTTTGTCAGAAACACTGATGAGTGCGCGTCGTACGGGACGTGAAGTTTCATTGATCATAATTCAGCCTTTACAGGAATTTTTTAAGAGGCGAATTATAACTGAGAGTCGTGATTTATGTCACTTTGAGATGATGTTATTGTTTGTGTTTAGTGAGGGGGGTGGGTAGTATTTACGACTTATTCTTTTACCTGGGCATTGCGGGTCTCGCCCCGCTGGCGAGTTACTTTTTTCTGCAGCTAAAAAAGTAACTAAAAAAGCCGCCACAACAGTTACGCCCCTGTAAAAGACACAGGGGTACCCATTTAGCCAGTATTGTTATCATGCTGCGCCAGAACTCGCAAAAGACGCTCAGACATGCTGGCACAGAAAGCTCATGATAACGATACTGGTTAAATGGCTTGCTGAGGTGGATTGACGATCAAAGTCAAAAACGGTGGAACACGCTAAAAACACGGTTTAAAAAATGCTTTTGTTGTGTTGCCAGGTTTTGTTTCTTCTTGTTTTTACTCCCTCTTTCGTTTGCTGAATTCTCGGGTGTTGGTAGAGCAAATTCGCCAGGGAAGGCGAATTTAGTCCTGTGCGCCCGGACGGCGCATCAGGATGGGCTCGTAGGCAACAGCTGAGAATTCAGGAACCTGCAGGGCAAACGAATTTGGGCGGCCTTTTCTGGTAACTCTTTTGGGCTGTAGCAAAAGAGTTACTCGCCAGCGGGGCGAGACCCGCAATGCCCAATTAAAAGTAAACTGTAAATGTTAAATGGAAAATACAAATACAAATACAAAGTCCCACTAGCATTGCTGGCAAAATAACCAGATGGTAAAGTAGCGGCGATTAAGCGAACCCATATAATTCTAATAAAACAGGGTAAAAAGATAATGAGTCAATTTTAATGAGTAAATATGATGCCTCGTCGATCGAGGTATTGACCGGCCTGGAACCGGTGCAGAAACGACCGGGCATGTATACTGACACTTCCCGGCCTAACCATTTAGCACAGGAAGTCATCGATAACAGTGTTGATGAAGCGATTGCGGGTCACGCCAGCAAAATTGATGTGGTGCTGTTTAAAGACGGCTCGATCAGTGTCACTGATGATGGTCGTGGCATGCCGGTGGATATACACCCTGAAGAAGGCATTCCCGGGGTAGAAGTTATTCTTACGCGTTTACATGCCGGCGGCAAATTTTCCAATAAAAATTATGAGTTCTCCGGCGGTTTGCACGGCGTGGGTGTGTCGGTAGTTAATGCCCTGTCGTCCAGAGTTCTGGTGGAGGTGCGTCGTGATGGCGATGTCTTTGAGATGGTCTTTGAATACGGTGCTAAAACCAGCAAGCTGAAAAAAATCGGCACGGTGGGAAAACGCAATACCGGTACCATGATTCATTTCTGGCCGGAGAAAAAATATTTTGATACGCCGACTTTTTCGATAAGTAAATTAAAACATGTGCTGCGTGCTAAAGCGGTATTGTGTTCAGGTTTAGAGTTAAGTTTTACTGAAGAAAAATCAGGTGAAAGGCAAAGCTGGCTTTATGAAGGCGGGCTGGCTGATTATTTAGGTGAAAATTTATTTGAAAGAGAGTGTATGCCGGCTGAACCATTTGTCGGCAGTATGGCAAGTTCCACCGAAGCCGTTGACTGGGCCTTAACATGGCAGATTGATGCGGGCGAGTTAATGACCGAGTCGTATGTGAACCTGATTCCGACGGCACAGGGTGGAACCCACGTAAATGGTCTTCGCACCGGACTAACTGAAGCCTTGCGAGAGTTTTGTGATATTCGCAGTCTGTTACCGCGCGGTGTGAAGTTAAGCCCGGAAGATGTATGGGATAAAGTTTGTTATGTGCTGTCTGTCAAACTCGCCGACCCGCAGTTTTCAGGTCAGACCAAAGAACGTTTATCGTCACGTGAATGTGCGGCTTTTGTTTCAGGCGTGGTTAAGGATGATTTTAGTCTATGGCTTAACCAGCATACCGAGGCGGGTGAGTCTATTGCTATGCTGGCGATCGAAAACGCTCAAAAGCGTTTACGTGCCGGCAAAAAAGTCATTCGTAAAAAAGTTACTAGCGGACCTGCTTTACCCGGCAAATTATCCGATTGCTCGTCTCAGGATTTATTACGCACAGAATTATTTCTGGTGGAAGGGGACTCTGCGGGTGGTAGTGCCAAGCAGGCACGAGACAGAGTGTTTCAGGCTATTATGCCACTGCGTGGAAAAATTCTTAATACCTGGGAAGTGGAACCAGATCAGGTGTTAGCATCACAGGAGGTGCATGATATTTCTATCGCAGTTGGTGTTGATCCGGGTTCTTCAAATTTAAAAGATTTACGTTATGGAAAGATCTGTATTTTGGCCGATGCAGATTCAGATGGTTATCACATTGCAACGTTGTTATGCGCTTTGTTTCTTAGGCATTTCAGGTCACTGGTGGAAGCTGGGCATATCTATGTGGCGATGCCGCCACTGTTTCGTATTGATGTTGCCAAAGATGTATTTTACGCACTGGATGAAGCCGAAAAGCAGGGCATACTGGATCGCATAGAAGCAGAAAATAAACGCGGTAAAGTCACTGTGACTCGTTTTAAGGGTCTGGGTGAAATGAATCCAATGCAGCTGCGTGTTACTACTCTGGCGCCTGACACAAGGCGGCTGGTGCAGTTAACTTTGGGCGAAGGCGGTAAAAGCCACAGTATGCTTGATATGCTTTTAGCCAAGAAACGTGCGGGCGATAGAAAGGCCTGGTTAGAAAAGAAGGGCGCGCTGGCTGAAGTATAAATAATAGTTTTAAGTATTAAATTGTAAGTTTCAAGTTAACAACTTACTGCCTACAGGTACTTAAAACTTAAAACTTGTAACTTGTAACTTAAAACTTTCATTAAATTATGACTTCACAATCAGAATTAGAATTCGACGGCATAGAAAAGCTCCCCCTGTCTGAATTTACTGAGCGAGCGTACCTGGATTATTCCATGTACGTCATTCTGGATCGCGCCTTACCATTTATTGGCGATGGTTTAAAACCGGTGCAACGTCGTATTGTTTATGCGATGTCTGAATTAGGTTTGAGTGCTACCTCCAAACATAAAAAATCTGCGCGTACGGTAGGTGATGTATTAGGTAAATATCATCCTCATGGTGACAGTGCCTGTTATGAAGCCATGGTGTTAATGGCGCAGCCTTTTTCATATCGCTATCCGCTGGTAGATGGACAGGGTAACTGGGGTGCGCCGGACGACCCAAAATCATTCGCCGCCATGCGTTATACCGAATCACGTCTGACATCTTATTCTGAAGTTTTATTAACCGAACTGGGACAGGGTACGGTTAACTGGAAACCAAATTTTGACGGCACTATGGAAGAACCGGAGACACTGCCAGCCAGACTGCCGAATGTTTTATTAAACGGTGGCACCGGTATTGCTGTGGGTATGGCAACCGATATTCCGCCACATAACTTAAAAGAAGTGTCCAGTGCCTGTGTGCGGTTACTGGAAAGCCCTAAATCTACACTTGAGGATCTTTGTGAGCATATTAAAGGGCCGGACTTTCCGACTGAAGCAGAAATTATTACGCCAAAAAAAGATATTCTGGAAATATATCAGACTGGCCGAGGCGGTATCAGGCAGCGTGCTGTTTATGAGATGGAAGATGGTGCAGTAATCATTACCGCATTACCCTATCAAGTTTCTGGTAACAAGATTTTAGAACAAATTGCTGCGCAGATGAATGCGAAAAAATTACCCATGGTTGAAGATTTACGTGATGAGTCTGATCACGAAAATCCAACACGTCTGCTTATTATGCCGCGTTCTAATCGGGTTAATATTGAAGAGTTGATGGCGCATCTGTTTGCTACTACTGATCTGGAACGCAGTTACCGTGTCAATATGAACATGATCGGTATTGACGGTCGACCACAGGTTAAAAATTTACGATCACTGTTAGAAGAATGGCTGACGTTCAGAACGGTCACGGTACGTCGTCGTCTGCAGTGGCGCCTGGACAAAGTGAACAACCGTCTGCATATATTAGATGGTTTGCTCATCGCGTTTTTAAATATTGATGAAGTGATCGCTATTATTCGTGAAAACGACAAACCGAAACCGGTATTAATGACACGTTTTGAAATCAGTGATATTCAGGCCGAAGCTATTCTTGACTTGAAATTACGGCATTTGGCAAAACTTGAAGAAATGAAAATTCGAGGTGAGCAAGCTGAACTGGCAGAAGAACGTGATTATTTAGAAAAAATACTGGGCTCAGCCAAACGTTTAAAAACCCTGATCCGAAAAGAGATAATCGCTGATGCAGAAAAATATGGTGACGACAGGCGTTCACCGATTGTTGAACGCAGCGCAGCGCAGGCGCTGGATGAAACTGCGTTAATTTCCAGTGAAGCCATTACCGTGGTGTTATCCAGCAAGGGCTGGGTACGCTCGGCGAAAGGCCATGAAATTGATGGTGAAAAATTAAATTATAAAGCCGGCGATGCTTATTTGGCATCGGCGCAGGGTAAATCTAACCAGCTGTCGGTGTTTTTAGATTCTGCCGGCCGTGCGTACACCTTGCCTACACATAAATTACCTTCGGCCAGAGGTCAGGGTGACCCACTCAGCGGATATTTTACGCCGACACCGGGTGCGCATTTTGTGAGTGTTATTATCGGTAATCCGGATGATCTTTACCTGTTAGCTAGCAATTTTGGTTATGGTTTTGTGGTTCGATTAGGGGACATGCAGGCTAATGCGAAAAAAGGTAAAGCCGTGCTTAACGTAGGTAAACACGCGTTGGCTTTACCTCCAGTAAAAGTGAGTGACGTGGAAACTGACCAGATAGTTGCGGTGAGTTCGACTGGTCACATATTGTTAACACCTGTGGCGCAATTACCACAAATGGCAAAAGGCAAAGGCAATAAAATTATTAATATCCCGGCAAAGCTTTTAAATGCGGGTGATGAAATCGTAGCCGCAATAACAGTTGTGCCCGAGGGCAGAAAACTGGTAATACATTCAGGTAAAAAATACAAAACCATGAAAGCGGCAGAGCTTGAAAGTTTACGCTGGTGAACGTGGGCGTCGTGGATTAAAACTATCACAGGGTTATCGCGTAGTTGACCGGCTGGTAGTTGAGTAATTATAAGCTAGGTATTGAAAATTTGAATATTGTCACCATTCTTTTTTTGTGGCAAAAAGTTTTTGATTTTATATTTGAGGTCTAAATGAAACGCATTGCTTTATTTTTGATAACCAACCTGGCCATTCTTGTCGTTTTAAGCATCGTACTTAGTCTGCTAGGCGTCGATTCGCTACTGGCCGAAAATGGTGTCGACCTGGACTTGCAGGCGCTGCTGATTTATTCTGCGGTTATCGGTATGACAGGCTCGTTTATTTCACTGGCAATGTCAAAGTGGTCTGCCAAGCGAATGACTGGTGCGAAAGTTATTACCCAGGCTGAGAACAAAACACAGCAGTGGCTGTTGGCAACCGTGGAGAGACAGGCATCCCAGGCGGGTATAAAAATGCCTGAAGTTGCAATTTATCAGTCGCCAGATGTAAATGCATTTGCTACCGGAATGAGCCGTAATAATGCGCTTGTTGCGGTGAGTACCGGTTTGATTGAAAGTATGAAAATGGATGAGGCCGAAGCGGTACTTGCGCATGAAGTCAGTCATGTGGCGAATGGTGATATGGTAACACTGGCATTAATTCAGGGTGTGGTGAATACTTTTGTTGTATTTGCATCGCGTGTTGTTGGCCATATTATAGATCGTGTGGTACTTAAAAATGAGCGCGGTCACGGTATTGGATTTTTTGTATCTTCAATGATAGCGCAAGTTATTTTTGGTATTTTAGCCAGTACAATCGTGATGTATTTCTCACGCATGAGAGAATTTAAAGCCGATGCTGGCGCTGCCGAACTAGCTGGTAGTCAAAAAATGATTGCGGCATTACGACGTTTGCAGTCGATTCATCAACCATCAAAGTTACCTGAAGAAATGGCCGCATTTGGTATTAATGGTGGCGTTGCTGAAGGCTTTAAAAAACTATTTTTAAGTCATCCGCCACTTGAAGAGCGAATTGCAGCTTTACGCTCTCACTAGAAAAATTTTTTTATCCGCAAATAAACGCAAATGTACGCTAATTTAAAAAACAATAAAGCTTTTATTTGCGTTAATTAGCGTGCATTTGCGGAAAAACATGGAGTTTATTTGCGCTCTTATTATGTCTGAAAATCTAACCGGACATTTCGGTAAAGTCGTATTCCATCGTTGGCAGAGGTTCTTGCAGGAAATAACCCTGGATGAAATTAACACCCATGCCCCAGAGTAAGGATAAACTGGCTGCATCCGGCACATGTTGCGCAATAGTCAGTTTGCCTAATTTGGCAGCTTCTTCTGCGAGAATTTTGATTGATTCCTGATTTTGCGGATTGTCTGCCAGGTTAGCCATAAAACTGCTATCTATTCGTACATAATCGGCGTGGATATGCTCTAGTAACTGGAACGGGTGTGTGCCAGTGCCGAAGTCGTCCAGGATGAAACCACAGTTGAGTTCTTTCAGGCTATGCGACAGGCTTTTTGCATTTTTCAAATGGGTTACGGCTACCGTCTCTTTTACGGTAAAGTTTAATGTATTGGCTGGAATTTGCTTTTCTTTGATTTGATAACTGAGCCAGTCTATTAAGGTTTTATCTTTAATTGAAGGCGCAGATAACTTTATAAAGAAGCGCGTATGTTTACCTGCTTTTTGTCTGAGACTATGTTCCTGAATTGTTTTATATAACACCCATCGATCTATAGCAGTGGACATGCCAATACGTTCAGCGGCAGGCAGAAAATCCTGCGGCATAATGACCTCATTATGGTTTGTTGTGTGCATCCTGATGAATACTTCATAGCGCTCATCAGTATCACCATGCAGGCTAACAATGGGCTGGTAATGTAGCAGGAATTTGTCGTTTTTTAAGGCATCGGTAAGTTGTTCTTTAAATTTTACGTCAACTTCCTGTCGTGTTAGCTCACCTTTGTCGGGTATATAGGTATAGATCTGGTTGGCACCCTTATCAGTGGCAAAAGTGACTGCCTTTTTTGAGCGCGCTAAAATATCGTTGTACTCAGGCGAATCACGGTCAATAAGTGTAATACCAATGCAGCAGGTGGTGTTGATATGGGTCTTATTGATGTTGGCTTCGAGTTGAGAGACTGCTGTTTGAAGTTGTGTGGCATAACTTTCAATATTATCTTTGGTGTAATCGATAGCTATAACAACAAAACGATCATGCGTATAGCGTGAAAGAATGTCATCATCACCGAGTGCTTCACTTAGCGTTTGTGCTGCGTCAATAATGTACTGGTCTGCATCAATAACGCCAACGGAGTTTTTAATGTTTTCAAAATTATCGATTTGAATTTCCAGTAAGGCAGCTGTATATTTTTCCTGCTCACAGTCTGAAATAACGGTTTCGAGTTTTTCAATACAGTATTGGCGATTGAATAAACCTGTTAGCTGGTCTTTTTGACTGAGTAATTTAAGCTGGCGCTCAAGTTCTTCGGATGCTGCATCTTCTATACGTATGATTAGCTGTATACAGGGTTCACCATCAATTTGTGCAGGCGAAAATTCCATTTCACCGCTAAATTCGCTGCCATCAGGTTTACGTAATTGCGTCTCAAACTTTTCAATACCGCCTTCATTTTTAGTGTAATTGCGCAAAAATGATTTGAATTCATCGCGACTTTCAGCAGCAACCATGTCGAGGACGGGTAAGCCTTCCAGGTCATCGGATTCTTCAATGTCAAAGCTTGCTAAATAGGACTGATTGGAATACACGTGCATGCCTTCATGTATGTAAGCGATAGCATCGCGAGAACTATCGAGTAATGAAGTACAACGCTGTTCCGATTCATTATAGGCTTTTTTGTAACGGGCCACTTGTTTGGAATTAACTAAAGACTGGTGTTCTCGTCTTATGATTAATAACAGGTGATCGATATTGCTAAAACAGGTTGCATCTACAGCACCAGCACGCATGGCGCTTACAGCATCGCATTGTTCATTTTTGCTAACTGAGATAAGGCGGCAGATTTCTGTCTTTTTATCTTTCTTAAGGCAAGTGCTGGTTTCTTCAAGCGAAATCAGCTCCATGCCTTCAAAATAAATGACCAGGTCAGGAATCTGTTTTTTCAGGGCATCAAGCAGGTCTTCGTCATCTTCAACGCGTGTTGATCTTGCAGTGTAACCCGCTGCTCTTAATTTGCTGACAATTATTTCTTCGCTATCGAAGGAATCATCTACAATAATTAAGTTAATTATTTTCTCTTCCACTTATGGTATCTCGAAATGTCTGACAATTAACCAAAGCTGTTAACAGCGGGGATCATCTCAGAAAAGCTCCTTAAAGTGATGACCAGAGTTCATCAAAGTCATCTTTGTTTTTTGTTGCTTCATCTTTTATATCCTTTTTTCTTATGTGCTGACCTTCTGCAGTGATTTCATAGGTGAACTGAGTGAATGAGCCAGTATGCTCCTTCGTAGAACCTAAGGTTATATTAATTTTTTTTTCAAATAGTTGAGCTACCAGTTTATCACTTGTTTTAAATGCATGCGCCGCTAGAAGGGTACTTGGTGGCTGTTTTAATGCTTTTATACCCGGTAACATTAAACAGTCAAAAGAAGTTTCGTCTGGGTGATTAAAACGTTGCGCAGTTGCGGCAATAACTTTTGGCGATATTGCCTGTACGCCTATTTCCAGTCCATATTTATGGGTAAACTGCATCCAGCGAATTACCCCGATGCGCCATTCAAAATTATTTTTTGAATCAAATTCCTGTAGTGCAATTAATTCACCGATTTGTGCTTTGGACGTGTCATCTGAGTCCCAGCGTAGACAGTAGCCTCCTGCACTGATATTAACTATTGCCCAATGCGAGCTGGTTTTGGGCGGTTTTAGATTGAGTGGTCCTTCATCAATAAGCTTTTTTTCATTGGCATAGGTATCTGTTTGTACGCGACCTCTTGCTACCATGTCCCAGGAATCATTTTTTATATCACCAATTTCGGTATGTGTCATATAACCCTGTTGGCGCTTGTCAGCGTCAGTAACTATTGCTTGCAGAGAAAAGTCGGGATCCTGTTTTATTGAAGCAGAGGTGCGCACACAGAAGGATTTTTTATCAATTTTTTCCTCTATTTGCAGTGAGGCACGGATAGCGTTAGCAGCAAGTTTCAGGCCAATAGCAACATTTATATGACCCTGGCGATCTACGCGTGAGAATCGGCGTTTTGCGTTTTCTGCCCAGACGTTAACAAGTACCTTAAGTGTCTCTACTGGAATGGTATCACCAACGGCAAGTTTCTGTTTTTGTTTGTCTTGCTGCACAATGATGGTTTCGATATGGCTGACTAATTTGTCGGCATTTAATATGCGAATGGTTACGTTATCTGCGAGATCGTTTTTGCTTAGATAGTCAGGCGCTGAATCTTCGTCGACTCTCATACAAAAATCATGATCAATCTGTTTATCTGAAACATTATCATGGATGCTAGTGTACTGTGACCATTCATAAAGCTTTTTAAAGATGCGTTCACTATCGCTTTGCCTTAAAGTGAAGGGGCGGGCGAGTGCAAACAGTAATATTTGTTTGTAACATTTTTCAATGCTTGTTTTTTCCTGTTCATTATCTTCGTCGATGACGATGATGGTTGTCAGATTTTTTCTTTCGGCAAAAGCATATAGTTGATGAATATCAAGCCACAGGTGTTTTGGGCAGGGCGCGTAAACCTCAGATGAACGAAGATACATTTCTGATAGATATTTTATTGCCCGGCAAATAGCAATGCTGAGTGTTTTATCATCAATATTAGCATCGATGTTATTGGCTGCTTCGTAAGCGATGATTTCGTAGCCATTAATTAATTCTCTTAATATTGACTGGTTTAAATTGACGATTTTCTGGCTTTTATCGGATAGCGGCAGGGAGCGGTTAATAAAATATTTTTTAAGGTTGTCAAATATGTTACGAGCCAGTTTACGTAATGTATCCAGATTTTCCAGTCGATGTTTGTTCGACATCGTCTGATGGTTCTGGTCACGTAATATCTGGAATATTTGTCTGGTTAATTCGCCCATATTTGCATTGGGCAAGGCCGATAAAACCTTCTTTAATTTACGAGGGTTGCTCGGGCTTGAGTCTGCGGTCGGCGCATTTTGTTCTGGTAAATTTAATCTCATTATAATGTGCTGCTGTTTCGCTATCTAAGTTATTGTTATCTATAAAAATTAATAACCTGGCATTTTGTTTATAATTATTCCATAGTTGATCATAAGTGTAGCTTAGATACGAAAAATTGCAGTTTTTGACCTGTTTCCTGCGATTTCCTGTACTAATCGCGGAACCAGGTAACCGGGAAGCTGTTCTTCCATTGCTTTTTTTAGACGAAGTGCGGTTATTTTAGTGATCTCAAAATGCATAGCCCCTTTGACCGGATCGAGTAAATGCAGATAGTAAGGTAAGGTTTTGCATTGAAATAGTCGCTTGCTCAAGGCGGTTAATGTTTCGCTATTATCGTTAATACCTTTAAGTAGAACGCTTTGATTTAGTAGCGTAATGCCGGCCTGGTGTAGAAGATGTAATTTAGTGTGTTCAGTGTGCTGCAGTTCATTGGCGTGGTTAGCATGTATAACCATCACAATCTGAAACCTTGATGACTGTAATAACTGTATTAAACCGGTATTAATACGGTTTGGTAAAACCACCGGCAATCGCGTATGAATACGCAGCGTGTGAAGGTGGTTGATCGATTCTAATTTCTTGATAAGGTCGAATAGTTTTTCATTATCAAGGAGTAAAGGATCGCCACCACTTAAGATAACTTCTTCAATTTCGGTATGCTCTTTTAAATAGTCCAGCACCTGGTTTAATGCTTTATTGGAGCAAGATGATTGCTGATAGGGATAATGGCGACGAAAACAGTAACGACAGTGAATGGCGCAGGCGGCTGTACTGATAAGTAAAATACGACCATGGTATTTATGTAGCAGTCCCTGAGTTGCCTGTGCGTTCAGGTCACCGACGGGGTCGTTTAAGCCGTTTTGTTGAGTTGTTAAGTGTGTTTCTTTATTTAAAGGTAAAACCTGTTGCAGTAATGGATCATTGATGTTGCCGGTCTGCATTTTGTCGATGTAGCTTTTTGTTACCAGACATTTGAAACCGGGTTGAATGTTGACGGTTTCATTCTGATGGCTGAGCTCTAGTTGCGCAAGTAAATTTGCGACAGAAGTTGTGGCATTCGCAAGCTCCTTTTTCCAGAAGGATTCTGTATCGTCGACTAATACTGAGTTTTTAAGCTGTGTTGAGGGTTTGTCTGGTTTTAGAAATAATTTAACGGGATGTGACATATAAGGACGTGATATTTAAGTTACAGGCAATTCAGGGTAATATAGCGACAAATTAATTAGTTCGTATAAAAATAAATTGTATTTAGTTCGCGCTAGCAAAACAAAGGCAAAAGTTTAACATGACAACATACAGTACAAACCAGTTTAAAAATGGCTTGAAGATTATTTTAGATAATGACCCCTGTTCTATTACCGAGAATATTGTGGTGAAACCGGGTAAAGGCCAGGCGTTTAACCGGGTTAAGATGAAGAACCTGAAAACAGGAAGAGTGTTAGAGCGCACCTTTAAATCGACGGAATCTGTTGAAGCCGCGGATGTGGATGAAATGAACGTTGAGTATTTGTATAATGATGGTGAATACTGGCATTTCATGGAGCCCACCAGTTTCGAGCAGTACGCCGCGGATGTTGTTGCTGTTGGTGACACTGCAAATTGGATAAAAGGCCAGGAAGTCTGTGTGATGACATTATGGAATGGCTCGCCTATATCGATTGCTGCGCCAAATTTTGTTGAGCTGGCTGTTGCACAGACGGATCCGGGTTTAAAGGGTGATACTGCACAAGGTACGACAAAACCGGCCACCTTAGAGACTGGTAGCGAAGTGAAAGTGCCACTATTTATTAATGAGGGTGATATATTAAAAATTGATACCCGTACTGGAGAGTATGTGTCGCGCGCCTGAGTTAAAAAAACTTGAAATTATCCACAGATGAACACAGATAAAAACCATGGTTTTAATAATCTGTGTTCATCTGTGGAAAAAATAGTTATTTGCGTTTTTTCTAATGGCTCAAAAAGGTTGGCAGCCTACGGCCAGTCATAAAGTTCTGTTAGAAAGAGCGCTGCTGTTGAAAAATGCCAGGGCTTTTTTTGATGCGCGAGGGGTTACCGAAGTTGAAACGCCATTATTATCGCAGTATTCAACAACCGATCCACATCTTGATAGTTTGCAGTCGCGTTTTCGTCATCAGCCCTGTTATTTAAATACCTCACCTGAATATGCCATGAAGCGTTTGCTGGCGGACTGGAAAAAACCACTTTACCAGATTTGTAAGGCTTTTCGAGATGATGAGCTGGGGCCTAATCATAATCCCGAGTTCACCATGCTTGAATGGTATCAGCCGGGTTATGATGCTGTGAAATTGATGGCTGAGTTGACTGAACTGGTGGTAAACCTGTGCCAGTTATCAACGTATTCTACTATGGATAAAGCGCAATTTGAGTCTTTAAGTTATCAGCAGGTGTTTGAAGACTTTGTCGGTATTAATCCACATCAAACCACACCTGGTGAATGCTATCAGGTTGCCAAATTTAATAATGTTGAAATACCACAAGGACTGGGAGTGGATGATGAAGTGAACGACTGGCTGGACTGGTTGCTCACTCAGCTGGTTTTACCGGCCTTTAAAAAAGATGGCTTTACTTTTTTGTGTGACTACCCTGCATCGCAGTGTGCACTGGCAAAAATCGCAAAAAATGAACAACAGGTTCTGGTGGCCAAACGCTTTGAGTTGTTTTTTGGTGAAATAGAATTAGCCAATGGTTTTTATGAGTTAACAGATGCGGCAGAGCAACTAAAACGATTTCAATTTGAAAATAAGAAACGCGAACAGGCAGGAAAAGAGCAGGGGCAAATTGATGAAAATTTTATTGCTGCTTTACATTATGGTTTGCCAGAATGTTCCGGTGTTGCGATGGGGGTAGATCGTTTTTTGATGGTGCTGACTAATAATTCAAGGATTGATCAAGTGCTGCCATTTTCGTGGGATTGCGCTTAATAACATACATTTCATTAATGGACATGAATAAAATATAAATGCTCGTAATTGTTACTTATAAAGCTAAATGTAATTTAGTCAGGTTACTGATAGTAATTATTAAAAAGTTCACTTCTTTATGCAATTTACTTAATTATATTACGATAAGTTAGCGAAAAGCCTTGCTTTTTTTTTTGTCACAGGGCAATCTTTATTGCTCTTATATATCTCATACTATATGGGTAGATATAGCTTGTTAATTTGTATAAATGAACATGAAGGTAGCCTTGGGCATGTCAATAATTAGTCGAATGAAATTTCCTTTTTATCTCTCTTTAACACTTCTCGCCGGATGGTCAGTACAAGTACAGGCCGATAATATAATTACTGTTGGTGTGGCCCCGCATGGTGGTTATGTCATTCTGGGTGGCAGTGTTATTCCGCTTAAAGAGGTTACACTTGCCGCGCAGATGCCGGGGCGTGTGGTGAATATTGCAGGTGAGGAAGGTGATGAATTTACTGCCGGTGATGAGCTGGTAAAAATCAATGATGATGACTTGCTGGCAAAAAAAGCGGCGATCGAGGCGCAGTTAAGCGCTGCTCAGAATGCAATGCAGAATGCGCAGGTCCAGTATAACCGGGAGCTGTGGAACCCCCGTGTTTACAATCCGCGTCCTATGGCTGGCATGGGTATGCCTTCAATGTTTGATGGTTTTTTTGATAATGATGTCAATGCCGGGAGACAGCGGTGGCAATAAAAGTATCGAACGACATGCTGATTTAGTCACCCAGGGTTCGCAGGTTGCATCAGCACGTTCTCAAGTTACTGCGGCGGAATCGGGTTTACGCGAAATTAATGCCAAGTTACGTGATAGTAAAGCCGTCGCACCGTTTGATGGTGTGATCATGACAAAAATGGTTGAAATCGGCGATACCGTACAACCGGGGCAACCATTGATTGTTTTTTCCTATTCAAAATATTTACGCATACAGGTAGAAGTGCCTGCACGTTTAATGCCGGGCCTGACGAAAGGCATGGTTGTTCCAGCCAGGCTGGATGTGGGTAATACACAGATTAATGCACGTGTCGCTCAAATCTCTCCCATTGCTGATAATAAGCAACATACGGTTACCGTTAAATTTGATTTGCCAGAAGGCGTGCCCGGTGGTGCTGGCATGTACGCAGAAGTCATGATTCCTGATGTTAACTCGCCGACCCGGGCGCTTCCGGTAATACCAAAGTCAGCCATCAGCAAGCGCGGCAGTTTACCTTCGGTTAAAGTACTGGATGAGAACAATGTGCCCAAGATGCGTTTGATTCGTACCGGTATTGAAATTGGTAGTAACACTGTTGTGGTTCTTTCCGGACTCGAACCGGGTGAAAGAATCCTGACGGGTGGTGATGAAGAAGCAAAACCACCGATACCGTGGGACAACCAATAACAGGGCAGTGCCTCGAGCCCGATAGTTTTATTGGGATACTGGGGTAAAAATAACCTGAATTAATAGAAAACAGGTATAGTTGGTGGAAGCAGCAGACTGCCTGATGTGTTGTTGCTCATCATTAGATGGGTATATGAGATGTGATAAATAGCGGATAATAGAGTGATTGTTATAAAATGACTGACGAACTGGATAAAGATCAAAACGATGGTGAAGAGATGGCTTGTGATGTTCCACCACCGGCGACAATTGGTGGTAAGGAGCTTGGCCTTGCTGGTACCATAGCAAAAACCTTTATTAACTCTCCTGTTACACCCATGTTGCTGGTAGCAACACTGCTAATCGGTATTAGTGGTCTGATATTTACACCCAGGCAGGAAGACCCGCAGATTTCAGTGCCTATGATTGATGTCTTCGTGTCTTATCCGGGCACATCGGCTTCGCAGGTAGAAAGCCTGGTGACGGATCCGCTGGAAAGGCTGATGGATGAGATTCCCGGTGTTCGCCATACCTTTTCGGCTACCCAGCGCGGTAACGCGATTGTTACTGTGCAGTTCTACGTGGGTGAAGACCTGGGTGAATCCATCGTTAAGGTCACTGATAAAATCAATTCGAATATGGATATGATGCCGCCCGATGTTATGCATCCTCTGGTAAAACCTGTTGCGATTGATGATGTGCCAACCATTGCCGTTACGCTCTGGTCGCAGGATGTCGACGACAGTACTTTACGTATTCTCGGCAATGATGTGCTGCAGGAACTGGGACAGGTGAAAAATACCGGTAAAGGTTTTGTGATAGCAGGGCGTTCTGACCAGGTTCGAGTCGAGGTATTGCCTGAGCGGCTAACTGGATACGGAATTAGTCTACAGCAGGTGGCAGGTGCTATTACAGTAGCAAATTCGCAGCAAAATGTGGGCGCCGTTGAGGCCGGCAACAAATCTTTTACGGTTTATTCGGGTTCATTCTTGCGTACAGCAAATGATATCGAACGACTGGTTGTGGGTATGAATCAGAATTCGCCTATTTACATGCGAGATGTGGCTGAAGTGTCATCATGGCCCTGAAGATGCCAGGAATATCTCTTCTTATTATGCAGGGCCGGCCTATGAAGGCATGGAGCGGCCCGTCGGTGAGCCGGCTGTAACCATAGCGATAGCCAAAAAGGAAGGGTCTAATGGTGTAACGGTATCAAAAGCAATTTTGGAAAAACTGGAAGAACTAAAAGGCACTATCATTCCGGATAATGTTCACGTGGAAATTACACGTGATTATGGTAAGTCTGCCAACGATAAAGTAAACGAGCTGTTGATTGCGATGTTTGAGGCCACGGCAGCGGTAGCTATATTGTGTTTGATCGGTTTAGGTTTCCGTGCGGCTTTTGTCGTGGTAACAGTCATTCCCGTGGTTATTCTGATCACTATCTGGTGGGCATGGATGGTTGACTACACTATCGACCGGGTCAGCATGTTCGCACTGATATTCTCAATTGGTATCCTGGTGGATGATGCCACCGTGGTGGTGGAAAACATATTCCGTCATTGGTTGATTAAAGGCCGGACCACGATTGCCGATGCGGTTGATGCGGTGCGTGAAGTGGGTAATCCCACCATTCTGGCTACTTTTACCATTATTGCCGCACTGCTTCCCATGGGTTGGGTGAGTGGCATGATGGGGCCTTACATGCGTCCGATCCCGGTGATGGGTGCCTCTGCCATGTTTTTCTCGCTGCTCGCGGCATTTGTCTTTACCCCGTGGTTTGCGGTTCGTATGCGTCCACAGCTTGACGCTCTGGAAAAAGCCGAGAAACGAGAAGATAAAACACGCAAGTTTATCGCGGCTTTGTATCGACCCCTCATTATGCCGCTGGTAAACAGCCGCAAGTTAGGCGTCTTTTTCCTGATTGGCATTATAGCTGTCACAGCGATGACGATGTTGCTGTTTTATCCGACGCAATGGGTCGCGGTAAAAATGTTGCCGTTTGATAACAAGCCAGAGTTCAGTGTTATTATCAATATGCCGGAAGGAACGGCCATGCCGGTAACTGCCAATCTGGCTCATGATTTGGCAGCGGCGATAAACAATATGCCTGAAGTGAAAGCCGTACAAACTTATGCGGGTACTGCGCAGCCATTCAATTTCAATGGTATGGTCAGGCACTATTACCTCCGACAACAGCCCTGGCATGGTGATTTGCTGGTTTTGTTAAAGGATAAAAAAGATCGTGAGAAAAGTAGTCATCAGATAGCAGAAGAGGCGCGTGCTTTATTGACGCCTATTGCTGAACGCGCTGGCGGGCGTATTGCAATTGTGGAAATGCCGCCCGGACCACCTGTACTGCAAACCGTAGTGGCTGAGATTCACGGCCCCGACGCGAAGACACGACGTGAAGTTGCCGCCAGGATGACCGAGTTTTTTGAAAAAGCTGGTGGTGTGGTCGATGTCGATAACTACATGAACGAGCCTTCGCAGCATTGGCGTTTTGAAGTTAACAAGGAAAAAGCAATTCGACGCGGTGTCACGGTCGACAGCATCAACGGAACTCTGGCGATGGCGATGGGTGGTTTCAAGCTGGGTGATGTCAAACGTGCTTCAGTCATCGAGCCCACTTTTATTGTGATCCAGGTGCCGATGGCAACGCGTTCACAGGTGAACCAGTTGAGCAACATTCCGATGGTGACTTCAGATGGAAGCATTGCCCCTCTGGGTGAGCTAGGTCGCTTCACGCTTGAAACCACTGAACCTATCATCTGGCATAAAGATCTGCGCGATGTTGAATTTGTTGTTGGTGAAATGGAAGGCCGTCTGGGTGCGCCTATTTACGGCATGTTTAATGTTGAAGCATTTACTGATGAGTACACTACACCTGATGGTGTCATCATGGGAGGTATGCCGATGAATCTGATTGGCCCACCAGGCAGTGATACAATTTCAGGATTCGAGTGGACTGGTGAATGGACCGTGACCTATGAAACCTTCCGTGACATGGGGCTGGCGTTCATGGCGGCCCTGATATTGATTTATGGTCTGATCGTATGGGAGTTCCGTGATTTTGCTCTGGCTGGTCTGATTATGTCGCCGATTCCACTTACCATGATAGGTATCGTGCCAGGACACTGGATCCATGGTACTGAATTTACCGCGACATCGATGATTGGCATGATTGCACTGGGCGGTATCATTGTGCGGCAATCGATCCTGATCGTCGAGTTTGTGAAGATCGAAGTAGCCAAAGGTGTGCCGGTTAAAGAAGCCGCTGTTAATGGCGCGGAAATTCGTATGCGTCCGATTTTTATTACTTCGCTGACCCTGATGGCTGGTGCTTTTGCCATTCTTGATGATCCCATTTTTAATGGTATGGCCGTCAGTCTGTTATGGGGAGCGGGTGTTGGTACAGTGATGGCTGTCATTGTTATTCCCTTAGGTTGTATTAGCTGCCGTGAAAACTTTTATTACGAAACATCGGATTCAGGTGAAAGGGCGATTAGTCCCAAGTTTGCTGAAATTGAAGGTGAGGGATTTTTGCCGGCGAATAATACGGCGGATGCCGAATATAAAACACCACTATGGATGCGTATTTACGGTGGTATAGTTGGTCTGGTTGGCTGGGTGGTTGTTATTGTAACCATGGTACTTAATTTATTACGTATGCTGATTGGTATGCTGCTGCCAAAATCTGAGCCACCAGCATCCGAACCGCCTGCACCACCGGCTTCGACACCGCCTGCTTCAACACCTCCAGTTGCGCCTGCTCCGGCGCCAGTTACACCAGCTTCAGCACCACCTGTGGCTGCAGTTGTAAACAAAGCAGAACATAAAGTTGAGAAGAAATCCGAGGATAAAGCCGAGAAAAAGGCTGAAAAGAAAGCTGAGAAAAAGGTTGAAAAGAAAGTCGAAAAGTCGTCGGTGACTGTAAAGCCTAAGGTCAAGAATACGGCAGCAGCTAAAGAAGCAGAAGTGACAAAGCAGAAAACGACTATTAAGAAAACGATTGTTAAGAAAACAATACCGAAGAAAGTAGCTAAGAAAAAGATCGCAACGAAAGCGGCACCGGCTAAAAAAATAGCAGTTAAAAAAGCGCCTTCCAAGAAATCATCACCAGCTGGACGTCGAGGAATTAGACTGAAGGATGATAGTGATAGTTAAAGAGGATACTTCGATGTTTTGTTGTACCAATATAAAGCGAGTTAAAAAAGCAGTTATGTTATTAACACTGTTTTTGTTCTCACCATTTTTACAGGCTGAATCGTCAGATAATGCAGATGACAGTGATTCTGCTGCAAAAGCTGAGACCGAGCTTAAATCTACCGCTGATCAACGGCGAGATTTTAAATTCCCGGCCTGGCCAGAACGTCAGCAGTTAAACAGGCAGACGGTCCCGCCACCACCGCCGGGCCCGTACATGTCATCTGCTTTAAGTGATTTTTCTGTCAAAGGACCATCATTTGCCATCAATACTGACAGGGATGAATTGAATCAGCCTGTGTCCAGAGTAGATTTATCAAATGCACCAATGGAGACGTTTAGTCCAGATCGACCATGGCCTGAGCAGTATCCACATATAAAACATAAACGTGACTGTCCTCCTGCTTGTTCTCCTGGTCGCTGGATGCCTGAAAATGGTTATCAATATGTACAACCATATGTTACAAATAAGTTATATCCAGTAGAGAAGAACCGTATGCCAGGTTCGATGAAAATGCCTGATATGAACTGGTCAGGCTCGCGGTTACCATCAATGGGTAACTCTCCTTATGGGCCATATCCACA
>CAVWXQ010000045.1:0-42860 GCA_963759005.1 uncultured Gammaproteobacteria bacterium
CAACGCATTGTCTTACACTCGGAGCCGGCGTGGTGCTGCTGCTGCTAAAGTTGTCGTATGGATACACGCAATCGTCCTCCTCAATTTTGACGTAATCCGCTGCACTGTTGGCGAGTCCGTCGGGAAAGTCGCCACTGGTGGTGCGAAAGGTGGCTTGTAAGACGGTTGAGTACACGCCCGGATCGGGATACAAATACGTCAAGACGTGCTCGTAATTGATCCCCAAGTCAAAATCCGTCAAAGTCGATTCGAACGTCACGTCGTCACTCCACTGCATGACAAAGTCAATGTCGTAGGTGCTGCTGGTATTGTCCACAGTGGAGTAGACGTTTGCGGTAAACACGGCCATGGCCGGGGCCAGCACACCGTCGCGACAGCGGAGCTCCCAACCTGCAGTATTTATGATTTCTTTTTCCCCGGACTTGTTATAAATGCTCTGGACAGGGGCAGCAACGAAGCCTTGCTACGCTGGATAGCGGACATCCAGACTAAAGGACTACAGACTATAAATATGCTCGGCAGCCATGACGGGATCCCGGTGCTCGATCTCAAAGGCAAACAGGTCAATGGCGTTTACAGGCCAGGTCTGCTGGACGATGAACAAATTGATGCCACTGTCAATTCTATTATTGAACGCGGCGGCCTGACCAAAAATTTGTATGGCGCCGACGGCAAGAAAATCGACTACTACCAGGTCAATGCCACTTTTTTCAGCGCCCTGGGTGAGGACGAGCAAAAGCTGCGTCTGGCTCGCGCCATTCAGATGTTCATGCCCGGTGTTCCGCAGGTGTGGTACCTGGATCTGTTTGCCGGCACAAATGATTACGCTGCGGCACAAAGGGGGCGTACCGCAGGACACAAGGAAATCAACCGCACTACTTTAAAAATTATCGACATCGAGGAAGGACTGAAACGCCCCGTCGTTCTGGATCAGCTCAAACTTATCCGGCTGCGCAATACTTCACCAGCATTCAAGGGAGAGATGAAAATCATCGAGACCGAGCCACAGCTATTACATATTTCCTGGCAACATCCGGAAGCCACTGCAACGTTAAAAGCCGATCTGCGCAATCACAGCTTCACTGTCTACCAGGGTGACGGCAGCGAAGAAGAAGTTCTGCTATCCTTCGAATCTTAACTTCTCATATCCACCCTCAGTCAACTATTGATTGTACCCACTACGGAGAACAAATATGAAAATTCTCGCCACAGATCTGGATCGGACATTACTGCCGAACGGTAGCTGGCCGCCAGACTCCGGCGCTATCGACCTTTTCAATGAACTCACGAAAAAACATGACGTGCTCGTGGTCTATGTGACCGGAAGAAACCTGAACCTGGCCGAGAATGCGATTAGAGAATATGGCATTCGTTATCCCCATGTGCTAATCGGCGACGTCGGCACCTCGATCCGAAAGTACGAACAGGGAGAGTGGAAACCTGATAGCGGCTGGGATGCCCAGGTGAAACAAAGTAGCCCGCGGTGGGATGCTGAGGCAATCCGTAGCGTTGTCGCAGGGGTGGACGGCCTGACCGAGCAGGAACGCGAACATTGTAGTCCGTTCAAGCAAAGTTACTATGTTGACCATGACAGAAACGAAGCCATACTGAAGGAGGTCGATGAGCGAGTCAAAGGCAAATACGACGAGGTCATCGTCTACAGCTTCGACTCCCAATCCGGCAAAGGTCTGCTCGACTTTCTGCCACAAAGTGCGACCAAACAGACTGCACTCGAATACATCGCCAACGAATTTGGTGCCAACAAGACGGATGTAGTCTTCTGTGGCGACAGCGGCAACGACGTCTTCCCGCTCACAGCGGGCTTTTCCGGCGTCCTCGTTCGCAACGCGGACGACCAGCTCGTCGCCAAAGTGAAGCAGGTATCAGATGCAAATCCCGAACTCAGAGTCTATTTCGCGAAAGGCAGCTTCAAAGGCCTGAACGGTTATTACACCAGTGGCGTCATCGAAGGTGCCTACCACTATGGCATTTTTTACGACAGCAACTAAATCACCTCACGGCAGACCACTACAGTAATCCCTCTTAAGTAGTAAGTTTGGCAGCAGTGTCCTATCAAGATCGGTACGTAATTCTAGAAACCGCAGTTGGACGGGTTGGAGTGTGCTGTTTTCGGGGTGCAGGGCAAGGCATAGCGACGCGTAATGGTTTCCTCCATTCCAAGGAGGTATAACGCAGCCATGCGCACCGAAAACCGTGCAATTTAGCCCGTAGCGGACTCAACCTATGGGTAAATCCTGTTGTGCTAGAAACCTCTTTGGAATCATGTCGTTAAAACCTCGATAGAGCGGTCAACTGCGGATTCCAGGATAATTACAGCCTGACCGAGATCAATATGTCACCTTGCAATCGCGGAAAAAATCGTAATGCTCAATTGCCTGCAAGATGCCGGCTGCAAACGGCCTGTCGGCGTAATATATACTTTCAATGTTAGTTAGCTCAGAAAGTTCTTCGTGATGACGATTGGCTACAACAACTGATTTTGTATTGCCTCGCATCATATCCTCATCTGCACCCGAGCCACCGGCAGCGAGAATATGTTCCACTGGTATATCCCACATCTCTGCAAACCAGCGTAAGGCAAATCCCTTTGAAGCCCTCACGGGTACAATGTCGATATACTGTCCGAAAGCCTGAACCACATTTACTGATTGATCATGCTTATGCAGAAGATGGATAATTTCATTGACCTCGGGCGCAATATCCTGGTCGTAGAAATAACTGATCTTATATTTACTCTGCTCGATTTTTTGTTGAAGCTCAAGACCTGGAAGCTCTTTGAGCACATTTAACACCGCTCTTCGCCGCCACATGTGATCGATATGATTTGACCACTCTATGTCGCTGGTCAGCCCAGGATTGTAATAAATCTCGGTGCCAAGGCTGGTAATCAAAACATCAGGTAACGGGATATGATATTGCTTGAGTATTTTTAAAGCGGAATCAAGCCGGCGGCCAGTAGCGATACCAAATGTTGTGCAACTTCTGTTTTCCTGTATCACGCGCACAAAATCTTTCAGTGACTCTGGATCACCCAGCAGGTTCTGATCCAGATCAGTAAATACTGCACGATCATGATAGAGCATTGGCCGGCGTTTAAGCTCCATACGGGTAATTGGTTCGCTGTTATCAATAACAGGTTGTATCAATTTGAGATATCCTTCTACATGCGCCTGCCATGAATAGTGCTCACGCACCCCTTCGATACCATTGTCAGCCAGTCGCTTCCAGCTAGCCTTGTCTTCCAGTACTTTCAATATGGTCTCTGCAATAAGCTGTTTATCAAGTGGATCAACCAGGTAACCATTATGACAGTTATCGATAATGTCTGTAGGTCCACCATCTTCGGTGGCTACTATTGGTAGTCCCGACGCTGCTGCTTCAATAAGTGTCAGGCCAAAAGGTTCAGTTAAGGCAGGGTTAATAAAGACACCGCCGGACGCAGCGGCAAGACGATATATAACAGCAACCTCATCAGCACGATGATGTTTCGGGTAGGCAACTTTACCGTAAAGATCATATGAGTCTATGGAGAGAAATATTTCTGTCAGTACATCCTGTGCACCAATATCCATATCACGGATGTCATCGCGGTTACCGGCGATAATTACCAGATTGGCGATTTGCTTGAGCTCATCTGACTCACCATAGGCTTCTACCAGTGTATTAATGTTCTTTCTTTGATCGGGTCGAGATAAAGCCAGAATAATCGGCTTGCCAGGTTCCTGCAGAAAGCGGGAAATATAATGATAAATTTCACTCTCAAATTCGTCGCCTTCAGGTGGATAGAACTTTTCAAGATCTGTTCCCGGTGGTATCACCCTCATCGTTTCCGGCTGATAAAAATCGTACATCCCGTACTGTTCAATAATCTCCTGCCGGGTGCTGGTTATTACACGTTCCGCTGCACCCAGTGTTTCTTCTTCTGCATCGATACGTCGTGAAATGTTATATCGCTGTTCAATTATATCTCGCTTCAAACCACTGGCAAGTAAGCGTTTGCGTTTACTGCGCCCCAGAGAATGTCCGGTATGAATCAGCGGGATATTGAGCCGATGTGAAATTTGCATGCCGACATAACCGGCATCAGCATAATGGCTGTGGACGATATCAGGCAATCGCTTCTGAGCATTAAGGTGATCAATTGCATTATCGACAAAATTATCAAGCGAGTCCCACAGTGCCTCTTTCGGCAGGTAACCTTCTTCACCGCACTCTATCCTTATGATCCGCGATTTTTCTGATAGCGGTTCAACCGGCTCATTGTAGTCCTCACTGACACCTGCATCTAAAATACGACGTGTTAACAGTACTGCCTGCTCCACCTCTGGTCGTTTACCCAGCTCTCGTGTCAGTTCAACGACATATTTTGTCTGACCGCCAGTATCTGCATCCCTGCCCAGCTCCATGTCCCGTCCGCGGATAAGGCCATGAACACTTATCAGCAGAATATAGAGCTTGCCATCTGTTATTATTATTCATACAATATCACTATCTATTATTGAGCGGCTGCCTCATCTACAAACCAGGTATCAGGTTCAACCTGGCCGACGGGTAATAAAGCACCCTCTTTCAGTTTTGCCAACGCTTCACGTTTATTTTTACCAGTCGCTATAACAATGCATTCACCGGCATTCCTGAGCGCAGTTAAACCTATAGAGATACGTTCGCCCGGCGCTTTGGGTGCGTCATAAACCGGTACAGCACTACGCAAGTCGTCGAGTGCAACATTACCCGGAAACAGGCTAGCAGTATGTCCGTCTTCGCCCATGCCCAGTATAACAATATCCAGTCCACCTGTTGCATCAATCAATGTTGAGTAGTACTCTGCGCCCTGCTCCGGACCGAGCTCAGCAGGTACAGGGTGAAAATTATCACTTACGCCTTTCTGTGGTGATAATGGCTGCTGTGAAAACAGTTTGTCCCTGATCATGGTGTCATTGCGTTCGCTATGACCAACTGGATAACAGCGTTCATCTCCCGGATACCAGTGGATGTTTTTCCATGGCAGCGATTTTTCTGCAAGCAGTTCCAGGCAGCGTGCGGGTGTACTACCGCCGGGCAGCACAACATGGCATAAACCTTTTTCTGCGACGCAGGTTTTTATCTGCTGAAAAAGGTAATCAGCTGCTGCCTGAGCAACAGCTTCAGGATTTTTGTATACCTTAAATTTACTCATGAAAATTATTTGTGAACTGTAGGTGTATGCCATCCACCAACACAATCTTTGGTCAGTTCATCCATCGCCGGTATGTCCCAGGTGCCTGCACGATAACGTTCGATTGAGACACGGTTTTTCCAGGCGTTCAGAATCGGTTCGACAATTTCCCATGACATTTCAACTTCATCCGCACGAGAAAACAGGGTACCGTCACCAGTGAGTACGTCATGCATTAATATCTCGTAGGCATCGGCGACTTCTTGTTTATCATCGGCATAGGGTGCGCGCATCACCATCTCTTCATTGTCTGTGGTGAGGCCCGGTTTCTTGGCATTGAGACGTAACACGATGCCACCTTCTGGTTGCAGACGAAATACCAGGGCGTTTGCTGCCGGTACTGAGGCATGGCTGTCAAACAGGTTGAACGGTGGTTTGCGAAAACGAATCATTACTTCTGCAGCTTTTGATTCCATGCGTTTTCCTGACCAGAGAATAAACGGTACCCCCTGCCAGCGCCAGTTGTCAATGTAGAAGCGCACCGCTGCAAAGGTTTCTGTTGCCGAATCCGGCGATACATTTTCCTCGGAGACGTATGCTGGCACATTCTCACCATCGATATGGCCGGAGGCATATTGTGCCGATACCGTTTGAACTTTTATCTGCTCTGGATCAATACTGCGTACCGCACGCAGCACTTTCATTTTTTCATCTCGTACTGCATCTGCGGTATATTCAACCGGCGGTTCCATTGCAACCAGTGTCATCATCTGCATTATGTGACTTTGAATCATGTCACGTAGTGCGCCGGATTTTTCGTAGTAGTTTGCACGGTATTCAATGCCCAGTGTTTCGGATGTTGAAATCTGAATATGGTCTATATAATTGCGGTTCCACAACGGTTCCATGATGCTGTTGGCAAAACGATAAACCAGCAGGTTCTGTACACTTTCTTTGCCCAGGTAATGATCGATACGATAGATCTGTTTCTCGTCAAATACGGATTGCAGCTCTTTGTTCAGCGCGATGGCTGTTTCAAGATTGTTGCCGAACGGCTTTTCAATGACCAGCCGACGGTAGCCCTGATCTTCGTTAGCAAGTCCGGCTTTGTGCAGCCCTTGTGTAACTGCGCCATACCATTCAGGTGGCACGGCGCAATAAAACATGGCATTTTTTTTACCATCGAGGGTTTCCAGTGCTTCAACAATACGCTGGTAGGTAGACTCATCATCAAGAGTGCCTTCGACTATATCCAGATGCGAAGCGAATTGTGACCAGCTATTTTCGTCTATTTCTATATCCGGGGAATATCGTTGAAAACCTTCGCGCAGCTGATCTACCCATTCTTCTTTGCTACGATTTCTCAGTACGCCCAGAATACGGCTATCATTATGTACCAGTCCGCAGCACAGCATGCGCATCAGTGCTGGCATGAGTTTGCGTTTTGACAAATCGCCTGCAGCACCGAAGATGACTATATTAGTCGGGTCTGCGGTTTTTATTTCGTGTTCAGCGGTTAACATTTCCAGTCCCCATGGTTATTAGTTTTTGTTTTTCTAGAGATAGTTCTAGCCCTGATACTTCATAGGAATGCAATAATTGGGGAAATATCAGTGCGTCAGCTTATATGCTTCGCTCATGTAAAATCGTAGCAACGATTTTACATGAGCGAAGCGAGCCCGTAGGTTGAAGTGCAGTAAGCCCGTAAATAATGCATAGCCCTTTGGCACACCGCTTCGCTGCTCCATGCATTGCCGAGCATTATCTGCTACATACGGCCCACATGGACGTGGGAAGTGCAGAAAAATGCAGGCGCAATCTTTCTGCGTGTACTTTTCTAATATAGCTGCATTTCTCATTATAATCATAGTTTTAAGTGAAAATAGCAGTGTTACTATGAAATATCCGGGTTAAAGCTTCCAGATGTCCCTGTTGTATTCCTGCATGGTTCTATCTGTTGAAAAGTATCCGCTACTTGCGGTGTTGAGTATACTTTTGTGTATCCAGCTCTCCCTGTCTCGATAACATGCTGCAGCAAATTCCTGCGCATCGACATAACTACGAAAATCTGCAACTGTTAACCAGTTGTCACTCGGACTGCGTATTGAGGCGATGATGTCATAGAATATGCCTGGTTCAAACAGACTGAAATGTCCACTCTCCAGCAGATTTATCACCGCCTGAAGATCGGGGTCATTATCAATAAAACTTTGTGGATTGTAGTGCTTTTGCATTTCAGCGACTTCATCAGCCTTGAGCCCAAACAGGAAGAAGTTCTCTTCACCTACATGTTCGAGAATTTCGATATTCGCGCCATCATAAGTACCGATAGTGAGCGCACCATTCATCATGAACTTCATGTTACCGGTACCCGAGGCTTCTTTACCTGCGGTTGAGATCTGTTCAGACAGATCTGTTCCTGGGGCAATAACTTCCATAGCGGATACATTATAATTTGGTAAGAACGCCAGTTTTAATTTTGAACTAACATCTGGATCATTGTTGATAATCACAGCCACATTGCTGACCAGTTTTATCAGCAGCTTCGCCATGTGATAACCCGGTGCAGCCTTGCCGCCTATTAACACGTTACGCGGAGTCCAGTTTTTTGTATCACCATTTTTTATCCGGATGTACAGATGGATAACGTGTAATACATTTAGCAGTTGGCGCTTGTATTCGTGAATACGTTTTACCTGCACATCAAACATGGCGTCGGTATTAAACTCAACGCCACATCTATCATGAACCAGTTCAGCCAGTCGTTTTTTGTTGGCCTGTTTAATAGCAAACCATTTCTGATGGAAGTCCTGATTTTCTGGATCAGCACATTCTTTCAGATAATGTATATGGCTCAGGTCACCCACCCATTCATATCCTATCTGCTGCGTGATCAACCGGGTCATTTCTGGATTTGCACGCGCTATCCAGCGCCTCGGTGTAACACCATTGGTCTTGTTATTGAATTTTTCCGGCCACAGTTCATAGAAATCTTTAAACAGACCTTCACACAACAAATCCGAATGCAGCCTGGCAACACCGTTCACAGAAAAGCTACCGACGATGGCGAGGTAAGCCATACGCACCTGTTTATTCTCGCTTTCCTCGATGATCGACATCCTTGCCTGCCGACTGGTATCACCCGGCCATTTGAGGGCAACATCGAGTAAAAATAATTTGTTGATCTGATAGATAATTTCCATCAGTCGCGGCAATAAACGCTCCATCAACGAGACTGACCAGCGTTCCAGTGCTTCCGGCAACAGGGTGTGATTGGTATAAGCCATGGTCCTGGTGGTAATTTCCCATGCAGGTCCCCATTCCAGCTGTTTTTCATCAAGCAGTATACGCATCAGTTCAGCAACAGCAATGGTCGGATGGGTATCATTCATCTGGAACACATTGAATTCGGCAAAAGACGAATAGTCAGCACCATCCGTTACTTCCCACAATCTGATCACATCTTTGATGCTGGCAGAAGCAAGAAAGTACTGTTGTCTCAGTCGCAATTCCTTACCACTTTCGCTGGCATCATTCGGATACAGTACCATCGAAATATGTTCAGCATCATTTTTAGCTTCTACCGCATCGGAGTAGCTGCCGGCATTAAACTCATCAAGATTAAAGGCCTTGGTTGCCGTTGCCTTCCACAACCTGAGTGTATTGATGGTGTCATTACAATAACCGGAAATAGGCATATCATAAGGAATGGCGACAACATCATTGGTTTCAATCCAGCGCACCCGGTGGATACCCTGCTCATCTTTGTAATGCTTGGTACGTCCGCCGAAGTGGATGGTTTGCTCGTATTCAGGACGGGGCACTTCCCAGGGATTGCCATCACGTAACCAGTGGTCCGGCTCTTCGATCTGGTAGCCTTCTTCTATATGCTGGCGGAACATGCCGTATTCATAACGAATACCATAACCGATCACCGGTAATTCAAGCGTGGCACAGCTGTCCATGAAACAGGCTGCCAGTCTGCCAAGACCACCGTTGCCCAGGCCCGCATCGGGTTCTTCTGCCAACAGGTCTTCAAGCTCAACCGAAAAGTTATTCAATGCTTCACGTGTTTCTTCTTCAATATCCAGATTAAGTAAATGATTGCCCAGGGCGCGACCGATCAAAAACTCCAGTGACATGTAATAGGCCTTTCGAACGCCGGGCTGTTTATGACGTTGCCAGGTACTGCTCCATCGCGCCATAATACGGTCACGAATGGTCAACGCCATGGCTTCATAGATATTAAAAGGCACACAACCGAGAAAGTGACCGAGATGATTTCTAAGATTACGATGAAAACCTTCAGACAGTGA
Source organism: uncultured Gammaproteobacteria bacterium (assembly GCA_963759005.1). GTDB lineage: Bacteria > Pseudomonadota > Gammaproteobacteria > SZUA-229 > SZUA-229. The sequence goes on from CAVWXQ010000045.1 coordinate 9,493, forward strand.
TTGACTGTCTGCCTGCAGCGGCACCATATCGGGAATTTTGCTTGTGTCTACCCAGTTTTTATTTGCCATGTTTAATCTCTTCGTGTTTGATTTTTTATTATTATTTCTGGTACAGCTGCTGGTATTTTTTTGCACTGGACTCCCAGCCCAGTTCCTGCTGCATGGCTGTTTCACAAATCTGTTGCCACTGTTCAGGTTTTCTGTAAATTGTCAGTGCATGTTTGATCGTCGACAGCAACGCTTCAGCATTAACATCATGAAACACAAAACCATTAGCTGTTTTGTCTTCCTGTGCCATAGCTGTTGCGTCTGTTACCGTATCAGCCAGACCACCGGTGAAATTTACCACAGGTGGCGTACCGTAGCGCAGACTATACATCTGATTCAGTCCACAGGGTTCGAAGCGCGAGGGCATAATAAAAAGATCACAGCCCGCCTCAATCTGATGCGCCAGGTCTTCAGAATAACCAATGTGTACATGTAGTCTAGACGGAAATTGCTCGGCCAGTGTTGTTAACTCAGTTTCATATAACATGTGGCCCGAGCCGAGTATTATCATGACTGCATCAGTGGTGGTGAAAAGTTCAGGCAACATTGCGGTGATCAGGTCTACCCCTTTCTGCTCGACGAGTCTGCCGATGAACCCCAGTAATGGCACCGTGGCCGCATCTGATTCGTCATCGAGCAAGCCAACCCTGTTCAATAAATCCAGTTTGTTTGCTAATTTTCTACTGACCCATTGCTGCCTGGCTTTGCCATTTTTGAGACTGTAGTTTTGACTAAGGTAGCGGTCTGTTTGCGGGTTCCAGATAGTAAGATCAATGCCATTGAGGATGCCGCTAAGCTTATCGCCCAGACTCTGCAGCACACCTTCAAACCGGTAACCGTATTCCGCTGTGCAGATTTCCCTGGCATAGGTCGGGCTGACGGTTGTGACCTGATCAGCAAAAACCATGCCCGCCTTTAACATGGAAAAACCACCATAAAACTCAACATAATCCGGTGACCACCACTCGGGCGGCAGCGCAAGTTTGATGAAATCACTTTGCGAAAAATGGCCATCATAAGCCAGATTGTGAATGGTAAATACGGTCTTTGGGCGTGGATGAGCCATACTTAGAAAAGCCGGAACAAGTCCGGTTTGCCAGTCATGGCAATGCACCACGTCAGGAACCCAGTTGGTGCCGGGTATGCCTCTTGCCATCTTGGCGACAGCACGACTAAATACGGTAAAACGTTCTGCATTATCAGGCCAGTTAAAACCATCAGAGTGCACATAGGGATTGCCCGCTCTGTCAAACAGTGATGGCACGTCAACCAGGTATAAATAATCAGTAAGACCTTCATGATGCGCCTGTAAAATACGCACCCGGTGGGTAAGACCCGCACCTGGCAGGTCCCAGTAACCCAACTCTTTTAATGAATCTACTGCAGCCAGTACATCTCTGTATGCAGGTAATACCAGCCTGACATCATCACCCAACTGGTTTAGCGCGATAGGCAAACTGTGTACAACATCACCCAGGCCACCGGTTTTAATAAAGGGAAATGCCTCACTGGCAGCAAACAAAATATTCAACTACTCACCTTCTGTAAAAACAGGGCTGCTAATGGCGGGATAGTTATTGTCAGGGTGTGATCAAAACCGTGATCCTGATTTTCCTGGCTATGGACTTCACCACTATTGCCCAAGTTCGAACCACCGTACCAGGCAGCATCAGAATTAAATATTTCTTTATATGCACCTGCTTCCGGTACACCGATAACGTAGTTTTCCAGCGGTTTCGGGGTAAAGTTGAAAACACATAAAAGAGCATCATTCTCAGAACGGCGTTCAAATGCCAGTACTGAATTATCAACGTCATCACAGCTCAGCCACTGAAAACCCTGGTAGTCAAAGTCGTAGAAATGTAATGCGGGATTATCAGTGTAGAGCTTATTGAGGTCACAGACCTGATTGAACAGGCCCGCATGTTTGTCCATGCCGGCTACCACCCAGTCCAGCTGCTTGCTCTCACTCCATTCATCCCACTGGCCAAATTCACCGCCCATGAATAGCAGCTTCTTGCCCGGATGTGCATAGTGATAGGCATACAATAGACGCAGGTTGGCAAATTTCTGCCAGACATCACCCGGCATTTTGTCCAGCATACTGCGTTTCATATGAACAACTTCGTCGTGTGATAAAGGCAGCACAAAATTTTCGCTGTAGGCGTAAAGCTGGCTGAAGGTCAGCTGGTTCTGGTGAAAACGTCGGTATAAAGGATCTGTCTGTACGTAATGCAGGGTATCGTGCATCCAGCCCATGTTCCACTTCATGGAGAAACCCAGACCACCGCTATCTGTCGGACGCGACACCATGGGCCAGTCCGTACTCTCTTCTGCCAGTGTTACTACACCAGGGAATTCGGCATGTACTACATTGTTCAGGTTCTTCAGGAAGTCGATGGCTTCGAGGTGTTCACGACCGCCATAGAAATTAGGTGACCATTGCCCGTGTTCGCGTGAATAGTCCAGGTATAACATGGAAGCGACCGCGTCAACACGTAATCCATCGATATGAAACTCTTCTATCCAGAACACCGCATTGGCAATCAAAAAATTACGTACTTCATTGCGGCTATAATTGAATATCAATGTGCCCCAGTCGAGGTGCTGGCCCTTGTTTGGGTCGCCATATTCATAACAGGCCTCACCGGTAAATCGTGCCAGGGCAAATTCATCACGCGGAAAATGTGCCGGTACCCAGTCAAGAATGATACCGATGCCATTTTGATGCGCGGTATCGATCAGATAACGCAGCTCATCCGCACCGCCGTGTCTTGATGTCGGTGAGAAATAACCGCTGACCTGGTAACCCCAGGATTCGTCCAGCGGGTGTTCGGTAAACGGTAAAAATTCGATATGTGTGTAACCCAGCTTCTTAACATAAGGAATCAGCTGTTCGGCCAGTTCGGTATAACTCAGAAAACCGCCATCATCATGGCGACGCCACGAGCCTGCATGAACTTCGTAGATCGACATCGGTTCATGTAACCATTGCCATTGCTGGCGGTGTGTTAGCCACTCGCTGTCGGCCCAATCATAGGCATCAGAAGCAGCGATCTTGCTGGTGGTGTCCGGACGGATGGCCATGGAACGCGCATACGGATCGGTTTTCTGCAGGATCTCATCGAAATGGGTACGGATCTCAAACTTGTAGTTATCCGATACGTGAAGTCCCGGTATGAAAAGTTCCCATACACCCGAGCTACCACGGTTGCGCATCGGGTGGCGCAGACCATGCCAGCCATTAAAGTCACCAACCACGCTGACGCGTTTGACATTTGGTGCCCAGACGGCAAACAGGCAGCCGTCTATGCCATCAATTTGCTTTAGCCGGGCGCCGAGAAAACGATAGGCATGCAGATGAGTCCCTGCGGAAAACAGGCCCAGATCAAAGTCGCTGAGTATCGGCTGAAAACTGTAGGGTGAAACGACAGTATGTGATTCCAGAGATCCTTTTTCGACCCAGCTCAGTCTGTAATGCTGCGGTAAATCATCCCTTTGCGCTTTATTGATGTTTATTTCAAAGGTATCAGTGCCTTCAAGCCGTGACATTGCACCGATACCTTCCAGCTCAACACTCTCTGCGGATGGCATGAAGGCACGTACTACATATCCAGGTCGCCCAGGATGCACACCCAGAAATTCGAAAGGATCATGGTGCCAGCCATGCTGTATTTTTGTTAATGATTCAACCATTTTATTTCTTCTATTTTAGATTTTGCAGGCACAAATTTGTCTGCGCCTGATTAAATTTATTGTTTCAAGTATTCGGCTCGACCAGTCTGTTTGCTTTTTCAATACGCAGACGCATTTTTTTCATTCGACTGCTGTCGTGCTGTTGTTCGATCTGATCCCATTGAAACTGCCATAACCAGTTTCCTGTGGTGGTACCCGGCATATTCATTCTTGACTCTGAATCAAGTGACAGATAATCCTGTATCGGGATTATGCAGATATTTGCTCGCGAATACATGGCGGTATCGACCATCCTTTCGACAACATGATCCGCAATATCAGCACCGTCATACCAGCAGTCACTACCGACAACAGATGAATTAACAGCTGCCTTCAGACCCAGGGTCTGTAATACATGTTTTTTAACATGTTCTTCAAGACTATTAAACCACCCTTTTGTGGTATCGTTATCATGAGTACCTGTATAGACGACGGTGTCTTCTGTTATGTTTTTCGGTTTATGCGGGTTATCTTCAAATTCATCGAAACCGAACTGCAGTATCGACATACCCGGTAAATGATATTTTTTTCTTAGCGCGGTCACTTCTGGTGTGATGACACCCAGATCTTCAGCAACAAAAGGCAGCTGCTCGTGGCACAATTCTATACTCGTCATTAATGCTGCCAATAATTTATCACCGGGTATTTTTTGCCAGTGGCCTTCAATTGCCGTGTCGCATGATGCATCGATCTCATATGCAGCTTCCAGGCCTCTGAAGTGATCAATGCGCACCAGGTCGAACAGTTCAAGATGATGATCTATTCTGGACTTCCACCATGTGAAATCATCTTCTATCATGGTATCCCAGTCATAATGCGGATTGCCCCAGCGCTGCCCGGTTTCTGAAAAATAGTCAGGCGGTACACCAGTAACGAATTTCATGTTACCGTTCGAGTCAAGCATGAACCATTCAGGATGTGCCCACACATCGGCGCTGTCATAAGCGACATAAATAGGCATATCACCAAACAACAGTATGCCCATGCCGGTTGCTTTTTCCCTGATCTCGTGCCAGCGTTTATGCAACTGGTACTGCTGCCATTTCAATTTTTCGATGCTCTGTTCATATTGTTGATGAGACTGCTGCAAAACTTCTGCATCACGGAACTTCCACTTATCAGGCCATTCAACCCAGCACTCGTCGTTAAAATGCAGTTTCAATACTTTGAACATGACATAGTCATCCAGCCAGAACTGTTGTTTATCGCAGAAATCGATGAAATAAGGATTATTTTCATCGATGGCAGGAAATTCCGGCAGCAGCAAAGTGTTGAATGCAAAAGCTGAACTGCATTGATAAGGCGACAGCCCATGCTGCGGTTCCCCCAGTGGCAACACCTGCCATACACTGAAGCCGGTATCAGCCATCATCTGCAACCAGCGATCTACATCACTGTCCAGCATACCCGAAGGCAGTGATGTCGGATGCAGCAGAATACCTGCGCGTCTTTGTTGAAGGTCGTGAGGTCCCATTTTTGTCCTGTATTTAGTCTGGAGATATCATAGCAATGCAGATTTATCCAAACTGCATAACGTAGTTAGGAGCATAGTGATTATTTCTAAAAGTCGTTGAATTTTTATTATATTCAAATGATTAAGCCGTAGTGACTTTATTATGAAATAGTCGGCTTAGCTTATTCGACGTTTCTGCGCATGGTGCCCGCATTTTCCGCATTACCGCCACCCATCGACAGCGGTTCATCCAGAATATCGGGTATCTGAAGTTTAAGCAGTTTGTACAGATTTTTCAGCTGTATGCGAAACAGCCTGTCAAAATCATTAACACTGGCCGAGGAATTGACATCACCGAACCACCAGAACCAGTCAGAACCTTCACAGATAGCCAGTTGACGTGTTGCCTGTGCTACCAGTTTTTTACTTAATTTACCTTTCGCCAACACCTTGTCATAGGCCTGTTTAGCTTCTACCAGCCGGTCCCATGCCCGGTTCTTGTCAGGCTCGCCGATCCATGTTGAAAATGAACCATAGACCCAACTGCCCGGACATAACATGTCGAGTTCATGCGTTTTGGTGTTATCGGTCAATTCAGAAAAAGTTGTTGCTCGCACCAACTTATGATCAGACAAGGTTTGATAAAGGCGTTGCAGAAAATAAAAACCATTATGCGGGTAATACTCCCAGGCATTTTCACCATCAAGTATGATTGACACCACATGTCTACTAGCGCTATCACCGAGAAAGTCTGCAATGTTCACCAGGTTATTAACCAGATCATTAGCCGCATCGACTGAGTTCATTTTACTGTATTTGAAGCCGATCAGGTCAGAGAGGCCATCATCCCGGAAAAACAGTTTAGGTTTGTACCCCTTCAGTACATAAGGATGAAAAAGTGCACGTTTGCTGTGTACCTTTTCCGAGTCATGCTCACTGAGTGCCATACTGTTGCGCCACACACCTTCTCCGGACGCCGTCCACTTAAAATCAAATTCTTCAACAAGTGCAACTGCATCATCTGAGATAGCACCTTCAGACAACCAGATGCCCTGTGGTCGAAGTCCAAAATAGTGTTCGAAGCAGTTAATGCCCTGCTGAATATGCCAGCGGGAACGCTCCTCACCGTCGGGATAGATCACGCAAGCCGGTGTTGGTGCATTTGGCTGGGCACACATCATGTTACCCATGTCATTTAACAGCGGGATGATCGGATGACCGTAAGGGGTCATCGAAAGTTCTATCTGGCCGGCTTCTGCAAGTTTTCTGTAACGCGGGATCAAACTTGAAATACAGTCATAGATTAGTTGCAGTAGTGCACGTCGATCAGTCTCATTAAACAGACTGGCCTTTTCAATCAGATCCCTGGATGTCTGCGTCTGTTTCAGCGCATGACCGAGCCAGGCCAGGTGATACCAGACCAGTACATCAACAAAATACTGTGAATTCAGATATTGCATACAGACAGTATCAAGTTCACCACACGTTGAGTCAGGGAACATGAATTTGAATGGCTTAAGCAGACTTTTGAAGGCTGGGTAAGGATCAATCATTTTTTCCGCATTGGCACGCTGGCAGTCACATAGCAGCTGGTAACGTTCAACTGTTGATTCAGGAATCGGCTGCGCACCGGCGAGCAAGTTGAGCATCGGATCCTTCATCACCTGCCCGCTATCAAGCCAGCTTTTTAGTTGCGATGCATAATCATCCAGCTGCTCTAATAATACCGGTGCAAAATTCACCACAACATGCATTTTCGGGTGCGCTTCCAGATGGCTCACCATGTCTTCATAATCTTTTATTGCATGCAGATAAACCCAGGGAAGTTTGTAATCACCATCGATCCCCTCCTGGTACCATGGCTGATGCATATGCCAGCATAAAACAAAATTAACGGTGTTATCACTGGCTGTCGCGCTCTTCTTTTTATTATTCATAGTACTTGTATTTGGCGGTTTTTATTATGCTGTTATCTCAGGCTGTAATCGGATTATTTTTGGTTAGAACCTCGATATCAACAACATAAAGATTCTGTCCCAGCATTTCTGGTGTGACCAGTACGATACCGCTTTCCGTTACATGGAACCGCTCCCGGTCATGCTCCAGATCTTCGCCGATAACAGTGCCGTCTTCGATAGTGCATGCCTTGTCGATTATGGTGCGTGTAATACGGCAGTTTTTTCCAATTGATACCTTAGGTAGAATCACACTATCCTTAATCACCGAACCACGTTCAATATCAGTGGCAAAAAAAATGACTGATCGTTTGACTCGAGCACCAGACAGTATGCAACCACCCGAAACCAGTGAATCGATGGCCTGACCGCGCTTACCATCATCATCAAAGACAAATTTGGCAGGTGGATGCTGGGTCTGGTAAGTCCAGATCGGCCAGTCGCGTGAATACAGATTGAGTTCGGGTTCAACCTCACACAGCTCCATATTGGCCGCCCAGTAAGAATCAACCGAACCCACATCACGCCAGTAGGCTGACTTACCCTCATTATTCAGGAACGGGTAGGCACGAGCATTACAGATCGAAATACTTTTTGGCACGATATCCTTGCCAAAATCGTGTGCTGAATCTGGATCCTCGGCATCGCCAATCAGACTGGCATAAAGGTAAGCCGTAGAAAAAATATAGATACCCATCGATACCAGCGCTTTGTCTGGATTGCCTGGCATCGCCTCTGGATTTTGCGGCTTTTCACTGAATGCTGTTATTCGGTAGTCTTCATCGACAGACATAACACCAAATTCTGATGCTTCTTCGCGTCGCACCTCAATACAGCCAACTGTCAGGTCCGCCTCCGACGAAACGTGATCGTACAGCATCTTGGAGTAGTCCATGGTGTAGATATGGTCGCCACCGAGAACGATAACATTCTCCGGCGCATGGCGGCGAATGATATCGATATTCTGGTACAGTGCATCTGCAGTGCCCCGGTACCATTCACTATCAACACGTTGTTGTGCAGGTATAATTTCGACAAACTCACCGATCTCGGCACGCATGAAGCCCCACGCCCGTTGTAGATGCCGTATCAATGAATGTGACTTGTATTGCGTTAACACACCGATACGGCGCAAGCCTGAATTAACACAATTTGACAGTGCAAAGTCGATAATACGGTATTTACCACCGAATGGTACCGCCGGTTTTGCTCGCCATTTTGTCAGGCCTTTCAGCCTGGAACCCGCACCACCTGCCAGCACCAGCACCAGTGTTTTTCGCGTCAGTTCGGAACCTGTGTTCGAGTCAGTATAATAACGGTAGTGTTTAGACTTTGATTTTGAACTGTTGGTCATTCTGTTACCTGTTGATTTGATGCCTGTTGTAGTAATTGCGGCTATTGTAATTTATGTTGTGATTTATGTTGTGATTTTTGTTGCATTTTATTGCTTCTGACATGGCGCCGAGCACACCGACGCGCTCATGGTGACAAGATAAAACTGCCATCTGTTCGACACAGCGCAGACATTCTTTCTTCATCTGCAGCAATAATATTCATTAAATAGACTCAGCTAATTCCAGTAATTTGAACCGTCTCAGATCTGTTCATGCAAACTGCGTTCAACATCAAGCAACCGCACAAGACAAACTCTGCGCCAAGTTTCTTTTATTTGTGTCTCACACCTTCAGCGATTCATATCTTGAAAGATATTTACACATTGAATATAAAATTTAACTATCAACAACGCAAGCAGTGAATAGGGTGTTCTTGACTTATGTCTAGAAAAATCAGCCGTTAATAACCCGAACCCTGATTACCCCACAGACAGAGCCGTCTGAACGGTTCGGATCAAGGCGTGAGGCGCCGGTATTTTTAGATTCAACGCGTGACCTGCGTGCCGGCTACCGACAACAAGCAATCGAAATCAAAAATCTGTATCTTTCGCCGGCTAACTTCCAGTATACCGCTGTCCTGGAATCTTCTTAGCGTACGGCTGACTGTCTCTATCGCCAGTCCCAGGTAATTAGCAATATCCTGACGCGTCATGGTCAATTCAAATACATCAGATGAATGCCCAAGTTTAGCGAAATGCCTGGAAATATTTACCAGAAAACTGGCCATTCGGCCGTCTGCATCTTTCCTTGCCAGCATCAGTATCAGATTATGATCACGAATCAAACACCCTGAGATCAGGTTGAGAAAGCCCCGCCCTAATTCTCGTTCCGATAAGGTTAACAGCGGTATTTTGCAAATAGTAGTTGTCTCCAGGGCTACGGTTGAAGAAATATAATTATCAGCACCCATGCCATCAAGCCCAAATACATCACCGGCCAGATAAAAGCTCAATACCTGTTCCTCACCATCTTCCATTATTACATAGGACTTGACTGAACCGCTACTAATAACATAAATTGCCTCTGCATCATCACTTGCGCGAAAGATATGTTCACCGCGTAAAACGACTCGCCTGTTTTTAATTAACTGATACGAATGATCTTGAGCTATCGTCATTTGCTCAGCCAGACAGTCACCTTTTATATCACAGCTGTAGCATGATAAAACTTCTAAAGATGGCTGGGCGTAACCTACCCCACTGGTTACCGGAATAACAACCTTGTCTGCAGCTGTTTTTTGTAACGGCATAACCATAAACTACCCCCTGATTTTATGAGGGCGATAGCATGGCCTGTTAATTGCGTTCAGACCATCGGGGATTCCCTGATACCTATATAGGGATGTATTCGCATTAACAGCAAAGAATTATGTTGTGTAGCGTATCAACTTGTTTGACACACTAACACTAAGACTAGAACACTAGTAATATAGGCCCGTGAAAAAACTGCACACATTTTTATTGCATACTTCTATCATGCTTACCGCGACATTGGTGGTGGCAGCTATTTCTATCACCTCGTTATATTTTGGGCTGCTCGAACTGATTGACTCTGGCGTCATTGAGAAAATCAACCGCAGTGAAATCTATGCCTCATTTTTCCTTGCCGGAAGTATAGCAATAGCAGCCATTTTGTTTGTTGTTATGCTCGCCAGTTTTTTATATTTCCGCATCACTCTGCCGTTGACTCAACAATTTGAACAACAGGCTGAAACTTTTCACACTCTGGTAAAATCTGCGCACGAGGCGATTTTCCTGATTGATATTCACGGTATCATCCAGTTTGCAAACCCTGCTGCAGAGACCCTGTTCGGTTATGCCAACAAAGAACTGCTGGGCAATAATATCAAACAGCTAATGCCCTCACCTCATCGAGAAAAGCACGACAACTATATAGAAGACTATCTAAAAACCGGTATCAAACACATCATCGGTACAGGCCGGCAACTAATAGGTCAACGCAGAGACAACAGCCAGTTCCCGATTTATCTGTCAGTGGGTGAAATCCAGCTAAAACATACACATCTGTTTGCCGGCCTGATTATGGATTTAAGTACACAACAGGCACTTCAACGCGAAATTCTGGCCATCCCGACACGCGAGCAGCAGCGTATCGGTGAAGAACTGCACGATGGTCTCGGCCAGCAGCTAACCGGACTAAGCATGCTGGCACAAAGCCTGTTAAACAAGACATCCAAGCCAGAGTACGAACTGGCGACACAGCTGGCCAGTGGACTGAATGAAGCACTAAAGCAGGTGCAAGCGCTGTCACGCGGACTGATGCCAGTGCAGATCGATGCTGATGGCTTCATGATATCGTTACAGCAAATAACGGAAAATATAGAACAACAGAGTCAAATTCCGATAAAACTCCAAATCGATGATGTTCTCCTGCTACTGGATGACACTACCGCCACCCATCTTTACCGCATCGTACAGGAATCCCTGAACAATGCGGTCAAACATGCCTATGCAAGTCAAATTGAAGTTTCACTAAAAATTAAACAGGATCATGGTGTGCTGGAGATAACAGATAACGGTATTGGCATACCACTCAACCTTGAGGGCTCTACAGGTCTGGGATTAAATATTATGAGACATCGCTGCGGCCTGTTTAACGGCGAGATCACCATCAACCCCGATGGACATCAAGGTACAAAGGTATGCTGCCGGTTTCCAGTCAATCATGAGGTAAGAAATTAATGGCCAGTATTCTGATTGTCGATGACCATCCACTGGTACGTGCTGGATTTGCCCAGCTTATTGGCGACACGCCCGACCTAAAAGTCTGTTGTGAGGCGGGTGATATGGCCTCAGCATTACAACTCCTGGATTCGATCACACCTGACCTGGCTATCATCGACCTGTCGCTAGCCGGGGGTAGCGGTCTGGATCTTATCGAACATATCAAGGCGCGTAACAGCAATATCTTGATGCTGGTCGCTTCTATGCATGACGAATCACTTTACGCGGAACGTGTACTGGCTGCGGGTGCACGAGGTTATATCAACAAACAGGAAGCACAGGAAAAAATCATTCAGGCTATTCGCCAGGTACTAAAGGGCAAGGTCTACTTAAGTGAGAACATGACCGAGAGAATACTGAACAACATGGTCAGCCGCAGCGATGAGAAACAGGGCATCGGTTCGTTATCGAACCGGGAACTGCAAGTATTTGAGATGATAGGTCAGGGCCTTGCGCCAGGCAAGATGGCTCAACAGCTAAATTTAAGCGTTAAAACTATTGAAACCCACCAGGCACATATCAAGAAGAAACTAGGCGTGTCTTCTGCCCATAAACTTACTCATCATGCGATCCGGTGGCTACTGGAACAGGGGCGATAAACTGGTGAGAGGACAAATAAACACCACAAAACAATTCACCACAGATTAGCCTTTGAGCTACTAAAGAGAATTGAAAACTGACAATTATCTATTTTCGTTTTCCAGTGCCTCGTCACAAATTTCTTTATACAGATGCGCCATACGCAAACAGAACTCCTGTAACTCCGGGTAATTAACTGTCAAATGCATAGTAAGGTTGGCATCTTTGATTTCCTTACACAGAAACTGAAGATCAACATCATTGATGGCTTCACCGCTATCAACCTTATCTTTAAGCCTTAACAATCTTGGTAACCGATGCTGCTCAAATTCCTGCATCAGCGATTGAAGAATCCCTATATGTATTTTTTTGATATCAAGCACAGTATCTGCCTGCATACTGACCTCCACTTCCGTTTAATGATTAGACTGATAATTAATAGCCGATAAATGTCGACCATCTATAAACCAGAATAAAAAAGCAGGCTGCGTTTTTTTAACCTGTTTTTTATTAGTACTTAAAGTTGCTACTAAAGCTGTCGTTACTAAACATGTCGCTAGAACATAAAAATTACATTGACGTAAATCAATAAAATAAAACCATAATTACCTTTTTATAGGTAGCGATTAACTTTTTAATACTAATAACCTGAGTTATTCTAAATTAAAAATGCATTTTAAAACACAGCAAAAATAACACACATATATTATCAATGTATCCATTATAACCTATTGATATATAAAATCTTACTATTGATATTTTTTTCATCTACTTATTGTAACTTAATTTGCTTATACTTCTTGTTACTGAAATATAGGCCATATCGCTGTTAAAATCAGATGACACAAGTCAATAAGAAAAAAACAGTACGTGTTAATTTCCGTGTTATATATAATTGATAAATCTAACAGGTAAGACTATGAACAGCACTGATACCTCCAATGCCTCTCAGGCAATGGATCCAAATCCAACCACCCTGAAGCCAACAGACACCATTGAGTGTGCTGCCAATTATGTTATGCAGCACCGTTACCGTAACTTACCGGTAGTGGATGAAAATTTTTGCTATGTGGGCATGTTCGGCGTGAACTGCCTGCTGAAGCAGGTCATTCCAAAAGCAGTATTTTTGCCGCATGGACTGGAAAATGTCAGTTTTATTCATGAATCATTTGAGGACCTGTTTCACCGCTTTGAAGAAGTAAAAGATCAGCCCATATCCATCTGTATTAGTCACGAAATCAAACCTGTCGCACCCGATACGCCCCTCACTGAAACCATGATGCAGCTTTATACAACACGAGCCAGCATCCCGGTAGTTGAAACCGGTACCTGTAAACTACTGGGCATGATCTCCTACTGGGATATAGGTGAGAAAATTCTCGCTGCGGGAGGTTCAGATAATGCATAACGCACATCAGGCAGATGTAATTTTTGGCCTGTCTCCGGTCCTGTTCGCGGGCAGTTTATTTGTTTTAACCTATTTATTGATTATTACCGAACGTTTGAATCGAGCCGTTATCGCCATGACGGCGGCAGCATTGATGATCATGGGTGGTGTGCTTACCCAGGAAGCCGCTGTAAAAGGTGTCGATTTCAATACCATAGGGTTGCTTACGGGCATGATGATCATAGTCGGCATCACCCGCGACTCTGGTGTATTTCAGTACCTGGCGATTCGCTCAGCGAAAATAGTTAAGGGTGACCCCTGGGGCATACTGGTGATGCTGATGCTGGTCACTGCCTTTTTATCGGCAATGCTTGATAATGTTACCACGGTGTTATTAGTCGCACCCGTTACTTTACTGATTACCGATACCCTGAAAATTAACGCTTACCCTTATTTATTTGCTGAAATATTTGCTTCCAACATTGGCGGCACAGCTACCTTGATTGGTGACCCGCCGAATATCATGATCGGTTCAGCTACCACCCTTAGTTACAATGACTTCCTTTTTAACCTGGCACCAATTGCGGTGTTTATATTGGCTGTCACTATAATCCCTATCTATTTTATCTGGGGGCGGCATCTAAAAGCAGATCCCAAGCTGATTGATAAAGTCATGCAGTATCGTGAAATCGACGCTATAAAAGACTGGGTTCTGCTCAAAAAATCACTGTTTGTGTTGACGCTGGTTATGTTCGGTTTTATCGTCGGTCATGACTATGGCTATCAGCCGGCAACCATAGCCATGTTCGGTGCAGCAGTATTGCTCATCTTAAACTGCTTACCCCATGACCAGGAAAAACAAACCGAACTGGTAGCCAGGTCTTTGAATGATGTGGAATGGATTACTATTTTCTTTTTTATCGGCTTGTTTATTCTGGTCTACGGCGTTGAATCCACAGGTTTGCTGGAATCATTGGCGCATAAAGTAATAGAACTGACTGATGGTGATAAAACGATAACCGCTATTTCAATTTTGTTTGTTTCTGCAGTCGCCTCTGCCATCATTGATAATATTCCCTTTGTTGCCACCATGATTCCATTGATTAAAAATATGGCCTCGAGTTTTGGTGGTAGTGAAGGCTTAATACCCATCTGGTGGTCACTTGCTCTTGGCGCCTGCCTGGGTGGAAACGGCAGTTTAGTCGGTGCCAGTGCTAATTTGATTGTTGCAGGCTTTGCTGAACGTTCAGGTCAGCCTATTCGCTTTCTGCCTTTTATGCTGATGGCCTTTCCGCTAATGCTTGCATCGGTGTCTATCAGTGCGGTATATGTCTATTTTCGTTATTTATAACCCGGCCTGAAATATCCGTAAAAGGAAACCATAACAGACACTCTGAATCATCACTGTACATCTATTGCCTATACTTGCTGACATAAAAACTAAAAATATTTAGCCGCAAAGGACACGAAGTGCGCGAAGAAAAATATTTTTATCTTTTTAGCGAGCGCAATAATATTTTTTAGCGACAGGGTTGTCCGCAGAAGATTACAAATCACATCTTTGTATTGTGTATTACAGGACGCTTTGCAAGCGTTCAATTTTGCTCCTGATAGAATGAGTGCCACGCTATGCTCGCAATGAAAACACATTATTATTTGTGTTTATGTTCGCGCTTTTTGCGTCCTTTGCGGCAAAAAATAGTTTTTATGAACGATTATTTCTGACCGGCATTAAAGGCTTAACTGAAATCATTGAAGGTTTAGTTATGCTTTCAATCTTCTTCTGCCGGTACGTTATGCTGCCTGGCTTTTTTTAGCAGTTTGGATATAACTTTTAATTCCTTTTTTAAATTATAAAATTCTTCACTGGTTTCGTCCTTTTCACTCTCGATTATCATCACTGCTTTTAGTTCAGATTTTTTTTGTTCCAGGTTGTTGATGATCTTTAGTAATTTATCGTGTTTTTCGTTTTGCTTTTTTTTCGACAGATCAAAATATTCATCCAGCTTTTGCATACTCTCTTTAATATTCATATTCGTCTCCCAGCTGTTTGATCTCTTCCTCTTTTACCCATAAGACGGCTGCAGATTTAAGTAATTTTCTGCAAATACTAAAAGTAAAACCAACATCATTTATCAAAGATGATGCCATCGTTGTATCAATTTTATCCTCTCTGATCAATGTATCTATATTTTTATTCAATAACATCTCATTATCAGCCGCCTTTTCTTTTTGCACTTCAATCTGGGTCAGAATATCCTCTTCAGTAGCTGCGCCCTGCTCATCATCTCTTATTTTTTGAATGCTCCGTAAAACAGTAATCAATTGTGAACGCAGTTCATTATATTCGTTAATTATGAAATTATTGTGACTCTTCGAGTAATGATTCAGATTTTTTTGTAGCTCCCGAACATCTTTTACCATCTCGATTATATCTCTGGCGGTTAATTTCAACTCATACACTTTGTTATTACCTTCCTGGTCCATATTGTTCTGCGTCAGTGTTGCATAATGAATAATTTCACCATACAGATTCTTGAGTTCTTCCTGATAGGTTTTATCGATATTGATGTCGATGCGTGCAACTGAATGCACGACAACCTCATTGACTGCTGTCTCTGAAAAAATCTCACTTCGGTGCAGGTTCATTGCATGTACGATAGCCTCCATTGATTTATCATAGAGATGTATGGTTTCTTTTCTTATCGCGACTATAGCGGTGGCCGGAAGCTCCATCACTTCATTGGTCAGATATTTTGCTTTACCACGACCTTTCTCTGTCGGCTGGAACAATGTCTCTAAAAACCTGACCAGCTGTTTGGTAAAAGGCGATACCAGGAGTACACCAATAACGTTAAAAATAGTATGAAAAAGTGCCAGCTTCATCGCATCGTCTGTCTCTGATATAGAAAAAACCAGCGCCAGCCTGTCTACCAGATCTTTTAACTGGTAAATAAAAACCACTGCGATTAAACCGGTAATAATATTAAATATTAGATGTGCAACCGCCAGCCGCTTGCCATTTTTGTTTGATGCAATCGCCCCTATTGCAGCCGTCACAGTGGTGCCGACATTGGCCCCGATGGCAAGAGCAAGTGCATTAATATAATCGATCTGCCCTGTCGCCAGTGCGGTAATAATGATGGCCATGGTGGCGCTGCTGGACTGGATAATGACTGTTGCAACAGCACCAAATAATATATAGACAAACACTCCCAGGTAGCCTGGTATCGCATACTCTGCCAGATCAAGACCATTTTTGAGTGTTTCAAAGCCCTCTTTCATGTAAGCAATGCCGAGAAAAATAAATCCGAGGCCAATCAATACACTGCCAAATCCTTTATAGGCAGTATGTCTGGAAAATTGCATGACCACACCGAATATCAACATGGGTAATGCGTATTGCGCAATTTTTATTTTCAAACCAAGAGATGAGACCAGCCACGCAGTCGTAGTGGTACCAATATTAGAACCAAAGACAATACCAACGGCCTGCGTCAGCCCGATAAGTTCTGCCGAAAGAAAAGAGATGACAATAACCGTAACCAGTGAAGAGCTCTGCACCACAGCTGTTGCCAGAAACCCTGTGCCAATTGCCTTTGGCGTGGTGCCGGTAAATTTCTCAAGCATCGTTTCCAAAGCACCACCACTGAACAACTTAAAACCGTTTTCCAGGTAGTGCATACCGATTAAAAATATAGCAATACCGGCGATAATGGTTTTGGCATGATCATTGGAAAACAACGAACCAGCTAAATAGCAGAAATAGTAGCGGGACGATTATTTTTTTAAACATGACCGTAAAACTTTATCTTTATAGCCACTTTTCGCGAATTCGATCACGATTCAAACGAAACCACAACAAGGCAATAATGGGGGCAGCAGAATCAATTTTTCCGCTGTCCAGCCAGTCAAAAGCCTGCTGACTGCTGATTACATGTACCTTAATGTCCTCACCCTCTTCATCAAGTCCATGTATTCCGCTTATACCTGAACTCTCTGTACGGCCAAGAAAAATCTGAATCTGTTCGTTAGAACCGCCGGGGCTTGAGTAATATTTACACATCGATAACAGCTCGCTCACATCGCACCCTGCTTCTTCAAACGCTTCACGAAATGCCACTTCTTCTGCAGATTCACCGGGTTCCTGATAACCGGCAATGATCTCCATCACCCAGGGACCGTTTTCATCCTGACCAGCCCCAATTCTGAACTGTTCAATCAGTACAATTTCATCTCGTTCAGGATCATAAGGCAAGACAGCAACAGCCTGGCCACGGTCGATTAATTCACGTCTAAGAACCCTGCTTTGGCCACCAGCGAACAAGTCATGCTGCAACTCAATGCCCGAGAGCTTAAAGAATCCGCTGTAAAGTAATTTTTTCTTGATGACTGACCATTTCATATGGCAAGCATCTTGCACAATGTTTGGCTAATTCTCAAACATTAAATGATACACGAGGTGAGACGATGGAAATCATATTTGACACATTAACACTAATAACTTTAATTTCAGTCACTTGTATAACGCTGCTGATACTGTTATTAATGGATTGCTGCAAATTAAGAAAAAACCTTCATAAACTGTTTTCCAGCAGTTGAACTAAATAAGTGCGATAACAAGACTATGGTGCTTCACTTTAGTGCTTTTTTGACTGTGGCATTCCTATTCTGAAGCCGGGCTCAAGCGTTATTTTTTTCGCCTGTTCTATGCCGTTTCCTTTATACCCGGCTCCCCATAATACAGGGCGGGCGATATTTCTTTACCTTCAAAATAGGTTGAAGTCAGTTCTGCATTGATATCGATAAATGCCAGTTGCAGCTGGTTAATGTAATCATTCAGATTATCGTGAACTATTTTTTCAACCTTGGCATTTCTGACCATGCGCTGGGCTTTCACCAGGGCGTATTGCGGCGCTTCATTCATTGGCAAATTACGCAGGCACAGCTCGAGCTGATTTAGACAATGATGGATAGCGCGAGGGAAATGGATATCCTGCAACAGGTAACGCAATACTTCGACGCCATGAACTCGAACATGCACATATCGCCGGTACATCTGATAACCGGCAAGTGAGTCAAGTACACTTTTCCACTGAATATCATCAAACGGTTTTAGATCTTCATCATGCTTTGGCAACAGGTTTTCTGCACGAACATCGATAACACGCGTAGTCATATCTGCACGCTCGATATTACGACCCATGCGGACAAATTCGTAAATCTGATCGTGACTCATGGAAGCAGACAACTTGCCGGAAATAAGATGACAGGAGTCGATTACATGTATTAAAAAATTATAACGGTCACGCCGTGTTAATACAGCAGACTTATTATCTTTGGCATAATTGTACAGATCGTTGAGCGTCTCCCATATTGCCCTGGGAAAGATTGCTCTCGAGGTGCGCAAGTTTTCACGCGCGTGGCCAATTGAACACATCATGCAACTGGGGTTGTTTGAATCCATAACAAGAAAGCTCATCACATTTCGTTCTGTGGCTTCTTTGTGTTTTTCGTAAAATTTTTCCGGTATACCTGTGATAGAAACGATCGGCGCCCAGCCAAGCGTAGAATTGCGCGGCATATCCAGTAATAAATTATTATTGACTAAAATCATGCGCGCCGTATTTTCAACTCGCTCAACATAACGTGCAAACCAGTAAACGCGTTCAGCAACACTCGATAACAACATCGTTATTTACCTCCGGTTTCAACAATCCAGGTATCTTTACTGCCACCACCCTGCGATGAATTAACAACAAGTGAGCCTTTTTTTAATGCTACCCGGGTCAGACCGCCACGAGTTACATGTATTCTTTCACCAGAAAGAATAAAGGGGCGCAAGTCGACATGCCTGGGTTCAACATTGCCATCACATAATGTTGGCACGGTTGAAAGAGACAGGGTTGGCTGCGCGATATAATTGCGCGGATCTTTCCTGATCAGCTCGGCAAATTCCTGATGTGTTTTTTTGCTGACAGCCGGCCCCACCATCATGCCGTAACCACCGGATTCATTTGCCGGTTTAACGACCATGTTTTCGAGATTAGACAATACATACTCACGCTGCTTTTCATCCATACAGAGATAGGTAGGAACGTTTGGCAGTATCGTCTCCTGATCAAGATAATAACGAATCATCTCAGGAACATAGGCATACACGACTTTATCATCGGCAACCCCGGCGCCCGGCGCATTGGCTATCGACACATTGCCTTTGCGCCAGGCGCGCATAATACCCGGTACGCCCAACTTTGACTCAGGGTAAAAGACTTCAGGGTCCATGAACAAATCATCAACCCTGCGATAGATCACATCAACCCGCTCACGACCATTAATGGTGCGCATGTAGACGCAGTCATCATCACCGACAAACAGGTCACTTCCACCTACAAGTTCAACACCCAGCTGCTGTGCAAGGTAGGAGTGTTCAAAATAAGCTGAGTTGTATATTCCCGGCGTGAGCACAACAATCGTCGGAAAATCTGCCGGCCTTGGTGAAAGGGATGCAAGCGTATCGAACAATCGTGTCGAATAACCATCAAGCGGTAAAATACTGCAGTCTTCAAATAATTCGGGGAAAACACGTTTCATGACGAGACGATTTTCCAGCATATAGGAAACGCCAGATGGTACCCTGAGGTTATCCTCAAGGACAAACATGGTGCCATGAGAATCACGCACAAGATCACTGCCGCAGATATGCGCCCAGACACCATGCGCCGGTTTGATACCCATACATTGTTCACGGAAGTTAACCGACTGTGCAAGTACTTCTTTGGGGAAGATGCCGTCTTTGATAATCTGCTGTTTATCGTATATATCCGCAATAAACATATTGAGCGCTTGTACGCGTTGCTTTAAACCGGCATCTGTACGATGCCACTCTTTTGCTGTTATGATGCGCGGAATAATATCGAAGGGCCAGACGCGATCAATACCACCCTCGCCCTCTTCGTTATAAACGGTAAAAGTAATGCCCATAACGCGCATTGCCAGCTCGGCAGCATCACGACGTTCGCGTAAATCTTCATCGCTAAGCCGTCGCATATACTGCACTATTTTTCCAGCACCTGCTCTTGCTCTACCACCGGCAGTGATTAGTTCATCAAAATTTTCCGCGTTTGAATAGTTTTCCCAGCTGATAGTCATATCATGTTAACGCCGTTGTCGAAGTCTGGCCAATATGTTAGCCAAAAGAGAGTTAATTACTTTTGTTATTAATATTTTCAATATATTAGCAAGGTACGTGCCAACATGTAATGAATCTCAAAAACGTACTATATCAGTATCTTCGCAAATTTATATCATCCGCTAGAATAAATTTTGCACCATTTTAGTTACCCCATGTGCATCTCATGGTCAATAAAGGTGCAAAATTGCAGATGATCAACGACACCGGTTAATGACGTTTACACTTAAGCCTAAGAACATAAAGACTTTTTTAAAACAAAAAATGAAAGAATAAATGTGGCGCGTTAATTGCTAAGTATATTTCATAGCATTACATTAGTGCATTACCAAATGTACGACGTAAGTGTATTCCTGATTAAAATAATTTTTTATTAATTGATATATTAACGATAACAAATAATGTCCAACTCTTTATCCTTTCACCGTCAGGGTGACAAAGTAAACTCGGCTTTTTTTGAAGAATATCTGGTACGCCTGCTAGAGGAGCGTGACCAATGCGGACTGACCGACATGATTCATGAAATCGACGCCATCATGATTACAGTCGATCCAGGGCACTCGATCCGCTACATCGGTGAACTCGCCCTAATGACGCCGTATCATTACCTGGTGACACTGGAAAGTGAAGATCACTGGACACATATACTACGTGTCGACATGAGCTCACCAGACATTTTGCTAAGAGAAGTAAAGGATCCTTCAATTAAAGGTATCTTCCGTAGTCTTAATGAAGTTTATCCGATCGGTATGCGCAAACCCAACAGCCGTTACATGGGTGAAGTCCTGCGGGTTACCAATTTGCATGATGTGGTGGAATGCCAGAAGCAACGCGAGTTCCGTTTCTTTTCTCAGGACCAGATTCGTAAATTGCAACTACCGGGTAATATGTCAGTGAGCAAACCTTCACCGTATACACACAATATCCTTGCATATATGGAGCGCCCCGTTGACCAGATCCGAACTTATGCTCTGGGCATCAGTACGATCCGCAATGACGTGCAGGATGTATATCTTGCAGCAAAAGCCAAACAGGAAGAACTTGAGATCAATGATCTGATACTGCCGATCGACCACCTGGCAACACGTGTATACAGCCAGAACCGAGAAGTAGCCCTGCTCGAGTGGCTGTCATTATCCAGTTATTACTACTGGGGCTCCTATGACATTAAGGACCAGAACTCGTCGACCAACGTAACCAAGAGTACACATTACTCGAACGAGATGTTCACCCCGGCAAAAGTTTTCACTGCAAACAATACACCCTACTTTGTCAATCACCTGGAAAAACTGCCGTCACCCACAGAGACCTTTGTCCGCAACTATGGTCCACGCCTGCACCATATGGCACTAGCCGTGTGTGATGGCGACCGTCACGAGATGGAAAACATCGACTTTGTGGTCAAACAGATCGCCTCCCAGGGTCGTGACTTCCTGCTGGATGTGATCGGCTCTAAAGATGACGGACTAAAACAGATATTCTCCAGTGCCTCAGAACATTCTTCACTAATCATTGAATATGTTCAACGCTTCGGTGATTTCAGTGGCTTCTTTACCAAACACAACGTTGCAGAATTGACCCGTGCTGCTGGTGTTGAAGAAGAACTGCTGGAAATGCAGGCGGAGAATGTATTTTAGTTAAAGGCTATCAATAATGAGCATAAAAATATTCCAGGACAGTATTTTCCCGACTCATGCATAAAAGAACCGGGTTGCTGAAAAACTTGAACGCTTATTTGAAACTTAAAATAACCTGTCATTAATGAAAAATTAAATGGAGTTTTTATGAAATCACTATTCATCTTACTAACACTGTTTACACTGACTGATCCTGTTCTAGGGCATCGCCAGAATTTATAATACTTAATCAGAGTTGCCCTCACTGAACCGGCTGATGGTTCTGGCAGTTTCCCGGAAATATACCGCACCGACCACTCTTACGGTTTTGTGAATGGCCAGTCACAGCCTGAACCGGCTTACCATGAAGAGCCACGATTTTTTAAACTGCTGCAGATAATAAAAAATGACCAGCAGGTCATAACCATAAAGGCAAATCTGACTATACAGGAGCTGATGGAACCGATAGCCTGAAAATACCGCCTGGATAAATGTGCGCTTTCGGCCAGGTAGCAGACTATCAATGTAATAATCTAACTGTAGATTGTTTTTTTAAATTGTAGATGTTTCATATTTTCAATCTCCAGTGCGTAGCAACTCTGCTAATACTCTGTTTTTTATATAATTTTTAACACTGGAAAAGCAGTGTTTCACTTACTGAAAACTGCCTGTTATTTAATATGGTCCTGTTA
This sequence comes from uncultured Gammaproteobacteria bacterium, assembly GCA_963759005.1. Classification (GTDB taxonomy): domain Bacteria; phylum Pseudomonadota; class Gammaproteobacteria; order SZUA-229; family SZUA-229. Next base: position 32,288 of record CAVWXQ010000045.1, read on the forward strand.
TTACGATATAGATATTTGTATTTATGGAGAACCCTCTTAGCATTTTTAATTATCACAAATTAACAATATACAAATACTATTAGTAAGTTTAGATAAATTAATTTCAGCTATGAAGCTGTTATATGTATTAAACTTAACTTATGACACTTACTGAACTTCGATATATTGTTGCAGTTGCACGCGAACACCATTTTGGTCGAGCCGCAAAGGCCTGTTTTGTTAGCCAGCCTACGCTTAGTGTTGCCATTAAAAAACTTGAAGACGAATTGAGTGTGGCAATTTTTGAACGTGGTAGCAATGAAGTCACATTGACACCTGTTGGTGAGCGTATCGTACAACAGGCACAGCAAACATTAGAAGCTTCAGAAAGTATTAAACAATTAGCCTTGCATGGAAAAAACCAGCTCTCTGGCCCAATACGTATAGGTGCTATTCATACTATTGGGCCTTATTTGTATCCAGGGCTGATTCCACTACTTCGTAAAACCGCACCAGAAATGCCTCTGGTTGTCGAGGAAAACTATACCTCTGTATTAACGGAGAAACTCAAACGTGGTGAGCTGGATGTCATTATTATCGCGCTACCATATGAAGAACAAGGCATTGTTACACAAGCATTATATGAAGAGCCTTTTGTTGTTCTATTACCAGAATCGCATCCATTAACATCACGCAAAACCGTCAATTCTAAATTGCTGGAAGAAGAAAATGTATTGTTATTAGGACAGGGACATTGTTTTAGAGATCATGTACTCGAGACTTGCCCGGCTTGCATCCCCAAACCAGGGCTTATCGGTGATTTACCGCATACCGTCGAAGGCAGTTCACTGGAAACCATCAGGCACATGGTGGTCTCTGGCTTAGGTGTAACCGTGTTACCGTGTACCGCCGCAGGCGCACATTCTTACTCCCAACGTTTACTTGCGATTCGTCGTTTTAGCAGTCCAGTACCGACACGCACTGTTGCGTTAGCATGGAGAGTATCATTTACTCGTTCTAAAGTTATTGATGTTATCAACAAAGCGGTAGCTGACTGCAATTTAAGCTGCGTAAAATATAACAAACAAAAGAAATAGCAAAAAACTATGATCATAATAGTTATAATTAAATTTATTTATCATTAAGCAATCGCTAATATGAGTGAAGGTTATGAATGTACCGATTGGTATTTCTGCCATAAATCTCTTTAAACTTTAATCCCTGGCCAGATATAATCTGGTCAGGGCTCAATGTCAGTAAGATTAGGCAAATAAGTATCATAGTAGGGTGCGCCGTGCGCACCAAAATCCCAGCCAGTAAGAATTTTCACAGTGCGCACGACACACCCTACACTGGAAAACATTCTTAACTTACTGGCATTGGGTCAGTTCTATAACTATCGAACATGGACTCAGCTTAGACAATAGTGTTTAATTGCTTGAGACATTTACTATCACTAAATTGGAGAAACCTATGTCAAATGAAGGTTATCACGAAGCCATAGATGAGCTTACTGATGAAACAAAAGATATGCACCGGGCGATTACCTCACTTATGGAAGAGCTGGAAGCTGTTGATTGGTACAATCAACGCGTTGACGCCTGTAAAGATACTGACTTAAAAGCAATCCTTGCGCATAACCGAGATGAAGAAAAGGAGCATGCGGCGATGGTGCTGGAATGGATTCGCCGTAACGACCCATCATTTGAGAAAGAGCTAAAAGACTATCTGTTTACTGAAAAGCCGATTGCTCACAAGTAGTTAGCTAAGCCGTTCGGCGTCAGCAGACACTTACAGGCAATTTTTATCAGGAATTTTGGCATTGAATCACGGGCCATGACGAGTACACAACTATTTGGTAGTGGTTGTTACTACAATGCCATTGTATTTCTCCATCCATGGGGATAGATGCAGGTGGCTAGATGCAGAAGGTCAGGTGCAGGAGCCAGGGCAACGCAGGGAGCAGTTGCCGAGTGACTTATCTCTTTGGACAGCCTGCTGGTTACTATTAGAGTCGACTCAGTAATTCATTTTTCTTCGCATTAAATTCATCATCAGTTAGCGCGCCCATTTCGTGTAACTTAGACAGTTTTTCGATCAGCTGTATCACCTCGTCACTTGAGTCCGTATTTAAATTGATCGTATCTGACGCAGCAGCTGCAGGGTTTGCATAGTTATTCTGTAGCGGTTCGGCAAAATTTGTTTGTGGCGCTACCGGTGGTACACTTCCAGGGCCTGAAACAATTGGCAGACTGTTTACTGGCACGGTGCCAAACTGGCTACTGAAAGTAAGTGACGTATTTCCACCCTGTTGTTGACTAACGCCTCCAATATTATGGTTAAGCGTGTCATATATAGTGATTTGACCATTCGACTCGACCGCGAGTCTGTTTGGAAACACCGCATATCGAAGATTGTTTTGAGCACCGCTACTAAATGGACGGCCAAGGTCTGCTGGCCACCACTGGTTACTGGCCCTGGTGCCTTGCGGTACCACAGGGAAAATTTGCGTATTGGCCAGGGCATTAGAAATCTCAGAACAGAGGTTATCTACTGTCATTTTAAGTCCATGGTTGAACATATCGCCTACCATGGTCATACCACCTTTCATCCACTGGCCTGACCCTCCCAGTTCTGGAGAATTAAACTGAGCCATGGTACCACCACCATTATTAACAGCGATGATCATGTGAATAACGGCATCTGTACTTAAATTATAACGATAGGACAGATCGTTCACTAAATTCTGGCCTGCTGGGGTCAATTTTTGCATAGTCGTTTCTTTTTAAAAGTGATTTACAGTTATGGAATACAAGGTTCTATGGTAACAAGATTATTATACTGCTCTGGATACAATAAGGGAAAGCTGATCAAGTATTGAGACATCGGCTGATGAAGCAGAACCGTATACATCTTCATGCAGTGCTGTTCGCCATATTTCCTGCTGCACAGCAATAACTTACAGCGGCAATTCATCGAATCTGGCATAAGCTGCCTTTAACCAGGTTTTTACCCGCTGGCGTTCCAGCATACCAAGCGCATCGGGACCAGTTCGTGTATTGACTGCAGCCCAGAAGCTGGCGTTCTGGCGATCGATCTTGCGCATGCTGGCTTCGTGCAGTTGCGGCAGGATGGTTACTCGCGCGCCCAGAGCCAGTGCTTGCTGAAGCGCGGGTGAGTTGTCCAGCTGTGAAAAGTCGGAGCCACGGCCCAGGTTCTTGACCACGAAGTAGTTCGGACCGGCGCCATAAGACGTAATCAGGCGCTCCAGCAGGTCCACCGAATCTTTTCCCGCTTCAGCCAGATGCCAGAAATTGACTGTGACGCCCATCTCCCTGAGTAGCGATAGCAGGTCAGAATCATTAATCCAGCTCGCCAGGGGGGACGCAGTCTGCGCTGCCAGGTCGACAATCACGCTGCTTTGTTCGCCCTCGAATGGAGCCTCTTCGAACGCACTGACAATCTTATCCAGGCCCTCGTACGTGTCCACGATCACCGGCGAAGCATAGTCAGCGTAGAAACGGGTGAACGATGTATGCGAACGGTCGGTGTCATATCCGGTGAATGGCCGACCCTTGTCGATGAAATATTGGGCCAAAACCCGGGCGGTAACCGACTTGCCTACGCCGCCTTTTTCGCCACCGATAAAATTAAGTGAACTCATTCTGCTTGTCCTGTAAATAGTTAGATTTAAATTTAGTTCGTTTATGATATCTTAAAAATTTTGCATAATATAGAGAGATATGCTTTATCTTATTCTAACTACTCAGCGTATTATTTTCTGAGGGTATAGCTTGTTGATTTATCGGATTTCAGCTTCAGCATGGTACAGCAGTGCCTATATGGCAAGAATTGTTTCTGCAATTATATTGCATTTACTCCATCCGTAGATGGTCAGTTGTATTCATGCAAACTGGTAAATCAACAATCTATAACCTTACTCCCATTTCGCATGGTAGTTACCAAATAACATCGATAGCTTAAGTTTGTTAAATCCGTTCAACATCAACCGATACTTCCAGTTTGTTTTTAGCCCCACCGCCGAAAATAACGCCTTTAAGCGGTGCCACGTCAGCATAGTCCCGACCCCAGGCGGCGGTGATATGTTGTTCATCAGGAATTTTGGCATTGGTAGGGTCAAAATCGACCCAGCCGAGATGCGGCACAAAAACACTAAACCAGGCATGTGATGCATCGGCACCGACTAGTCGCTCTTTACCTTCAGGCGGGATGGTTTCCAGGTAACCGCTGATATAACGAGCGGCAAGTCCCTGCATGCGCAGACACGCTATCGCCAGGTGTGCAAAATCCTGACACACGCCTTTGCGGTGTTTTAACACTTCTTCTAATGGTGTTGCGATCGAACTGAAGCCGGGATCGTATTTGAACTCTTTATATATACGATGCATTAAATCTTCTACCGCTTCCAGTAGCGGTCGACCTTCAGAAAATGATTCCAGACTGTATTTTTTTATCTCGTCACTAAACTCGATAAATTCAGATTCAAGCACAAACATGCGCGTTTCAATGGTTTGCGGGTCTGTTGAAGTCTTTAGATGTTCGACCGCCTGTTCCCATGAGGTAGGAAAGGCCGCATCTAATAATGAACCGGCAGTAACAATATCTACTTCACTGATCGCAGTCACGATCAGCTCATTATGCGGTTTTTCAATACTGAAGCTGGCCTGTCTGTTGCCAAAAATATCAGACCACTCATTGGTGTAGGTCGGCAATGGGGAAATTTTAAGCTCACTGGTAGAACATGTCTGTTGTGGTGTAGTTCGTGGCAGCAGGTGCGCAACGTTATAACACAGTGTCACGTTTTTACTGTACTGGTATTTTGTGATGTGAGTTACTCTATACTTCATTATTCTGCCCTGCTGCGCAACGATTGCAGCTGATGCGGTGTCTCTGCAGTACGGAAATAGGTCGTAGTTAATGCCTCAGATAATGTGGATAAACGCATACTGAGTACCTTAAGGAAATTTTCCAGTGTTTCTCGTCTACCGCTATCTTCATCTGCCAAAGCCAGCCGATTGACATCGGCCAGCCTTATCAGGGTCGCTGTCTCAAGCGTCAGGCGTTCCAGTTCTGTACGGCTGCCGGATTCATTCTGTTGCGGCAAACTGTCAATGTGTCGTTCCAGTTTTGAAAGCTGGAAAGCAAGCGATCGTGGATTGCTTTCATCGCTTATAATAAGATCAAGCAGTTCGGGAATCTTAATACCATAGCGATAACGCCGGCGGTATGACATTATACTGTCGACTATGGTCAGCATGGAATCTGCTAACAGTATCTGATCTTCTTCACTGGAGACCGGAACTATAGTCATCTGTAATAAACGGGTTATCTGCAGTGTCCTTTCTATACGCCGACCGATATCGAGGAAATGCCAGCTGCTCCCGCGTGTCATATTTTCCAGGGTGAGACCGGTGAATGCAGTCAGTGCGGTAATCAATTTATCCTGTTCGTCGGTTGCATCTATCAGGTTCATTGAGGTGATACCACGCAAAGTACCGAGCTCATCATCGATGATATTAATAATACGCCAGGTATCAGATGACAGACGATCACGTACCGAGCGCACTGAGCGTAACAGTGCAAGCAGTGTCTGGGTAAGGCTCACAGGATTCATCCTGCCTGAAATAACGTACAATAATTCTGCTTGAAGTGTATTGAAATCATCAGTATTTGTTGCACCCGGAGCCGGTATCAGCTGGTTTGTCAGTGTTGCCAGCAGCTGTCTGAATACCTGCGTTTCTTCACTCTCACCATTTTCAACAAACTGTAGGATCAAACGCATAATGCGGCTGCTGAATTCTGCTCTTTCTGTATATCGACCGGCCCAGAACATATTGTCTGCAACACGCCCGGGAACTTCACCACCTTTATCGGGTGCAAGGCGTGCCTGTCGCCGTTCAGATAGCAAGCTAACATATTTTTCTGGTTCAGTTGCCAGCACCCAGGTGTCTTTATTGATACCGCCAGCCTGGTTGGATACCACCAGTTTGCTTTCGTCAGAGGCTACTCGAGTGAGTCCACCCGGCATGACCATATAGTCATGTTCATCCGCAACCAGAAAACTTCTTAATACGCTATGACGTGCTTTAAGCCCATCATTAGCCAATATCGGTACAGTCGACATGGTCATCGCCTCTTGTCCGACATAAAGGTGTGGTCTTGATTTGATCTTCTGGCGCAGTTCTTCCAGTTTGTCTTTGCTTAATTCAGAACCAAAAATAAACCTGAAACCGATATCATCATGTACCGGTTTAATCACCACACTATGCAAATTTTCCAGAACGTAATCACACTGTTTTTGATTGCCGCACCACCAGACTGGCACCGAAGGAATACGCAATGCTTCGCCGAGCAGACATTTTGATAGTTCTGGCAACAGTGCTAGCAGTGCCGGGTTCTCCAGCACTCCGCTACCCAGCGGGTTGGAAATAGCAACATTTCCTGAGCGCACCACATTGGTAAGGCCCGGTACACCAAGGTAGGAATCACCGCGTAATTCAACCGGGTCACAGTAGGCATCATCCATACGCCTTAATATGACATCAACTGGACGCCGACCTTCGAGTGTGGTCAGCCAGACCCGGTTGTTGCGAACCGTCAGGTCAGTACCCTCGACCAGGGTATAGCCTAAATAATTGGCCAGATAAGCATGTTCAAAATAGAATTCGTTCGCCGGCCCCGGACTCAACAATACGATGTTCGGCTCTTCACCTTCGCGGGGCGATAAACGGTTTAATGCATGCCTTGAAGTGCGGAAAAAATTTGCCAGTCTGTGGGTATGTGAATCACCACGGAACAGGCTGGGCAGAACCCTGGATATAACCAGCCTATTTTCCAGCGCATAACCTGAACCCGAGGGCGATTGCGCACGGTCTCTTAATACATTGATCTGGCCATTTGAATCCCTGACCAGGTCAGCAGCATAAAAAGTCAGGGCACGAGAATCCGGCATCGGTATGTTAACGCAGGGATTGAGAAATCCAGGATGAGAGTATATAAGCTCCGGTGGAATAAGTCCTTTTTTGATCAGGTTTCGCGGACCGTAGAGGTCGAGCATCACCAGGTTGAGCAACTCTGCCCGCTGCATCAATCCTGACTCGATGGTCTGCCATTCTTCACTTTCAATCAGCAGTGGAACCAGATCGAGTTTCCATGGCCTGCTTATGCTGTCTTTATCTCCATAGATATTATAGGTGACATCATTTTCACGGATCAGCCGCCAGGCTTCTTCGCGCCGGCGTTGTAATTCTCCACTGCCCATGCCATTGAGTGATTGCATGAGATAATGCCAGTGAGCGCGAATACCGCCATCCGCTGAACACATTTCATCATGGCTAGCCGTAGCACCATAACCCTTACAAAGCTGAGTTAGTTCAGGGCTTACGGATTCTGCTTATAACATTGCTCACGGTATATTGTTATTAGCCTGTTAAAATTAATAACGGAACTTTACTCATGGACCTCGTCACAGGCAAGGCAAATATTCAACATGGCGACAGTTTTCTTAGATCAAGCGTATAGGGATAATCCCGACTGGTCTCTTCCACGGGCACTTCGAATTTACCCGCGGTATGACCGATTTCCCTGAAACGTGCGATACGCCGTGACTCTGCTTCATTGGCATTAACAGGAAATGTTTCCTCATGCCGACCGCCCGGATGACCGGAATAGTAAGTGCAACCACCGATAGAACGTTCGTTCCAGGTGTCCAGAATATCAAAAACCAGTGGCGTATGCACGCCCATCATTGGATGCAAACCTGATGGCGGTTGCCACGCCTTGAAGCGAACAGCACCGACAAATTCACCGCGGCGACCAGTCGGCCGCAATGGCACACGCCGACCGTTGCATGCAACGACATATCGCTCATCTGTTACACCAGTGACTTTAACCTGCACACGCTCAACGGCTGAATCGACAAAACGGGAGGTTCCCAGAGCCGTTACCTCTTCGCCAAGTACATGCCAGGGTTCCATCGCGGTGCGTATTTCAAGATGGATGTCCTGCTGTGTAATATCACCGATATGCGGGAAACGAAATTCCTGAAATGGCAATAACCATTCTAGCTTAAGCGGGTAACCTGTTGATTGTAAATCGCATACAACATCGCGAATATCCTGCCATACGTAATGTGGCAGCATGAAACGGTCATGCAACTCCGTGCCCCAATACACCGGTTTTTTTCTGTATGGTTGCTTCCAGAACTTTGGATCAATGAACGCAGTAGCAATACCTGCACCATACTCATCTGCACATGCGGCGGCATCTCAAAAGCACGAAATCGACCAGACCGAGGCGACCGGTAACACTGTTGGGGGAATAGAGTTTATCGATACAAAATTCCGAACGATGGGTGTTGCCACTTACATCAACAAGCAGGTTTCTGAGCAGGCGATCAACAATCCACGGCGACGGTGTTTCTCCTTCGGGCATTTGCTGAAAGGCAATTTCCAGCTCATACAAACTGTCGTCACGCGCCTCATCCACTCTTGGCGCCTGGCTGGTCTGGACCGATAAACAGCCCGGAGAAATAGATAGGACAAACCGGGATGATGTTGCCAGTAAGTCACCAGACTTTGCAGAACATCCGGTCGGCGCAACATGGGACTATCAGCGGGTGTGGCGCCGCCAATGGTGACATGATTACCGCCGCCTGTACCCGTATGGCGACCATCAAGCATAAATTTTTCAGTTGCAAGTCGTGCCAGCCTCGCCTCCTTATAAACCGCCTGTGTATTGCTCAGCAGTTCGCCCCAGCTGTGTGCCGGATGAATATTAACCTCGATAACACCGGGATCAGGGGTTATTGCGAAACGTTTCAATCGATGATCATGCGGCGGTTCATAACCTTCCATGAAAACCGGTATTTTTAGTTCAGCTGCTGTTTTTGGTCGATCGAGTGTACCAGATCAAGATAATGTTCCAGATGTGTCACCGGTGGCAGAAAAACATAGAGATGACCATTACGCGGTTCTACACACAATGCTGTGTGTATCAGTTCTGCATTGTTTGCATCTTCAGCTGACCCTTTCGCTCCGGCAGTGTCGGGCATCGATTTTCTGCTCCTTATATCCTGGCGGATTGCCTGGCGCTTTTTCAAACTCGGTATACCGGCGTGCTACTTCACCATAGACATCATCCAGAGGTCCTCTTGGTTCAAAAGTACAACGCTCGGGATCGGGAAAACGTTTAGCCTTTCTCTACCCAGGGCAAAGAATCGAGCGGCAAGCGATATCCCATCGGCGAGTCACCCGGAAGGAGAAACATTTCACCCTACGTCTGAAGGACCACAGGCAGGAAGACCAGCCTTTTTCTTTGCCACACCGTCCCATTTCAGCGGAATAGCATAACCGCTGACTTCACCGATGCCTTTTTCGAATAACCGACGCAAACGCTCACGTTCCGTTTCCTCCTCAAGCTTATTGTCCAGAACGTCTACGTTTGTGGGTAAGGTGCCTTCTTTCCAAAGATAGTAATAAATATCTTCATAAGCAGTTTTGATAACTTTGTCATCAATACTTAGATGACAGCATAAGGTTTGCATGAAACGTTTTGCATCTTCTGCAGCGTATTTTTCTTTACTGTTTTGACCATTGTTTTCCTGCGCAATTAATTTCGCATCCTGCCACACCGGCTCACCATCAGCGCGCCAGAAACAACCCAGCGCCCAGCGTGGCAGCACTTCGCCCGGATACCATTTGCCCTGCCCGTACTGTAAAGCACCGCCCGGTGCAAATCGCTGTTTTAGTCGTAACAACAAATCACCTGCACGTTCACGTTTGTGATCACCAAGTGCCCCGGTGTTCCATTGCACGCTTTCCATATCATCGATAGAGACAAAGGTAGGTTCGCCGCCCATGGTTAGTCGAACATCATTTTCGACAAGCTCTTTATCTACCTGTTCGCCCAGGTTATTAATTTCTGTCCACTGCTGCTCACTGTAAGGCAGTGTCACCCTGGGGTCTTCGTGAATACGGGTGACTTGATTGTGAAAATAAAACTCGACTTCCGCTTCATCACTGGCGCCAGAAATTGGTGCCGCATTCATTGGATTCGGTGTACATGCCAGGGGTATATGCCCTTCGCCGGCAAATAACCCGGAAGTTGGGTCAAGCCCAACCCAGCCAGCACCCGGCAGGTAGACTTCTGCCCAGGCATGCAGATCGGTAAAATCTTCTTCCGCACCGGATGGTCCGTCCAGCGATTTCTCATCAGCTTTAAGCTGTATCAAGTAGCCGGATACAAAACGTGAGGCAAGGCCAAGATGACGTAAAATCTGCACCAGTAACCACGCTGTATCACGGCTTCAGCCACGTTTTAGCGTTAAGGTCTCATCACATTTTTGAACTCCTGGTTCCATACGAATGTTGTAACCAATGTCTTTTTGAAGTTTTTGATTTAGTGACACCGAAATCGTTGGTTTGCATGCGTGAGCGGTCAACACCTGCCAGCCATTTTTTCAGCACTGGTCCGTTGGCTTTTATCGTTCTGTAAGGTGCCAGTTCCGCTGCCAGATTTTTATCGTAAGTAAAAGGATAATGATTAGCGTCTTCATCGAGGAAAAAATCAAACG
>CAVWXQ010000046.1:0-16100 GCA_963759005.1 uncultured Gammaproteobacteria bacterium
GCATCGGTGGTTTTGCTTCGAGCACGCTGTGTGATAGCAATACGCGTCGCTATCACGGATTACTCACGGCTGCTTTTTCCCCGCCGGTAGAACGTACCCTGCTGGTCGCAGCACTGGACATGACGGTGCGCTATGGCACTGAGTTATACACTTTATTCACCCATGAATATACTGATGGCACAGTCGATCCTCACGGTTATCTTCAGCTTGAGTCATTCCACCTTGATCACGGGTTACCAGTATGGCATTACGCCATCGCCGATGCATTAATCGAAAAACGTCTGTTGATGGTTCCCGGAAAAAACACCACTTATGTGAATTTCAAGGTGCTGCGTGCCAGTGCTGACATCCATCTCGAGTTCAAACCGTTATGCACTTACCGCGACTATCACAGTCACTCTCAAGGCGGTTGGGATATGCACATAAGTGAAATTCCCCATGGTATTGAAGTGGCCGCCTTTGCCGGCGCAACGAGCTACCGGGTAATCTGCACCGATGCACCATTCACCCGCGACCCTGCCTGGTACTGGCACTTTAAACACCGGGAAGAAAGCGCACGCGGGCTTGATGATAGCGAAGACCTGTTCTGCCCTGGCCGCTTTAGCCTGGACCTGGCACAAGGTGAACAGGCTAGTGTTGTGTTAACCGCAGAATCTAACCTGGAAGAATCAGGCCAGGCAGAAGACTTTGCCGCAGTAAAGAAACAGGTACACAGACAACAGCATGCTTTACTTGAACATTTACCGTCTGACTCACCCGACTGGATCCGGCAACTGACGCTGGCCAGCCGATCAGTTCATCGTCGAGCGTTATCAGGACGCTCAGCCGGTTGGCAAAACGGTTATTGCCGGTTATCCCTGGTTCAGTGACTGGGGCCGAGACACGATGATCGCTCTGCCGGGCCTGACACTCACCACACAGCGCTTTGACATCGCCGCCAGTATTTTGCGCACCTTTGCCAGACACGTCAGCGACGGCATGCTGCCGAATCGTTTTCCTGACAACGCACAGGCTCCGGAATACAACACCGTCGATGCCACGCTGTGGTATTTTCATGCTATCGATCAATACACTCAACGCAGTGGCGATCTCGCTCTCGCTGCAGAACTCTACCCGATACTCACCAGGATTATTGACTGGCACCGACGCGGAACACGCTACGGCATTAAAGTTGACTCACAGGATGGGTTACTCGCCGCGGGCGAGGATGGTGTGCAGCTCACCTGGATGGACGCCAGGGTTGGCGACCGGGTAGTTACGCCACGGGTCGGCAAGGCAGTCGAGATCAACGCCCTCTGGTACAACGCGCTGCATATCATGGCCGGGCTGGCGAGACAGCTAGACAAAGACACACAGGCCGGTGAATACCAGAAGGCGGCGGCACAGGTAAAAACAGGTTTCCAGCGCTTCTGGAATGCAACAGCGCAATTGTCTCTACGATGTGATTGATGGCACTGAGGGAAAACCCGGCGATGACGGAAGGAACTATGACAACCGTTTGCGACCTAACCAGTTGTTCGCGATTTCGCTGCCACACAGTCCATTGGATGCTGCGCAACAAAAGTCCATTGTCGATGTCTGTGCTCGTGAGCTGTTAACTTCCCATGGATTGCGCAGCCTGGCCCGTGGTGAGATGGGTTATGTTTCACATTATCAGGGTGACCCGCTACAACGCGACGGAGCCTATCATCAGGGCACCGTATGGGCGTGGTTGATCGGGCCCTTCATCGATGCGCATTACCGTGTCTATCAGGACAAAACCATCGCCCGCTCGTTTCTTGAACCACTGGGAAGACACCTGTCTGCGACCTGCGTCGGCAGCATCAGCGAAGTGTTTGATGCACAGTCACCTTTCACAGCGCGTGGCTGTTTTGCCCAGGCGTGGAGCGTGTCAGAGGTGTTACGCGTGTGGAGCGATTTGCACCAGCAATAAAACAACACGCTTTGAAGCAAACAGGTAAATACAAAAAAGGTAATCCGCATGGCAGACTCAGTAAAAAACACTAAAACAGCCAGCAAGGCGCAGCTGGAAAATAGCGCCAAACTCAGCGCAGAAAAACAGCGCGTCGCTGCACAAAGTAATGACACTGAGGCATGGCGCCGCTGGGGACCTTATCTGAGCGAACGCCAGTGGGGTACCGTGCGCGAAGATTACAGTGCGCACGGTGAAGCATGGGATTCATTCAGTCATGATCAGGCGCGTAGCCGCGCCTACCGTTGGGGCGAAGATGGCATCGCCGGACTCAGCGACAGCAAGCAACGCCTGTGCATCGGCCTGGCACTGTGGAACGGCAACGACCCTATTCTCAAAGAACGCCTGTACGGCCTGACCAACAGTGAGGCCAATCACGGTGAAGACGTTAAGGAACTCTATTATTATCTCGACGCCACCCCCAGCCACTCCTACCTGAAGATGCTGTATAAATATCCACAGGCCGAGTTCCCTTATGCTCAAATCGTTGAGGAGAATCGCCGACGCGGTAAGGATGAGGCTGAATTCGAGCTGATGGACACGGGTATGTTTGATGACGACCGCTATTTCGACGTGTTCGTGGAATACGCCAAGGCCGGCGTCAGTGATATTTTGATGCGAGTTACTGCACACAACCGTGGCGATGAAGACGCGCCGTTGCATATCCTGCCGCAGCTCTGGTTCCGCAATACCTGGGCCTGGGGCTACGATCCTGCACGACCGGCGTTGTCTGCCGATGAAACAGACTGCATCATCGTTGAGCACCCTACCCTGGGAAGGTATCATTGCCATTTCGACGGCGATCCTGATTTATTGTTCTGCGACAATGACACCAATACCGCGCGCCTGTACGGGCTGCCACCCTCAGGCCATAACAAAGATGCCTTTCACGACTATGTAATCCACGGCAATCATCACGCTGTCAGTCCACTGCAGAACGGCACCAAGGCGACTGGTCATTTCAACTTCACGGTACCCGCCCACGGCAAGGTTGAAGTTCGCCTGCGCCTGACCAGGGAAGTTAACAAAAAACCATTCAAAGATTTCGATCTCATCTTCGATAACCGCCTCGCCGAGGCGGATGAATTTTATGCCGAACTGCAGAGCGATCTTAGTGATGACGACGCAAAACTGATTCAGCGCCAGGCGTTGGCCGGTATGATCTGGAGCAAGCAGTTTTACTACTACGACATACCGCAATGGCTTAATGGCGATCCGGCCATGCCCGCGCCGCCAGCCGAGCGCCGTCACGGCCGCAACAGCCAGTGGAAGCACCTCAATAACGCCGACATTATCTCGATGCCCGACAAATGGGAATACCCCTGGTATGCGGTCTGGGACCTGGCTTTCCACTGTGTGCCGCTGGCCATGGTCGACCCGGCCTTCGCCAAAAACCAGCTGCTGCTGATGACTCGCGTCTGGTACCAGCACCCCAATGGACAGATTCCGGCCTATGAATGGGCTTTCGACGATGTTAATCCGCCGGTGCATGCCTGGGCGGTATGGGAAGTCTACAAAGCTGAACGCGACGCCAATAATGGTGACGGTGACCGGGATTTTCTGGAACGTGCGCTGCACAAACTGATAGTTAACTTCACCTGGTGGGTCAACCGCAAAGATGCCGATGATAATAATATATTTCAGGGCGGTTTTCTCGGTCTGGATAATATCGGGGTGTTTGATCGCAGTGCCCCACTACCCACTGGTGGTCACATCAACCAGGCCGATGGCACCAGCTGGATGGCGATGTACTGCCTTAATCTGATGCGTATTGCACTGGAACTCGCGCAGTACAACCGCGTTTACGAAGACATTGCCACCAAGTTCTTCGAGCACTTTTTGTATATCGCCGAGGCGATGAACAACATCGGCGATCAGGGCGTGGGCCTGTGGGACGAAGACGACGAGTTTTTCTACGACGTGCTGCGTTTTCCGGACGGTCAGTTGATGCCGCTCAAAGTACGCTCGATGGTGGGTTTGATTCCGCTGTATGCAGTGGAAATTCTGGAACCCGAGTTACTGGAAAAACTACCCGACTTCAAACGCCGACTGGAATGGTTTCTCAACTACCGACCCGACCTGGCTACGTTGGTATCACACTGGACGGAACCGGGCCGCGGTAACCGTCGCCTGCTGTCCCTGCTGCGCGGCCACCGCATGAAACGCCTGTTGCGGCGCATGCTTGACGAGTCCGAATTTCTGTCTGATTACGGCGTGCGTTCACTGTCGCGTGTACACCTCGATGATCCTTACGTGTTTTCCTGCATGCACAACCCGCTCAGCGTGCAATACCAGCCGGCGGAATCAGAATCCGGGCTGTTCGGCGGCAATTCCAACTGGCGCGGTCCGATCTGGTTTCCGGTCAATTATATGGTGGTCACGTCGTTACGGCGCTTCGCTGAATTCTACGGTGAAGACTTCAAGGTCGAACACCCTACCGGATCAGGACACTTTCTCTCAATTGATGAAATTGCAGACGAACTTGCACTACGCCTGACACGGCTGTTCCGCAAAGATGAAAATGGACGTCGACCGGTATTTGGCAATGATGAAAAATCACAGAACGATCCGCACTTTCGCGACTACATTCTGTTCCACGAATACTTCCACGGCGACAACGGGCGTGGTGTCGGCGCCTCGCACCAGACCGGCTGGACCGGACTGGTGGCTAAACTGTTACAGCCGCACAAACATGATTAGAGGAAACACCCATGACAACAAATGATCAACTGCCCGATGTAGTGATGCCGCATTGCCCACACCGCAATCTGCTAAAAGGACAAAAGGCTCTGGTAACCGGCGCGAGTTCCGGCATCGGTAAAAGCGTGGCTATTTACCTGGCACAGGAAGGCGCTGAGGTGGTCGTTAATTACATTGGTGACCAACAGGCTGCCAATGAAGTTGTCGAAACAATCAAATCCAGAGGTGGTCATGCCATCGCTATCAATGCAGACGTATCTAAAGAAGACCAGGTGCAGGCCATGTTCAAACAGATGCTTGAAGCCTTCGGCACTATCGATATCCTGGTGAATAATGCCGGATTGCAGCAGGATGCGCCGTTCGAGCAGATGACTCTGGCCCAGTGGCAGAGAGTCATCGATGTTAACCTTACCGGCCAGTTCCTGTGCGCGCGCGAAGCCATCCGCGAGTTCAAACGTCGCGGCGTGGTGACAGAAATATCCAACGCTGCTGGCAAAATCATCGGTATCAGCTCGGTGCATGAGGTCATCCCCTGGGCAGGGCATGTTAATTACGCTGCATCCAAGGGTGGTGTTATGCTGATGAACAAAAGTATCGCTCAGGAAGTCGCACCCTACCGCATCCGTGTTAATAGTGTCTGTCCCGGAGCCATCCGCACGCCCATCAATCGTTCCGCCTGGGAAACAACTGAGGCCTATGACAAGCTGATGGAGCTGATCCCCTACAAGCGCATCGGTGAACCCGAGGATATCGCCCGCACAGTGGCCTGGCTGGCCTCGGATGACGCCGACTACATCACCGGTATCAGCCTGTTCGCCGACGGCGGTATGACGCTCTATCCCGGCTTCGCCGAAGGCGGTTAGCGTGCCGTATCCAGGTATGTTGCTTGCAGTTGAAGTTTATCGCCTGTTTAGCTTCACCACCGCGCGCATGTGTGCAAAACTGGACACCCCGACAACCGGCGTTGCATCCATTACGGTTATCAGCCAGTCGCCAACACCAGCCACAGTGACGGAACGAGCTATTCGGATAGTGCCGGGTAAAAGAATACGGAATGAGAGAGTAAAATCAGGCAGTTCCTGTATAGCAACTGCCTGGATTAATTTCGCTAACGACCGTGGAAATCATGCGAACTTCAGGTTCTATCAACTTTGAAATAAGTTACACTCTGATTCGGATGCATTGCTTATGACTGGTGGAAAAACATGAAGAGGTTGCTTGATGATTCTTGCAGGTGATATTGGCGGAACGAACTGTCGTTTGGCCTGGTTCGAACGTGAGTCAACACGGCTGAAGCTTATTGCTACGGCCGATTATCGCAGTAATAGCTACGCCGGTCTTGACCAGGTGATTGCGCTTTTTCTGGCTGAGCACTCAATTACCGATGCTGTGGAGAGCGCTGCATTCGGTGTCGCTGGCCCGGTTGAAGAGGGTCGCGTTCAGGCCACAAATCTTCCCTGGGTGATTGATCAGTCTGCCCTGTGCAAAAAATTGAACACCTCAAAAGTTGCCCTGTTAAACGATTTAGTCGCAAATGCCCACGGAACGCGTTGGCTAAACAACGATGACTATGTTGCATTGAATACTGGCGTAGCGCACCCAGGATCCAACAAAGCGCTAATTTCCGCCGGTACCGGCCTGGGTGAAGCGGGTCTGGTTTTCGTGGACGGAGGCTTCGAGGCGGTGGCAAGCGAGGGTGGCCACTGTAGTTTTGCATCAGAACAGGAGATTGACGTTGAACTATATCGATTTCTCCAGCAAAAGTATGGACACGTCAGTTGGGAGCGTGTGATTTCCGGTGCGGGTTTAAGGAATATCGACGAGTTTCTTCGCCAACGCGAGTCACCGACCAAAACCGAAGTCAGACTCGCCCGGATCCCGGAACTCGCTGGCCTCGATCCATCCGCAATGATTTCCCAGGCCGCCATGCTTGGACTCGACCCGACTGCCGGGCAGGCACTCGATCTCTTTGTCAGATTTTATGGTGCTGAGGCCGGTAATCTGGCACTAAAATTTCTTGCCACAGGCGCAGTTTATGTTGGCGGAGGCATTGCGCCAAAAATACTGCCTAAACTTCAGGAAGGTGGGTTCTTCGATGCTTTCATTTCGAAAGGACGATTTTCGAAACTTCTCGAGAAAATCCCTGTTTTTGTCATTCTTAATGATCGAACAGCGCTTCTCGGTGCTGCGCTGGTTGCCGCCCGGCAAGCTAACTATAACTTTGAAAAACCGCCGATAATGGATACTGACTGATATGAAAAAATCCACCAAGCCATACAGTCCGGCCGGCGTTGTATCCACTGTGCTGTAACAACCGCCTGTAATGCCGAGCAAAAGGTACCGTTGCCATGGCAAATCGCAGCGAAGAAAAAATCATCGCATGGTTACTAGTTCTTCTGCACTGGTCGGGTGGATAGCCACCGTGTCATCAAAATCTTTTTTAGTTGCGCCCATACGTATAGCAACAGCAAAACCCTGTAGCATTTCATCGGCACCCGGGCCAATAATATGACAACCGATAACTTTCTCCTGTGCGCCTATACACACCAGTTTCATCGCCGTTGGCGTTGCATGTTTTGTCATTGAGCTATACATGTCGGTAAATCGTGTCTGGTATATTTTTACTGCATCACCATGTTCTTTGCGTGCCTCACCTTCGGTTAAACCGACTGTACCGATTGGCGGATGACTAAACACAACCGTGGCAATCGTTTTATAATCCAGATGCCTGTCGGTCTGATTGTTATATAAGCGATCAGCCAGGCGTCGCCCGGCAGCAATCGCTACCGGTGTTAATGGTGCTCTTCCTGTAACGTCGCCTAATGCAAAAATATTTTCTATATTGGTATTTTGATAAATATCAGTAGTGATAAAACCTGCAGCGTCTAACTGTATATTTATCGCATCCAGTTTCATGCCCTCGGTATTTGGCTGTCTGCCAATGGCCCAGATCAACTCTGAAAAACCGGTATTTTTATTACCCTTTCCATCACATAAAGTTAAGCTGCCATCGGCTTCTTTTATTATTTCAGCGATTTGTGTACGGGGCATAATATCAACACCCTGATCAAGCATTTCTTCTAGTAGCGTTTCACGTAACATCGCATCAAATGAACGCAATAGATGCTCTTTGCGAAGATACATGCAGACATCACTACCTAAGGCATTGAGCACGCCCGCCAGTTCTACCGCAATATAACCTGAACCAACGATAGCGACTTTCTTTGGGCATTCGGTTAGTGCAAAGAAACCATCCGAGCTTATGCCATACTCGGCACCGGGAATATCGGGGAAGCTTGGCGTTGTACCAGGTGCAATAACAATATGTTTTGCGCTGACCTGTTTACCGTCAATATCAACCGTGTGTTCATCGACGAAAGAGGCAAAACCCGGTAATTCATCAATGTTCGAATCGGCAAGATAATTGTGATACCAGTTGTTGATACCTGCAATATAACTTTCTCTTTTATTAACCAGATGCTGCCAGTCAAAACCTTTATTTTCAAGATCAAAACCATAGTCTTTGGCATCTTCCAATGCTGCAGCCATGTTCGCCCCAAACCACATTATTTTTTTAGGCACACAACCAACATTGACACAGGTGCCACCAATTTTTCCACTTTCGACGACTGCGCATTTTGCACCATAAACCGCCGCGCGTTCGGCAACTGATAAGCCACCACTGCCACCACCAATTGCAAGTAAGTCGTAATCGTATTTTTTAGACATGATAAACCTTGTACTAAAATGTTAATTGAGATTGAGTAATATATCAGTATATCCAGGCAGGAATGTGATTAAGTGTAATGGAATATCCTGCATGGTTCGCCATTTTTAAAAATATGATAACAAATATCATAATATTATTTCTTAATACCCCCAATGTAAGCAAAGATAATTAAAAGGAGATGACTGGTCAACATAAGCATCGGGTAAAAATAGCGGTTGTAGCACCAACACCGAACTGTAAGAAACAGTAGCAATAGTTACCTATGCTGTGTTGTGTGTTCGATCAACTCAAAGATATTTATCCATTTTTTAATCACGCTTATAGCTGTCTGGCAAAAATATAAGTTCATTGCCATTGCACCAGACCGTGTAATAAATCACATAAACAGATAATGGCTATAAGTTACACCGATGTTATTCGAGCGAATCAAGTAACAAAAGCGTTTCACTGCGAACATTATCTATTTCACTCATAATCAAATCCACATTCGCCTGCTTTTCATCCAGGCCTGCCCAGTTTTTACTCCAGACTACGAGCAACTCATCTGCTGCTGCAGGTAATGGTGGATGCAGTACCCGAGACAGATCACGCACCGTTAATACATGGGCCCAGCCTGTACGAGGATTACCTTTATCCGAACTGTCCTTGTCATAGTGACTATGAAATATCACTTGTTGTATTTCATTCAATTTGAGCAGCACTTCAAATGAAGCAAGACGCTGATTTCTGTTCTCTTCTGTTTTCTCATTACGCCAGGTATTATAACTAAGACTGCTGACAGCAATGACGATACTTACCAGTGCAACGGTATTTCGCTTTAATTGATCTATAATCCCGCCACTAGTATTAGTCATGGTCAATCCTCTAACTTTCCTTAAATATTTTTTTATTGATTATAAGGCTAGGACATATCCCGGTTATACCAGCAAATACGAGGAAAATTGCAGGCAAAAATAATACCCAGTGTGCCACATTCAGTCCTGTTAGCCATATACCTAAAAAAATAAGCATTCCGATTAGGATAAATGTCATTCTTAGCGCTTTACTGCCTATCATATATTTCTGCATGTCTTTCCACCTTTATGTTTTAACCTGTTATTTAGTCTGCAATGACTATTTCCGCCTCAGCGTTATATCATCTTGCTCGCCTTGTGACTGTTTGAATTATTCTGCAGCCGTATATTAGTCGTTGCCGAAGGAAAATCCTTACACAATAATTTTCAATTATTTTTTGCCTGTTGATCTACCCATAGTTTGAGCGTTTTGATTTCCTCTTCGGTCAACGGGTCCTTTTTATCATGCGGCATACGCATATAGCTTCCAGCGCGCCCTTCTACCAGTTTATTCAGAATACTCCGCCTGCTGTCACCGGGAACAATCACCGGCCCATAAATTGTGCCATGCATCAGGGTCTCATAGGACGTCATGTTAAGCCCTGTTCTGAGGTAACCCACGCCATTCGGTGGCACATGACATTGAAGGCAGTTCTCTTTAAGAATGGGATTAACATCAAACTGATAACTAACAGCAGGTCCTGTTGCACAAGCATTCAGTAGCATGATGAAAATGATGTATACAAGGCGGGAGTACATATTCATTATTCATTATCCTCACCACTAAGTTCGCTAGCTTGAGTGTTTTTTTTATCCATCTGATCGGTAAAAGTCCAGTCAGGATTCCAGTCTCGTTCAGACTGTATCCTTGCTATTCTTTCCAGGCGCGTAAAACTGGTCATTATTTCCTCCCGAAGCTTGGCCTTAACTATAGTATTGCCGATGAGAGGAGGAACGTAAAAATCCGGTTCCATTTCTGCATGATAAGTAAGTTTGGATTCCTCACCCATAGACCGAACCTGCCACAGTGTAACACCTGATTTAAATTGACTGGACTCAGGAACTATCTTTGCCTGTATATCACCCGACGCAAGTATTCGAACGTCCTCAACGCGTTCAATTTCCTCGCAATAAAAAATAACGCAACCGATTACTTTCGTTCTAATCCGGGCGACATTATTACCTGGTGGCTCAAGAACCTCGCTTTCAATAATAGATGGATTCAGACGGTAGATATGCACATAGTCAGTTAGTACACTGCGAACATATTCGGCAGGCGCTTGTAAAACGACACTGGCATTTATGTAAAAAACACCTTCTTCTTCCGACACTTCAAATTCAGCAATATCATTTGCCAGCACCGCCGTGCTACTTATAAATATAAGACAAAGGACGGGAACCAATAATCTCGTATTAAGGCACCTCTGATTAATTCTCATAAAGTTCTGCGGGCTTTTAAGTGTACATATTCAAGGCATGTTTCGCGATGAATGGTCGCTCCATTCATAAGGAGTATAACGCAGAAGATGTACACTTAAAAGCCCGCCCTGTGGGGCGATGCCCAAAAGCCAGCCTCTGCGTTATTGCTTTTCACCATGCAATAAGCATGCTTTCAAAACAATGCCTTGATCCTGGCTTTTGGGCATCGCCAGAATTTATGATAATTAATCAGAGGTGCCTTAAACATGACTTTATGAAAAAACAAGCTGTACATCCAGGACATTGCTGATCTCCACCATTTTGGTTTACGGCTTTCCTGTTTATGACCAAGGTTTGGCAACCAACGCTTACGGGACGGACATTAGTAGTTCCTATTAATGTGAGTTGGAGTATGTGCTGGTGGATAAAGTTCGATAACAGGCAATTTCATTAAATATAATTCTGGATCAGCTTTCACTGCTGTCCCGCTAAAGGTTAGAGACATAAATTGGGAGCATCTATCAACGACCATCACCCGCATGGCAGGTTTTTGCTCCTCGGCATAGCTCCTCGGCAACTGCTCCTGCGTTGCCCTACTACCGTACGTCCTGTACATATGCATTGCCCTAATAAGTTACATCCATGTAACGATGCAATATCTGCATTTCCTACATCCGTACAGGTCGTTTCACGGCGTGTCGTTGATGGTTGCTGCCGATTCATGTCTCGGATTAGAACTACCCCTGTCAATGCCTGCTACATCTGCCTGTTTAGATAATTTCTTTTTTGTTAACGGGAAAGCATTGATCATCAATAAAAAAATTATTCCTCAGATGAAACTGGATTGTAGACCTGACTATCTGCGACTTGTATAGTAAACCTGATTCATTAATACCCGGTTAATAACTACAGATACTTCGACAGTAAAATATGCATTTAAGACCGTCCTTAAAATTAATCGTTCTGGCATGTGTCGCCATATGTCTTAACGCCTGCTCAAATAGCGTAATACCTGATCTGTCACGTCTGTATAAAACACCTGAATTACCCAGTCGTACACAGGAAACACGTACTAACAGAGTGCAGCCTCCTGTTATTCTGATACACGGCGCTTTCGGTTCACGCCTTAATGATATAAACACTAATGAAGAACACTGGCCGGGAAGTTTGTGGCGACTTTTATTTAGTGATTATGAAGATATTGCCTTAGCCATCGATGTCGAGACATTAAATCCAGCAACATCTAATCTGGTCGCTACCGATGTGACTGATAAAGTCGTTGGCAAAGATTATTATGGTGCGATAATGCGCACACTGGAACAGGTAGGTGGATACGCACGTGGTGTGCCCGGGGTAAAGCAGAAGACCAGTAAACGTCAATATTATCTGTTTGTGTATGACTGGCGAGAGGACAATGTGCAGACTGTACGCAAGCTTGATGCCTTAATTGAGCAAATTAGAAAAGATTATGAATCTACCGACATGAAGGTAGATATTGTTGCGCACAGCATGGGTGGTTTGATTACCCGTTATTACCTTCGTTACGGAACTGAAGACGTGTTGAATGACAATAATTTTCCGGTCAACGGGCATGGCTTCCAGCGTATTAATAAAGTGATATTGCTTGGAACTCCTAACCTTGGCTCAGTCAGTGCTTTGCTAGAAGTATTACAGGGGCTTAAGGTGGGATTAAATCGAATTCCATCACACGTCATGTTGACCTGGCCAAGTACCTATCAACTATTCCCGCACCCGATTCGGACATCTATGATTACACTTGATGGCAAAACACTGGATCGAGATATCTTTGATATCGAAATCTGGCGGCGATTTGAATGGTCAGTATTCAGCCCGGAAATGCGTCAATCGATAATTGATGAAAAAGGCGAGGCTTATTACAACTTGCTGGTAAATTATTTCAATAAACAGATTGAACGAGGTCGCCGTTTTGTCTGGTCACTTTCCGTTCCTACGCCAGAGTCACCGGTACGGCATATTGTCTTTGGTGGCGATTGCGAACTAACCCCCGCGCGACTTCTGGTTGAAGAAGTAAATGGTGAATCAATGGTACGTTTGTATCCTGATGAAATAGAAAAACCAGTTGCTGACGTTGATTATAGTCTGCTTATGCTGGAACCTGGTGACGGACGGGTAACTAAACCATCATTATTCGCACGTGATGCACTTGATCCAACAATGCCCAGGCATCGTTACAGCCACTTTCCTCTCGATTACGCGATGATGTTATGCGAAACTCATGACACATTAACTGGAAATATACACTTTCAGGATAATTTGCTAAATATTTTATTAACAAATGATCGACAATAATCTGCTTGTCACTCCTTAAATGGCGATCAGTAATTGAATTAAAAAAGCTATTACCCATGTTATTATTTCACCTTGTATCATAAGCAGTTATTTAAACGGTAGAATTGAACATGTCTACATCGGAATCGGAACCTGAACGTTGGCTGCAAGATCATGGCTCCGCACTCTATTCATTCGCTTTGTTGCACGTACATGATATGCACCGGGCAGAAGATCTAGTACAGGAAACACTGTTAGCATCTCTCAAAGCACGCAACAACTTTCAGGAAAACTCATCCGTTCGCACCTGGCTGTTCGGCATTCTCAAGCACAAAATCATGGATGAGTTTCGCCGCCAGTCAAGGGAGGGGCCTACTTCAAATTCAGCCGATGATGTATTCGACACAGTGGAAAAGCAACAACTTGCAGATACTTTTACCGACACAGGCTGCTGGAACTATCAAATAGCTGAATGGGGAAACCCGGAACAGGACCTATTCCGTGATGAATTCTGGATTTTTATTGAGCGTTGTACAGCGGGACTATCGCCTAATATGGCCCGCCTCTTCATTCTGCGAGATTTATGGGGACTCGAAACAGAAGAAGTTTGTAAGGAATTTGATATTACTCCGACTAATTTCTGGACCACACTACACCGTGCCCGTATGGGTATGCGACAGTGTTTAGAAAAAAACATGTTTCTCTGACACAAGGTACTTAATATGCTGACCTGTAAAAACACAAGCCGCTTAGTTTCTGAAGGGCAGGAACGTCAACTTAGCCTGAAAGAGCGAATCAATCTACGCTTGCATGTATGGATGTGTAATAACTGTCGGCGCTTCGAAAAACAGATAGTCACTATACGGAAAATCATGCTCAGTGAATGGACACAGGGCGCACCTCCAACTAACAATCAGCTACCCCGTGAAGCGCAGGAGCGAATCCGTCAAACACTAAAGTCACATATAAAAACAAATAACCAGGGTAACTCTGATTATGTATCATAAATTCTGCGGGCTTTTAAGCGCACATATTCAAGGCATGGTTCGCAATGAATGCCCGATATTATTAATTACGGGCCTTCATAAGAGACATAACGCAGAAGATGTGCGCTTAAAAGCCCGCCCTGTGGGGCGATGCCCAAAAGCCAGGCTCCACGTTATTGCTTCTTACCAGGCCCGCTTTAGTATGAAGCCGGCATGCTTTGACCTCCATGGATGAAGGGAATGCAGATTTTGCAGGAGCAAAAATCTGTCAAAGCAATGCCTTGATCCTGGCTTTTGGGCATCGCCAGAATTAATGATACTTAATCAGAGTTACCCTAATTTCTATTTTTCTTCAAGGTAAAACCTCTGATAAGGTTAGTAGCACTATACCTGCTTGTGACTGCTTGAGGTTCAAAATTTTTAACAGTAAGGAGCTAATTGTTGATTGCTCTATGGCGTCCTGCCACCACGACACTTGCAGATCCTGGTGCATCGCAATAGTTATTCTATTGCAAATACTTAGCTACGCAGCTGTTGTAACATATTCGAAATGGTTATTCATGAATTAATAGATGTGCATTAAGTCTAAACTGAAATAATTTGTAAGCTTACGCACTGAGTAACGACTAAAGATCATAGCTTGTCATCTGATCCCATCTGGAGAAAATATGTTTAAAATGCCACGTTTGCTGCTTATCCTGTTGATTATCACACTGATCAGTATCTGGTTTATCTTTGATTTAGGGCAGTTCCTTACTCTTGATTATTTCAAGAATCAGCAAGCGAGTATTGAAGACTGGAAAAGTGAAAAACCGCTTACCGCAGCAGCACTCTTCGCTACCATTTATATCGCCGTTACTGCCCTGTCACTACCGGGAGCAACTATCATGACACTTGCCGGTGGTGCAATATTTGGCTTACTTTGGGGCACGGTAATCGTCTCCTTCGCCTCAACCATTGGTGCCACTCTTGCCTTTCTGGTTGCCCGCCTGCTACTTAAGGACTGGGTTCAGCAGCGATTTGGCGATAAGCTAAAAACCCTCAATGAGGGAATAGAAAAAGATGGTGCTTTTTATCTATTTACTCTGAGACTGGTGCCAATATTTCCTTTCTTCGTTATCAATCTTCTCATGGGGTTAACTCCTATTCATGTACGCACTTATTACTGGATCAGCCAGACAGGTATGCTGGCCGCCACTCTCGTCTACGTTAATGCAGGAACTCAACTTGCACAGATCGAAAGTCTTCAAGGTATCCTGTCGCCTGCACTGCTTTTTTCCTTCATATTACTTGGTCTTTTCCCGCTGCTAGCTAAAAAGACACTCGCTCAGATCAAACAAAACAAAATCTATTCAAAATGGCAAAAACCTTCTACTTTTGACAGTAATCTACTCGTTATCGGTGGCGGATCAGCGGGACTAGTCACTGCTTATATCGGGGCCGCCGTTAAAGCAAAAGTTACATTAATTGAAAAAAATAAAATGGGTGGCGATTGCCTGAACACAGGCTGCGTACCTTCTAAAGCACTGATCCGCTCAGCCAAATTACTTTCTCATATACAACGCGCTAGTGAGTTTGGCATCAGACAAGCTAGCGCTGATTTTCAATTCTCAGACGTAATGGAACGTGTACAGCGTGTGATAAAAACAGTTGAACCCCACGATTCAATCGATCGTTACACAAAACTTGGCGTGGACGTCATTCAAGGTGAAGCCACAATCACCTCACCATGGACTGTCGATGTTAAAACCAACGGTAGTATAAAAACGCTGACAACCCGAAACATTGTTATTGCTACTGGTGCTAGTCCGTTCATACCACCAATTCCTGGTATTCATGACGTGGGTTATCTTACCTCCGACAATGTTTGGGATTTACGTGAGCGTCCTGAACGTCTGCTAGTCCTTGGTGGTGGACCTATTGGTTGCGAATTAACACAGAGCTTCGCACGCCTTGGCTCTAAAGTAACACAAGTAGAAATGTTGCCACGTATCATGATTCGTGAAGATGAAGAAGTATCAGAAATGGTGGCGGCACGTTTTAAAAACGAAGGTATCGACTTGCGTACACAACATAAAGCGATACGCTTCGTTATAGAAGACGACGAAAAAATCCTTATTTGCGAAGACCTGGCCAACGATAATAAAGAA
>CAVWXQ010000047.1:0-20096 GCA_963759005.1 uncultured Gammaproteobacteria bacterium
TGGAATTACTGCTAAACGCAGTGGTAGTGAGTATACCTTTAGCCGTAACTAAGTTTGCCTGTGAAAGTGAGTTGAGGTGATAAAACCGGGCAAATGCCCGGTTTTTTAATGACCAGGGGTTTTAGATCTAGCTGCAGCTGCTATGCGATGCTGATGGCTATAGAGGTCTCTGTCTACTTCGGTGTTTAATCAGTGTACAATTCAGGCACTGCTTGAGCGATGCTTTAATGGCACATTAAACGCCGGAAAAATGATGAAATCATGCATTAAAAAACTCGACCTTTCTGCTGAATATTATTTCGACGAAGGCTGTTTTATTACTGAATTATCAAATACCGTGGATGACCCCGCATTATCGATCGCCAGAGCGCGAGTCGAACCCGGACAGACAACCAAATGGCACAACCTGCGTGGTGTAAGCGAACGTTATGTGATACTCGAGGGCAGTGGTAAGGTAGAAGTCGGCGATCTTCAAGCACAGCTGGTAACTGCCGGTGATGTTGTTATTATCGCTCCAGGGGAACGCCAGAGAATTAAGAATATCGGGGAAAGCAGTTTGATATTTCTCGCTCTGTGTACACCGCGTTTCGAAGAATCCGTTTATGTCGGCATGTAATAGTATGCAAACAGGTAACGGCAGATAAAAAATAATATATCAACAAAAAAACATGCTTAATGATACCCACATCGCTATCGCAGGTTGCGGTCACATCGGAAAATTACTGGCACTGCAACTGCTGAATAAGAATATTCCCGTCACCGGTTTTGTCAGCAGCGAGCACAGCCTTAGCGAATGCAAAAACAGAAACATAGCCTGTGAGATAATCGATCTCGATCAACCGCTGGATAACATCAACCTTGCAGGGCAGCGTGTTATCTATCTCGCCCCGCCGCCGCGCACGGGAAAAACCGATACCCGGATAACGAACTATCTGCAAGCCATCGAAAACCAGCCGCCAGAAAAATTCGTATTGATCAGCACCACAGGTGTTTATGGTGATTGCAAGGGCCAATGGGTGGATGAAACAACTCCCCTGAGGCCGAACGCCGAGCGCGCATTTCGCCGCGCCGATACTGAGCAGCAGGTACAACAGTTTTGCCAGCGCCTGAGTATTGCACTGGTGATCTTACGGGTGCCGGGTATTTATGGCCCCGGCAGGGTACCTCTTGGCAGAATCAAAAGCGGCCAGCCCATCGTCAACAAACAGGATTCGCCCTTTACTAATCGCATCCATGCGGATGACCTGGTGACTATCTGCGAACAGGCCTTGCTCGATACAGATATCACTGGTATCTACAACGTGTCGGATGGCCACCCGGGCACCATGTATGATTATTTTGTCGGTATTGCAGAGGCGATGAACCTGCCCGCACCGCCAGCGATTTCCCTGGCCGATGCGCAGCACCAGTTATCCGAAGGCATGCTGTCATACATGGCGGAATCGAGACGTATCGACAACCATAAACTGCTTAAAGATTTCGCCCTGGTTCTGCAATACCCTGACCTGCAGGCGGGGCTTAAAAATATCGGCTGATGCTTTATGAGAGACATGATCCGACTAGTTAATCAACGTTGCATCCTAGTGAGCCTGCAGCGGTCACCGCTTGCAGTCTTCAATGTGAAGCCGCAACTGTTGTCCGGGTTGGAGCCGATGGTGCCGGTCAACTAGGTTGAGCTGTCGGTATTGAATAGATTACAACTGGCCTTTTTTGTTGACGCGGATCATCGGTTTAAAAGTGCCAAGATCCAGTTTGGCATTAAATTCATATTCGATATGCTCTTTATGCTCATTCATAAGTCCTGTTAGCAACTGGAAACCGCCAAATAAATTCACCATCGCTTCGAGCTTTACATCGGTTTCACCGTAAGGTTCAATCGTTGGTAAATCATTGGCCACGCCCGACATGACCTTGTTACCTTCTAGATGAATTGTGTACGACAGGCCTACCAGTTCTAATGGATCACGATTCGGGTTGGTGATATGTAAAACTATCTCAAACCGGGGTGAGATGCTGTCAGAATTTTTTGGTGCGAACGATGTGACTGATAGCGAAGGCTCTTCAAAATCTGACGGTGTTGTAACACAGGCCGTTAGCGACGAGATGGTGACAGCAGATATTAAAAAAAGTCGGATATAATAAATCATTAATACTTCTCCTTTTATTCCCTCCCTGACCTATTTATAGAGTTGCTCTAAGCCGATTTAATCAGAGTAATTCCATGTGCATCATGCACTTATGTTGTTTGTGATGGTAACACAGTATTTAAGGTTGTTGGTTGCTGGATCTACGATCCCTTGATTTAAGGGTACCTCTATTAATTGCTTATGTCCTCTGCGAGATCTGAAGCGTGTAGTTGCAAGGCGTGTGCCGCAGCAGAATGGCTATTCCATTCTCAAGGCTCACAACGCATATGTCCATGGAAGGACGGTAGTAGGGCAATGCAGGAGCAATTGCCGAGCAGATGCATGCTTCAGACCTCGCCCTACGGGGCTTTACGGCCAGCCCAGACTCTTCGTTGTGCTTTCTCGACAGGCCCATGTGTATTAACTGTGGGCATGGCTTCAAAAGCACGTCTTGATTCTGAACTGGCCGTAAAGCCAGAGGGCACTAGCAATTAATAGAGGTGCCCTTAAGTCTGCCCTGCTACCTGTATCAGCCAAGCGCGTACATAATGGGCAACAATAATGACAGGCCTAGCCAGACTATGATGGTCAGGGGGACGCCGACGCGGACGAAATCCATAAAGGTGTAACCGCCGGCATTCATTACTAGCAGGTTGGTTTTGTAGGCCATGGGTGTGGCGTAACTCATGTTGGCACCGAAGAGTACAGCGATGACGAAGGGTTCCGGATCTAGCTGTAATTGCTGTGCGATGCTGATGGCGATGGGGGTGCCGATGACGGCCGCGGCATTGTTGGACACGATGTTTGTCAGGATGGCCATCAATAACATCAGCCCCGAGAGGATGACCGCCGGTGAGGCGCCGCTGGTGACAGAGACGAACACTTGCGCCAGGTATTCGGCGCCACCGGTTTTTAGTAGTGCCGAGCCAAGTGCCAGACTGGCAACGACGATGAGGATGACCTGGGTACTGAGGGCCAGCGATGCCTGTCGCCATGTCAGGCAGCGTGTGATCAGCATTAACAGCACACCACACACGGCACTGATGGCGATGGGTGCGATGCCTAATGCTGCAACGACGACGATGCCGGCCATGATAAACAGCGCGGTTAGTGCTTTATCGGTGTGCGGCAGGTCGGCGGTGGCATCCAGCACCAGTAACTCACCGGTGCGTTTGGTTTCAGCGATGGTTTCATTGTGGCCCTGTACCAGCAGGACATCGCCGCTGCGCAGTTTGATCTGCTCTATTTTCTCGCGCAGGGTTTCCAGGGTGCTGCCTGCCCGGTGTATCGCCAGCACCAGCAACTGGTATCGATTGGCAAAGTTGAGCTGCCTGAGTGTCATGCCCAGCAAGGGTGAACCCTGCATGACGACAATTTCTGCCATCTGCTGGCCTTCGTCGGAGAGCGGGTGCTCTTCATCTACCGCGGTATCGCCGACATAGAGCGTGGCACCGAGTGCGCTTTCGAACTCTTTGAGGTTCTCCGGGGTGTCGCTGACCAGCAGTCTGTCACCGGCACGGATATGGGCGTCCGGTAATGGCTGGATGAAGGTGCCGCTGCCACGCATGATGCGTGACACTTCTAACATGCCGCCGGTTTTTTCGATGAGTTCTGTCAGTGTTTTGTCGACGCCAAAACTGTCTTCGGGCACCGCCAGTTGCGCAGCAAATATTCTGGGTGAGGTATCGGCGAGTGTGGCCTTGCGTGCGGGCAGCAGGTGCGGCGCGATCAGCCACAGGTAGACAATAGCGATGCTGGCGACGATGGCGGTGGGCACAAAAAAGTCAAACATCTCTAATCTTCGCATGCCCATGTCTGCCGCCACTGACACCACCAGCAGATTGGTCGAGGTGCCGATGGTGGTGCTCATGCCACCGACCAGGGTGGCAAAACCCATGGGCATCAACATGCCGGAAGCCGGTGCACCGGTACGCAATGACACGCTGATGAGTATCGGTAGCAACAATACGACGATGGGCACATTGTTGACGAAGGCGCTGAGGAAGGCACCGATGATGAGTGTCAGCAGCATGCTTAATGCCGGGCTGAGTTTCCACAGCCGCGCGAGATTACGGCCGAGCGGTTCCAGTGCACCGGTGCGCACCAGGCCGTTGCCGGCGATCATCAGCGCACACACCGCAACCAGGGCTTCATGTCCAAAACCACTGAAGAAATCCACCGCTTCGAGATGTTCGCCCTGTGCTGTTAGATAAGGAAAAGCAGTGAAACCGCTGGTGAGTAGTACCAGTATGAACAGGCTGGAGGTTTCGATGGCGATACGTTCGCGGCTAAACAGATACAGTGCAAGCACGACTAATGCGAGTACCGCGAGTGCATGGTTGTCGGGAAGTGGCGGCAGGGTCAATGGACTATGTTAAACGAAGGGATAATGAAATATGTTGCGGTTGATACTATCACAGTATTTGATGTTTATTAATAAGATTACTTCGGGCATTCAGGCCCTCCGCCTACAGTCGTACTTCGAATGTTTAGAAGTAACAGGGTCAAGCCCAATGCCAGTAAGTTAAGAATGTTTTCCAGTGTAGGGTGCGCCGTGCGCACCGTGAAAATTCTTACTGGCTGGGATTTTGGTGCGCACGGCGCACCCTACTATGATACTTATTTCCCTTAACTTACTGATCCTGTTGCGTTATTAATCATTCCTTAAATATTGACTTAGCCGGCTTCATTGCGGTAGCGCTGTTGTATAAATGCATCTATTTTCTGTACGACCTGTTCCGGTTGTTTAACAATCTGCTGTATCAGTTGAAACAATGGAAACATCGTGGTATTCAGAAGTTGATGCTTTTCTATCATTTGCAAGGTATGTACACCCTCACCGATTATATTTTCGGTTTCGCCGCGAGCCAGCATTCTACCCAGTTCATGATGATGAGAATTTTCACTGGTCGCCGTGGTAACCAGATCACCCAGCCCGGCAAGATGATACGGACTTGCAGGCTGACCTCCCATTTTTATGACAATCTGTTCCAGTTCATGCAAGGCCGCAACCATTAGGAATCCGCGCATGTTATCGCCAAGTTGCAATTGCTCCGCCATGCCAAACACCATGGCATAGACATTTTTCAAAATAACCGACCAGCTGATACCGGCAATGTCACTGGTTTGTTCAGTAAATAATTTTGTTTTGGAAAACAGGCTGCAAATCCGCTGATAATTTTCATTCGTCCGGCAACCTGCCTGAGCAAAAGCATAGCGACCTGCACGGATTTCTTCTGATATCATGGGCCCGTAAAGCAAGGCATAGGGCCGGTCATGCAGCACCTGCTGAAATATCTGCGAGGCTGTTTGCCCCGCTTCATCCAGCCCTTTGGCAATACTGAGGCAAATGCTCTGCTCGGCCAGTAATGGCTTGATGTGCAGCAGCACTTCACGATGGGGATTTACCGGCAGGCAAAACATAATTATATCCGCCCTGGGTACACAGTCATCCAGCTCAACAGACTGAAAACCAGGTGACGGAAACTTGTCCCAGATAAAAAGCTGATGGTGCTTAGCCAGTAAAGACTCCATGGCATGACCCATTTCTCCATAACCTAAAATGAGCACATTGTATGAATCGACCATGAAGATGTTTCCTATATTGACAATATTAGTTTTATTTATTGTTTAGTTATTCCACAACCACCTTATAACCACCTTAACAATACAGGCCACACAAGCGTGATAAAAATCAAACGCCACATTATTTTTGTTCCGGGCAAAAACCCCAAACCACCCAGACAGCAACATCTGGATCTTCTATGGCGCACCATGGTTGAAGGCGTGCGACGTGCAGAACCCGAAATAGCTGAAGAGTTTTGCCTGTATAAAAGTGAGTTTAGCATTCTTGCCTGGAACCAGCTGTTTTACAATGAGACCAAAGATATCAGTATCGACCTGCCGTGGATTGACCTGCTAATAAATACGCATGGCCCAGGCAAGGCAGACATGCGCGAGGCCCAGCACTGGCATAAAAAACTGTCACGCTTTCTGTACGCACTTACCGACTATGTACCCTACCTGATTAATATCATGCCTGATATCATGCGGCAAACCGCGTTAGAACTTAATCGCTATTTTCAGAACCGACATAATGTTGCCAGTGAAATTCGTGGAAAGCTAAAACAGCAACTACGGCCCTTGCTGGAATCCAATACTCGAATATTGCTCATCGGTCACAGCCTGGGAAGCGTGATTGCATACGATGCGCTCTGGGAATTATCGCATGAAGAAAGATTGCCCGGCAAAATCGATTTGTTTCTGACACTGGGTAGCCCACTGGGCATGACTTATGTTCAACACCGCTTACTCGGTGCCTACAATACCGGTACTTTAAAATATCCTGCCAATATCAAACACTGGAGCAATGTATCTTCGGTCGGTGATATCACTTCCCTCAATAAACAATTTCATGATGATTTTTCAGAAATGATCGAGCTGGGTATCATTGATAACATCCATGATCACTGCAAGGGAATCTATAATTTCTTCCGTAACGATGAAGGCCTTAACTGTCATCGATCCTATGGTTACCTGGTAAATCCGGCAGTCGGAAAAATTATTGCTGACTGGTGGCATAAAAATTAAATATAATGCTGAGCAGAATTACTCACTCAAAGGAAGTTCAGATTTCAGCCGTCGAACCATTTATCTCATTAAGGATAACAAGTTCACCACTGCGCAAATCATAATAACAACCCACCAACTCCAGACTGCCCGCTTCCACTCGCTCACGTATCCAGGGATAGGTCATCAAGTTTTGCAGTGAGTAACTCACTGCCGTTTGCTCACAAGCACCAATGCGCTGCTCGGGCGTATTAAGATCATCGCGCGCAAGTACTTCTTTTTTAGCCGCTGCCGCAAAATTCATCCAGCTAGCGATAAAACCATTTGACCTAATTGAGGTATCGTTTTCCATTAATGCCCGAATGCCACCACAATTGGCGTGACCCAGCACCACCACCTGTTTCACATGCAAACACGTTACGGCAAACTCCAGTGCCGCACTGGTGCCATGGTAATCGACTTCAGTTTCAAACGGCGGTACCAGATTGGCCACATAATGTATTAAATTTTTCAGGATAATCTTTAGTTTAAATAAAGATTAGCGCGATGGTATTAATTATTCTTGCTAGCCAGAAATACATACACCGTTGTCAGTATCAAAAATAGAGTCGTTCAACCTGCCCAATGCCGAGAACGTCAGCTAAGTTACCACTATAAGCTTCGAATTCAATTCCGCCTCGCTTAACTTTACTCCTGCGTTATTGCTGGCAGGCGATTCGCATAATGCTTATAGAACCACTTCATGATAAAAGGTGGCAGCACGGTGGTAAGCGCAATAACAATCACCATACCTGCATAGATTTCATTATTGAATATGCCACTTACCCTGCCTAACTCCGCGAAAATGAGACCGACTTCACCCCGGGGTATCATCGCCAACCCGATCACCCAACGTACAGTCCATGATTCATTAATAAAAAAGGCACCGATGAGCTTGCCAGCAACAGCGGCTAGTAACAGTAATAACGAGAACATCCAGATAAAGGGCGAGCTCCAGTCAATCTCACGTAGATTGAGAGACAGACCCACAAACACAAAAAAGATCGGCGTAAATAAATGCACAATGGGTTTCATCTGTTTTTCAATACGGTCTGCGAACTGCTCGTCGGCGCGCAGAGCAATACCCAGTGGCAGAAAGAAGCGTCTCGATAGCGCCAGACCTGCAGCAAAGCCACCCAGTAGTTCCGGTGCCCCCAGGGCATGGGCCAGCCAGGCGAAAAACAGTACCAGGGATACAATGGTGGTAGGAATCAGGCCGGGGATTTCACTGGCCGCATCGAAGCGCCTGATAACCAGTGAAATCAGCTTGGCGGCCACGGGAGCCAGCACGAAAAACGCAACCACGAAAATCAGCACCTTGCCCGTATTGAGCAGGCTTACCCCGCCACCGATAGAAAACTCATAGAGTAGCGCTAGCAACACCACGCCCATCACATCGTCCAGTACTGCAGCACCCAGGACAATCTGCCCCTCAGGTGTCTGCTGACGCTTGAGATCAGATAACACTCTCACGGTAATCCCGATGCTGGTGGCGGTAAGCGTGCCGCCAATGAATAGCGATACCAGCAGTGACAGATCGAACACCCAGTAGCCCAATACGAAGCCCAGTATAAGCGGCAACACAAAACCGATCATGGCAACCACGAGGGATTTGACACCGGTACGTACCAGGCGTTTTACATCAGTCTCTAAACCCACTTCGAACAACAGCAGGATAATGCCAATTTCTGCCATCAGCTTGATGGCTTCGAATGGCTCTATCCAGCCCAGTAAACTTGGCCCCAGGATAACACCTGCGAACAGTTCACCAATGACTGACGGTGCCTGCATGCGCGTCATCAGTTCTGCAAACACCCGTGCCGTAAGCAGAATAATTAACAGAGTAAGAAAAAAATCATGGGTTTCCATTATCACTCTCGCCTAAAACAGCAAAATTTTTAAACCGATCAAACTGTGTACCACAGCACCAGACAACTCGGCCTTGCTCTCCAGCCAGGTGCCACTTCGACAGCCACTCAACTACTGTGGACTGAAAGTCCATAGGTTGTTTTAGAGTTATTAAAAATCACTTCTAGTACCTGTCATATCGACCATAGGGTTCGTTACATGGATGTAACTTAAAAGTGCATAGTTTTTACTAACGTCTTAGGATAATAAACTCAAACCATAATTACAAATTATACATCCATATATCACGCTGCTATTTACCTGCAACCGACTTCTTCTTACTTTCCTCATCCGACATCATCGCCAGTAAATTCTCAGCCAGTGCTTCATAAATCGATTTTTTGCAAACTAATTTGGAGACAGTTGAAGAAATCAGCGCTGTTGCCATCATAGCTAGTACCAGATCATGGTTGTCTGTCATTTCCATGACGATGACAAAAGCCGTTATCGGGGTTTGTACGACTCCGGTGAAATAACCGATCATACCCAGGATAACAATAGTGGAGGCCATTTCAACGGGAAACAAGACTGCCAGGTTTGCTCCCAGTCCGGCACCACTTGCCAGCGATGGTGCAAACAGTCCACCGGGGATAGTAGTTAGATAGGTAGCCGCTGTTGCCAGTATTTTATAAAACGGATACATTAAACCGAAATCTGCATCGCAGTTTTCCAGACCGGCACAACTAACAATCTGTTTCGCTTCAAGGTAACCGGTACCGTTTGCTGCACCGTCACTTAAAATACTTAACACCGCAACAACTAAACCACACACCATAGCAATCAGTAACCAACGGGTTTGCATGTAAGGCCGTAATTTTTTAGAAGCGGTAATTAATAACTGACTAAACAGACCACCAGCCAAACCTCCAACCACACCACAAATAACAACACCTAACCAGACCCAGCTAAAATCCATCGTCGCCGGTGTGGTGCCGTAATAACTGTAATTATTCTGATGAACAACAATGGCGGTCATCCCTGCAAGTACGACACCGACCATCATCATGCCACTGTTACGCCGATCATAAGAACGTGCCATTTCTTCGATGGCAAAAATAATACCCGCAAGCGGTGTATTAAATGCTGCCGCGATGCCTGCGCCACCACCAGTAAGAATTAATCCGCGCTCATAATAACGTGCTGGCAGATGAGCATATTTTCCAAGTGAATGCAAAATCGCCGCACCTAAATGTACGGTTGGCCCTTCCCTGCCTAATGAAGCACCACTACATAATGCCAGCACGGCCATTAACACTTTGCCGACTACCATACGCATAGACAACAGACGATTACTTAAACTACTGCCAGGATCAGCCAGGGCGATTAGTGTTTGCGGTATACCACTGCCCTCGGCACCACTGAAGATTTTTCGGGTTAAATAAACAGTCAGTACAAAACCTGCTGGTGTTATAAACAATGGCAGGTATTGATTGTATGCAATTATTCTTCGAAACAGCTGATCGCCCTGATCTGCTAATAAAGCAAAAATCGCAGCAACCAGGCCGACCAGTATCGCACCACCCCAGAAAACCGAGTTAGTGCGCCATGCACGGGGCTTGAATAAATGATATTTTAATTTCCGGGCGTGGTGGCGCATAGGAAGTGCTTAGTAATAAGTTATAAGTTGTAAGTAATTAGTTACGTATGAACTTTGTCATTGCGAGCAAAGCATGACAATTTTTTTATACAATTGCGATGACAACAGAAGGTGCCAGGTTTTAGTGCAAAGTTGGGCTGTATTTTAGCTACTGTTTCTACTAGTAGCTTACAAATCTAACTTACAACTATTTTCATCAATACATTATTTCTATGTGTTCTGAACCAAACACTTTGTCCAGTCGAGTTAACAGGTCATCCGAGGGTACGACGTTCCATTCTTCTCCTAATACGAATTGTGATATATCTGTGCCACTATTGTACTGGATGTTTATCGGGCAATTTCCTTCTCGATAGGTGTGTAACACTTCAGTCAATTGTTGCGTGACCTTAGTGTCTGACCAGCCGCCATTGGCTTTGCTTCTATCGAGTTTTATTTGCAGGCCTCGGGCGAATTTTTCTCTTGCCTGCGTAATGGTGTAAATGGTGTTTGCATTGACTGAATAAGCGGCGTTAAAGTCATCATAACTGACACTACCGAGAACCACACAGACTTTGTCTTTAACCAGTGAACTACCGTACTGCTCAAAAACATCTTCATATAAAACGACTTCTATTCGTGCGGTTCTATCATCGAGAACACCGGTGACAATTTTGCTTCCGGTTTTTGTTTTACGTACACGCATGCCTATTAGTAATCCGGCGAGGCAATATTGTGTTTTATTCTTTTTACGATAACCGCCAAAACCGCCTCCGCCCTGACCACTACGTTCACTTTCAGGCACAAGGTCAGGTACTTTTGAAAAACGACATTCGGTAAAACGTCTTAACTCCTTTTCGTATCGTGAAATCGGGTGGCCGGTTAAATATAAACCCAGGGTTTCTTTTTCATTGGCAAGACGAAGTTCATCATCCCAGTCATCTACTTTAACAATGTGTACATTGGCATGTGCATCAGGCTCGTCAGAAGAACCAAACATATCATGCTGGCCAACACTGGCATTTTTCTGGTTTTGTTCGGCGAGCTGAACAGCATTACTCAGGCTGGCGATTAAACTGGCACGGTTAGGTCCTAGTGAATCCATGGCGCCGGATTTTATTAACGCTTCCATAACACGACGGTTCACTTTGCGAGTATCATTGCGTCGGCAAAAATCATATAGATCAGCAAATTCTCCATTAGCATCACGCTCGCTTATGATGCCATCAAGCGCAGCTTCTCCGACACCCTTTAACGCACCCAGACCATAAAGCACGGATTTTTCATCCGGCACACTGAATTGATAAATGGACTGGTTTATATCAGGCGGCAATACTTTTACACCCTGCTCATGACAGTCTTCAATTAAGCCCACCACCTTATCGGTGTTATCCATATCAGCCGATAACACCGCGGCCATAAATTCTGCCGGATAATGTGCTTTTAACCATGCTGTTTGATAAGACAGTAATGCATAAGCGGCTGAGTGCGATTTATTAAATCCGTAACCGGCAAACTTTTCCATCAGGTCAAAAATGTGAGTAGCCAGTGTTGCATCCACATCACGTGCCACGGCACCGTTCATAAACAACTCACGCTGCTCAGCCATGACCTCGGCTTTTTTCTTACCCATGGCGCGGCGTAACATATCGGCACCACCGAGGGTGTAATTCGCCAGCACCTGCGCGATTTGCATCACCTGCTCCTGGTACAAAATGACACCGTAAGTCGGTGTTAATACAGCCTCAAGATCGGGATGGAAATAATCGACTTGAGCACGGCCATGTTTACGATTAATAAAATCATCCACCATGCCCGACTGTAATGGACCAGGCCGGAACAACGCCACCAGTGCCACGATGTCTTCGAAACTGTCCGGACATAATCGGGTAATCAAATCCTTCATACCGCGCGATTCAAGCTGGAACACCGCAGTCGTATTGGCCGCCTGCAATAAATCAAAGGTGGCTTTATCGTCCAGTGGTAAATGTTCGATTTCTACTAGAGCTTCGCCGGCTTGACTGCGGCGACGGTTTACGTGTTTCACTGCCCAGTCGATGATGGTTAAGGTGCGAAGCCCGAGAAAGTCAAACTTCACCAGGCCGACGGCTTCGACGTCATCTTTATCAAACTGGGTAACAATACTGTGCCCGCCTTCCTCACAATAAAGCGGACTGAAATCAGTCAATACGGTGGGGGAAATAACCACGCCACCGGCATGTTTCCCAGCATTTCTTGCCAGCCCTTCCAGTGACAGCGCCATATCAAGCATTACCGTCACTTCTTCCTGATTGTCATATGCGGCTTTAAGATCTTCCGACTCTTCCAGCGCTTTAGTCAGTGTCATGCCAATTTCAAACGGAATCATCTTGGCGAGACGGTCGACAAAACCATAAGGCTGACCCATCACACGACCAACATCACGGACCACCGCTTTTGCTGCCATGGTGCCATAAGTAATAATCTGTGAGACACTTTCACGACCATATTTCTGTGCCACGTAATCTATCACCCGGTCACGGCCTTCCATGCAGAAGTCAACATCGAAATCCGGCAGCGAGACACGCTCTGGATTCAGGAAACGTTCAAACAGTAAGTCAAATTTTAGTGGATCAAGATCAGTAATTTTTAACGCATAAGCAACCAGCGAACCCGCACCAGAGCCACGACCCGGTCCAACAGGAATACCATTATCTTTTGACCACTGGATAAAATCAGCAACAATTAAAAAATAACCGGGAAAACCCATGTTATTTATAACGTCAAGCTCAACCTGTAAACGATCATCATACTGTTTACGTAAGACGGCATAATTTTCTGCATTTTCATCAAGTAATACCTTCAGCCTTAATTCCAGGCCTTCTCGCGATACACGGCAGAAATAGCTGGACTCTGTTTCACCTTCAGGAATGGGAAATTGCGGTAAAAAACTTTTGCCTAACTGAATTTCGAGGTTACAACGTTTGGCAATTTCTACGGTGTTTGCCAGCGCTTCGGGAATGTCTGCAAACAGCTCCTGCATTTCTTCGCTGCTGCGCAGATATTGCTGTTCACTGTAATTTTTGGGCCTGCGCGGGTCATCCAGTGTCCGGCCATCATGAATACAGACTCGCGTTTCGTGTGCTTCAAATTCATCGGTTTTTAAAAAGCGTACATCATTGGTTGCGACCACTGGCACATCATGAGTTATGGCCAGCTCAACGACCTCGGCGATATACGCTTCTTCATTTTCACGACCAGTGCGCTGTAATTCAATATAAAAACGGTCTTTGAAACAGGACATCCATGACTGTAATCGCAGCTGGGCTAAATCGCTTTGCCCTGCCATTAAGGCGCGGCCAATATCGCTCTGCCGTCCACCGGATAAAGCGATGATGCCTTCAGCATGCTGTTCAATCCATTCTGCCTGAATGATAGGTAGTCCACGGTGCTGGCCTTCCAGGTAACTTTTGGAAATAAGCTGGGAAAGATTGAGGTAGCCCTCTTTATTCTGCGCCAGCAATACCATTTGAAAAGGTGCTTCCTGGTCATCACCATGTCGCACTAGCGCATCAACGCCAATAATGGGTTTGATCCCAGCGCCAAGCGCGGCGCGGGTAAATTTGACCATGGCAAATAAATTGCTCTGGTCAGTCAGGGCTACAGCCGGCATTTCATCCGCGGCAAGCGCCTGCATCAGAGGTTTAACACGCACCACCCCATCGACCAGAGAGTACTCTGTATGTACTCTCAGGTGAATAAAACTTGGCTGGGCTGTCACTAATGAACCTCTGGCTGGATGAGGCGCTAGTCTACCAAATCAGTCCCGAGGAAACAGCAAATTAGAGCAATCAGAATGAAATATTTTGTCTATAAAATACACTCATCCTGAAAGATACAGTAGTGAAATAAGCAATTGTGCCGACTGACGAGAATAATGACAGCGACAGTAAAATATGAGACTAGCAGCCTGACGCTATCTTTACCTGAATAGTCTTTAGAGCTGTTTTTCATCACGCATAACCATAGCATGACGTACCGGCGCATAACTGCGACGATGTTCCTGACAGGGCCCAATCTCTTTTAAAATTTCACGGTGCATTTTTGTGGGATAACCTTTATGTTGATCAAAACCATACTCAGGGTACTGTTTATGCAACTCCAGCATCTGTGCATCACGTTCGACTTTAGCCAGAATGGATGCAGCACTTATCTCAGCAACGCGAGAATCACCTTTAATAATGGCAGTGTTGTCACAGAAGCAATCGACCAGCGTTTTATTGCCATCAACAAACACGTGATCAGGCCTCACCTTCAGTTTTTCAGCCGCTGTTTTCATGGCATACAGTGAAGCCTGTAAAATATTCATTTCATCAATTTGTTGCGGTGAAATACTGACTACTGACCACGATAAGGCGTTTTTTTTGATTTCAATCGCTAATAACTGCCGTTTTTTTTCAGAAAGCTTTTTAGAATCATCAAGATCATAAATCGGCAAGACCGGGTTTAATATAACTGCCGCGGCAACCACATTACCCGCCAGTGGTCCGCGCCCGGCTTCATCCGTTCCTGCCAGCAAACCATTGATAACGGGTAATTCATCCAGCAATGTTATTTTCATTCAGGTAATATCTCAATTCAAATTTATCGGGATCTCTATATTTATATGTAACTCAGACTGAGATTCCCTTATACAATAAAATACAATAATAAACTCTTAGCCAGATATTTGTAGCTTTTTATAAAATACAGAGACACAGTGCCATCTAACACAAGCAACAAAACCGTTTTTGTCAGCGCAGGTGAAGCCTCGGGCGATGCACATGCTGCGCGAATGATTGAAGAACTTAAAAAACTCGACAATAATCTGACTTTTATCGGTATGGGTGGTGAAAAAATGCGCCAGGCAGGCGTTACAATTCTTACCGACATCAATAAAATGGCCGTTGTTGGGCTAGTTGAAGTTTTACTTAAATATCGCAGTCTTAAAGCCGAACTAACTCGCCTGCAAAATTATATCGAACAAAACCCACCCGCTCTTCTGATTCTTGTTGACTATCAGGAATTTAATCAGCAACTGGCCGCATACGCCAAACAACGTGGCATTAAAGTCTTATTTTATATCGGCCCCCAGGTGTGGGCATGGCGACCGAAACGTGTCTACAAGATGGCAAAAATTGTCGATCACATGGCGGTTATATTGCCGTTTGAAAGAAAGTTATATGAAGACGCCGATGTGCCAGTCACCTTTACCGGGCATCCACTTACCGATGAAGTCATTGCCGACAAAACAAAACAACAGGCTCGCAAGCAATTAAAAATCGACGATAAAACAACCCTGGGCTTATTTCCCGGCAGCCGAAGTGGTGAGATCAAGCGTGTACTTCCCATTCTACTAGAAACCGCAAAACTTATTAAAAACCACAAGCCGAACATTCAATTTGTACTGCCCATTGCCAGTACCATTAAACAGGAAGACCTTGACCCGTTTAACACCAGCCTGAAAGAATTAGACGTTACCACAAGCAAAGAACCCTTTTATGATGTCATTCAATCTTGTGATGTTATTCTTAGTGCATCTGGGACCGCGATACTGGAAATTGGTTTACTGGAAGTACCTATGGTGATTGTTTTCAAAATCGCTGCCTTAAGTCATTACATTTTAAGTAAAATGGTCAGCATCAAACACATCGGCCTGGTTAACATAATCCCCGGAAAAGAAATTGTAAAAGAATTTATTCAGCAAAACGCTGTCCCTTCTGCTATAGCAGAAGAAGCTTTACGATTATTGAATGACAAAAAATACTATGAAACGATGAAATATGAACTTTCCTTAATTCGCCAGCAATTAGGTGGCGGCAGAGGTTCAAAAAATGTTGCCGAACTGGCTCATCGCATGATACGCAATGAATAGTTTTAATAACCATAAATATTCTTTACCATGCTTACTGCTTTTTATTGCTTTTTTATTAAGTAGTGGCTGCGCTACTATGAGCGGACCACCCAATCCAGATGACCCGTTTGAAAGTTTTAACCGCAGCATGTTTGCCTTCAATGAAAATTTTGATAAATACGCATTAAAACCGGTAGCAAAGGGTTATAACTTTATTATGCCCAATATAGCCAGTAAAGCTGTGAGCAATTTCTTCAGCAATGTTGATGACATAGTAGTGTTCTTTAATGAAATACTGCAATTTAAACTTGCAGAAGCGGCTGCTACCTCTGCGCGTTTTGTTTTTAACAGCAGCTTTGGTTTATTAGGTTTAATTGATGTTGCATCAGACATGGACCTGCCAAAACACAATGAAGACTTCGGACAAACGCTTGCCGTCTGGGGCGTTAACAGCGGGCCATATCTGGTGATGCCATTTCTAGGACCGTTGACCGTACGTGACACGGCAGGTCTGGCCGTAGACTGGACATATTTTGATCCTATCTTCAGACGTCAAACCTTAACTGAAAGCCTGGTTACTTTAACCATTAAATATATTGATATACGTGCCGGATTAATAAAAGCCGGCAACATACTGGATGACACTGTTCCTGATAAATATGCGTTTGTTCGTGATGCCTGGATGCTGCGACGTGAATTTTTAATCTATGACGGCAACCCGCCAGAAGCTTTTACCGAAGACGAACTTTTTGATGACGAAGGTTTATTTAATGACGATAACCTTGAAAATGACGACTTGTTAAAAAATGACAACCCTCAGTGAAGATAACAGCAAGAGCAAAATAGTATGAATGTTGGACGAAACACTTTATCCAGACTACAGAGCCAGTCCACGATTATGCGTTTCAAAAAATTCTCACATACTATCATCTACATGAATACAGCTGCGACCATTCTCTTTTGCTTTATAACAGGCAGCATCCGCTGCACTTAAAACAAGCTCGACCGTTTTATAAGGTTGCAAACGAGTAACTCCAATACTTACGCCAATTGAAAATGTTTGTGCTCGCCAGTTAAATTCATATTCGTCTATAATTTTTTGAATTTTTTCTGCAAGCTTTACTGCTACATCAAGCTGACAGTGCTCCATCAGCACAACAAATTCATCCCCCCCTATTCTGGCCAGTGTGTCACGTGAGCGGATATTATCACGCAGTATTCCTGTAATCTGCCGCAATAATTCATCACCTGCAGCGTGTCCATTTACATCATTAATAATTTTAAAATTATCCAGATCTAAAAAACACAATACATGATAATCATGCTCAGACATATCAGATAAAAGCCTTTTTAGTCGGCTCTCTAATTCTCTGCGATTAATTAATTTTGTTAACGAATCATGTGTTGCATGAAAAGTAAGTTTTTCCTGTAATTCGCGGCGCACGGTAATATCCCGACACACAACCAGTAACCTTGGTTCTCCTTTATCCTGGTCCAGTTTTGCACACTGGTGCACCCAAAACACACTGCCATCTTTTCTTACTTTTCGGTA
Source organism: uncultured Gammaproteobacteria bacterium (assembly GCA_963759005.1). Classification (GTDB taxonomy): domain Bacteria; phylum Pseudomonadota; class Gammaproteobacteria; order SZUA-229; family SZUA-229. The sequence continues at coordinate 17,643 of CAVWXQ010000047.1, forward strand.
TTCAATACCTTTATTATCTCCTTCACTATTAAACAGTCCCGTTATATGTGCAATTACACGTTGTTGATCTTCCGGATGTATAATGATTTCAACTGACTGGCCGATCACCTGTTCTTTTGAATAACCAAGCACATCAGCGCCTGTCTGATTAATCGAAAGAATTCTTCCACTGCTATTTATGGTGGTATAAATATCGGGTGCCAGGTCATACAGTAACTGATATCGCCTTTCACTATCTTTCAGCGCCTGCTCTACACGTACTGTCTCTGTAATATTTTTGAAAATACCACGCGTTGAGGTGACTGCACCATTCTTAACAATCGAGCCACATTCACCAAAGAGATGCAGGGTTCCGCCTGATTTGGTGATAAAATCAAATTCAATAGCGGGTAAATTTTCACCTGCCAGTAACCGTGCAATATGGTCCTGGCAGCAACTTTTGGTTTCAGGGTGCAGTACATCCATCAAGTTGAGCAACTGGACTTCTTCACTGGTATAACCCATGGCTTTACGCCAGGCATTATTGGTATAGATGAAAGAACCATCCGGCGAAACGCACTGAATAAGGTCACTGGTATTATTAAAGATATCAAGATAACGTTCTTCACTTTCAATCAGTTTCTGTTCAGCCAGGCTTTTTAGCCGATTCATCTCGGCACGTTTGAGTAAAGCGCTGACTGTCGCGGGTAAATAATGTAAATTCTGTTGATCACATTGAATTAGCTGACAGGTGCCATATTCGAGACAGCGTGACGCCACATTTACAGAATCTGTGCCAGCAATGAGAGCAACCGGAATGTTTAGATCATATCCTTCAAGTATTTCTGGCAGTTCATTTGCGGAAAAATCACTTAGCTCCATCTCACTAAATAATAAATTCCATTGTTTATCTTCTAGTGCCAGTGACAAAGCATATTTTGTATCGACACGATGAATACAAAAATCAGAGAAATGCGTTTCTAGAGCCTTTTTAATACAGTTACTGGTATCAAAAGAACTCACCATTAACAAATTCAATGTTCCATTCAACATCTTTCCATCCTCATTAAAGCCATTCCCAGTCGGACATAGTAACAAGTTTTATTTAAAAGTTAAGTTTATTCGCAAATTAACTGGAATATTTCATAAAAAAGCTGTAAATCTTACCTAATTCTATGAAATACTCGCGTAAAACAGGCTCAATTCTCTGAAATATTCGGCTTAAGCTGGCTCAGCTTCTACAAATATTCTTTTCACGAAACCATGTTTTGCTTTAATAACAGAATCTATATCTTGAATTACTGCTTCAATTTCGCGTGTTAACTGCCCTCGCTTAAAGCGTATACTGATATTGACTAAAATAAACTCAGGCCCCATGTGCATGGTAAGCAGTTCATTAACCTTTTCAACTTCTGTAAAAGATTCAGCAATCTGCCGAATACTGGCAACCACTTCTGAATTAGCGCCCTCTCCAATAAGCAATCCTTTGGTTTCAATCGCCAGCCATATTGCAGTAGCACCGAGAATTAAACCAATCATAATAGATGCAATGCCATCAAATACAGCGATACCGGTTATCTGAGAAAGCCAGATGCCCAGTAATGCTATCAACAAACCCAGCAAAGCAGCCGAATCTTCAAATAATACAACAAACATAGTAGGGTATTTACCGCGCTGCACCGCCTCTAGATAACCCGCTTTACCCTTCACCTTGCCAAATTCCCTGAAGGCAAAAAACCAGGCCGCGCCTTCAAACACCATGGCAAAACCAAGAACAAGATAATTTACTATCGGGTTTTCGATTTGAACGGGGTGTATTACATGATGAATGCCTTCGTATATCGAAACACCTGAACCAACTGCAAAAATTAGAATAGCGACGACAAAACTCCAGAAATAAATCTCCTTGCCATGGCCAAATGGAAATTCATTATCAGCCGGTTTCTTCGCCTGCTTCATGCCGTAAAGCAACAGTATCTGGTTGCCGGTATCAACCAGTGAGTGGATGCCTTCGGATAACATCGCTGAACTACCCGTCGTAAAAGCAGCGAAAAACTTGGTGATTGAAATAGCCCCATTGCCCAGTAATGCAGCAATGATGACTTTGGTTGAAGCGTTAGTAGACATTTATTAAAAATATAATTAGCCAATGAAGTGAAGCATAATAACAAATCGTGAGGGAAGTTATTGACCTAAGACGCAAACCATAAACTACGCAGTTAGTATCATCCTTAGCGTACTGCTAGCAGCGTCCGGTTAACTCAACAACTATGAACTAAAAGACCATAGATTGTTCTAGAGTGATTAAAAGTCCGCTTCTAGTAACTGTCATCTCGACCATAGGGAGAGATCTTAAAGAGCTCAGATACCATCAGAGCTTTAAGATTCCTCGTCGCATCACTGTAAAAACACAGCAATACTCTGTCGGAATGACAGCAGCACTAAAGTCTTGCACTAAAGTGCATAGTTTTTACT